>JBDTUA010000034.1:0-23634 GCA_040007995.1 Gemmatimonadota bacterium | reverse complement strand
CGCAGGTGCGCAGTGTCGAAGTTCGTGAGGCCGAGGTGACGGATCATTCCCTCGGCGCGCAGCTCGTCGAGATAGCCGAGCGCATCCAGCCAGCGAGGGTCGGCAAAGCTCCAGGCGTGGAACTGCATGAGGTCGATCGTCCGCCCCTGCAGGCGACCGAGGGCACGCTCCACCGCAGTGCGCACATCGGCGCGGCTCACCGGCCCCGGCTTCGGGACCCACTTGGTGAGCAATTCCACCCTCGCTTCACCGGCGGCCGCCGCCATTGCGCGAAAGCGTCCCGCCACCACCTCCGCCGAGCCGTAGTGATCGGCCATGTCAAAGGTGGTGAATCCGGCGTTTACGTACGGAGCCATCGCCCCTGCAACCGCCTCGATGTCGATGACCCGACCGTCGCGTTCCATGTCGGCGACCTGCCACATCCCGGTGACGGCGCGTGCGATCGACAGGCCCGGCGCCAGTTCGCGGCGCTCGACCTGCGCCGGCCCGGCGGTCATGGTGTCATCCCCGGCGGGGTGAATCGCCCATCCACCGCCAGCCATCCGCCATCGACAAACAGCACCGTGCCGGTGATGTAACTCGCCGCGTCCGAGAGCAGGAAGACGGTCGGCCAGGCCATCTCGTCGGGGATCGCCCATCGCTGCATCGCGCTCCTCGCGGCATAGGCGTCGTACCATTCCGCGTTCGCCTTGATCGGCGCAGTCAGCGGCGTCTCCACCACGCCGGGCCCGACCGCGTTCACGCGCACTCCCGACGGCGCGAACTCGGCGGCGGCGGTGCGCGCCATCTGGACGATCGCCGCCTTGGTCGCCGCATAGACCGCCTGGCCAGGCTCGACGACCTGCGAACGGATAGACGAGAACAGGACGATGCTGCCGGAGCGCTGCGCCGTGAGGATTCGACCGGCGGCCTGGAGCACATTGAAGGTTCCCTTCACATTTACGCGAAGGACGCGGTCGACTTCATCCTCCTTGTAGTTGAGGATCGGTTTCCGGACGTTGATGCCCGGGGTGCACACGACGGCATCGAGCCGCCCGAGACGCATGCGTGCCTCGTCGAGCGCCGCATGGGTCGCAGAAGCGTCGACGATGTCCAGCTCTTGCGAGTGGGCCGCGCGCCCCGCCTCACCGATGGACGCCGCCACCCGCTGGGCGTCCTCGGCCTGGATGTCGAGGCACGCCACGCGTGCCCCCTGGCGCGCGCAGGCGCGCGCCACGGCCTCGCCAATGCCCGACCCCGCCCCGACCACCGCCACCCCGCGTCCGTCCAGCCGAAACATGTCACTCGTCATGTCGCCATCCCGTGATTCATGTCATGTGGTGTGGCGCGCACCCGGCCGCGCGACGCGCATCGCCAGGTGTGCAACGATCGCCACCAGCACCGAGGTCAGCACCCCGGCAAGCGCCGGCGTGACTCCGCGCACACCCGAGGCGCCGACCGTCAGTTGCAACGAGAGCATGACCAGCATTCCACCGGCAATCGCCGCTATCGCCTCCCCCGCCCCGAATCGTCGCGTGAAGAGCCCGGCCAGCACCGGTACGAACAGGCAGACGCCCAGCACGCTGTAGAAGAACGAGAGCGTCCCGATGATCGTCTGCGCCACCAGCGCTACGAGGATTCCCAGCACCCCCCCCACGACCGCCGCGCTGCGGGCCACGCGCAGCACCCGCGCATCGCTCGCCTCCGGATTCACGAAGCGCTTGTAGAGATCCTGCGACAGCGAGGTGGCGAGCATGAAGAGGATCGTATCGGAGGTGCTGACTTCCGCCGAGAAGAGCGCCGCCAGCCCCAGCGCCCCGACCGCGACGGGGACATCGAGCAGCAGCAACGTAGGGAGCGCAAGCTGCTCGCTTGCCAGTCCGGGGTGCAGGGCACGGGCAATGATTCCGACCATCGGCGGGACGCAGGCGAAGACGAGGAGGACGACTGCGTTTGCACCTGTTCCGAGGCGAACCGCCCGGTCATCGCGCGCCCCGAAGATCTTCTGCAGCAATCCTGGCGAGACGACGAACGCCGGTCCCAGCAGCGCGAGATACGACCACCCCGACGCCCCATTGTGCCAGAAATTCCAGAAGCCGGGACCGGGCGGCGGCGCCGCCGCACTTCCCGCGTCCACCGCGGCCACGACGCCTGACCACCCCCCCGCATGCGAGAGCGCAAACGGCACCGCGATCGCAAAGCCCAGCAGCAGGACCGTGAGCTGCAACAGGTTGACCCACGCACTCGAGAGCAGGCCTCCCGCCGCGAAGTACGCGGTGATCACCACGCCGCCGAGCACGCACCCGGCCCACTTCGGCAGCCCTGCCACAACCGTCAGCAATGTCGAAATGGCAATCAGCTGCCCGGCAAGGATGGCCAGCGTGCCGAACCAGAGCAGCGTCGCGACGATCACCCGCACTGATGTCGAATACCGCTGCTCCAGGTAATCGCCGACGGTCTTGAGACCACGCGCAGCTGCTTCGCGGCGCATCCACGGCCCCACCCAGAACGCCTGCACCAGCGAGCCGATCGCCGCCGCCCCCACCCACCACCAGGCCGACACGCCGTCCCGATAGCCGAGCCCCGCCGCCCCGACCGTGGAGCCCGCGCCAATGTTGGCGGCGAGGAGCGTCGCAAACAGCAGCCCCGGCCCCAGTCCCCGCGACGCGACGAAGAACCCCTCGGTATTCTGCACGCGGCGCCCGATGAACGCGCCGAGGGCGATCATCAGAGCCGAATAGCCGAGCAGGAGTGGGAGGTGGTAGGTCACCGCGATCGGGGGGCAGCCTAACGCCTCGCCGCGAGGTCCCGCACCGACGGATAGCCCGCAAGGCTCGTCGCCGAGCGCACGGCGCGCAGGATCGCCTGGGCCAGGACGTCGGCCGCCAGCGCGCCGATCGTGGTAACGTCGGCCGCTTCGGCGCGCTCGCCCGTCGCCAGCGAGAAGATCGTGTCGCCGTCGCCCATCGTGTGCGCCGGCGAGATCGCCCGCGCCATCCCATCGTGGGCCATCTGCGCGACCTTCGTCGCCTGCGCCTTCGTCAGCGTCGCATTCGTGGCCACCACCCCGATGGTCGTGTTCTCCCCAGTCCGCGCGGACGGGCGCGTCGCCCCCGCCCGGATCAGGCGACGCGCGTCGGACAGTGTGTATCCGTCGGTCCCCCGCACCCCCGCCACGACGGCTCCCGTCGATGGATCGATCACGTCGCCAACGGCGTTGACCACCACGATCGCCGAGACCGTCAGCCCGTCGGGAAGCGTGATGGCGGCGGTGCCGACGCCCCCCTTCATCGCCCGTGCAGCACCGAACAGCTTGCCGACCGTTGCGCCCGCGCCGGCGCCGACGCTTCCCTCGGCGATCGGGCCCGGCGACGCACTCTTGGCGGCGCGATAGCCGCACTCCGCGTCAGGCCTGACCTTGGGATCGCCGATCCCCAGATCGTAGATGACGGCTGCCGGGACAATGGGGACGCGAACGACGCGCATGTCGAAGCCGATGTTCTGCTCCTCGAGATAGCGCATGACGCCGCCCGCCGCATCGAGCCCGAAGGCGCTCCCGCCGGTGAGCAGGATGCCATGCACCACCGACACCGTGTTGATCGGGTTCAGCAGGTCGGTCTCGCGCGTCCCCGGCGCGGACCCACGAACATCCACGCCCGCCACCGCGCCCTTGGGCACGATGACGACCGTGCACCCCGTGGGCCGTTCGCTGAGGGTGAATTGTCCGACCAGAACGCCGCGGACGGCGGTCAGCCCGCCCTCGGTCGATGTCACAGCGCTCGGGGGCGGTGCCTGGGCCGTCGACGTCCACGGCATGCACGACACGCCGGAGAGACCGACGACCAGCAGCATCCGCCGCCATCTCGACGTGTTCCCCTGCGCGCGCCGCGGTTGCGGCCGAGATAGTCCATTGGCCATGATGGGTTTCGTCGTTCGCGTCGCTTCCGCGCGGGTGGCGGACTCCTTGTAAAGCACGCAGTCAACCACGCAGTAAACCACGCAGTCAACCACGAGTCGGTCATCGACCGCCGCTCACGAGCTGGGGACCCGTGGCTCGTCAGGCAGCGACCACTTTACATAGGCGAGATGGCCAAACCTACCGCGCGGGACTCCGTGCTGCGAGCCGTCGAGGCGGCGCGCGACGAGATTGTCTCGCTCACCCAGTCGCTCCTGCGGATCCCGACGATCAATCCCCCAGGAGATGCGTACGAGCCGTGCGCACGCCTGCTCGGCGATACGCTGCAGCGTTCCGGGTTCAACGTCGAGTACTACACCGCGACAGAGCGTCCGGAGCATTCGCCCGCGCATCCCCGGGTGAACGTCATCGGTCGCCGGAGAGGGCGCGTCGACCGGCCATGCGTGCACCTGAATGGCCATCTCGACGTCGTTCCCGCGGGGAACGGCTGGACCTGCGATCCGTTCGGCGGGACGGTGCGCGACGGTCGCATCTACGGGCGAGGGGCGTCCGACATGAAGGCCGGAATCGCCGCCGCCGTCTTCGCGGCAGAAGCCATCCGACGCGCGGGGATCACGTTGGTGGGAACCGTCGAGATCAGCGGAACGGTCGACGAGGAGAGCGGAGGGTGGGCCGGGGTGGCGCACCTGGCCCGCATCGGGCGTCTCACGTCGCGTTCCGCCGACTTCGTCATCATCCCGGAGCCGCTCCAGGTCGACCGGATCTGCATCGGGCACCGCGGCGTGTACTGGTTTGAGGTGACCGCGCACGGGCGCAGCGCCCACGGAAGCATGCCGTTCCTCGGCGCGAGCGCGATTGCGCACATGGGTGAGTTCCTGCACGAGGTGCGCGACCAGCTGCAACCTGTGCTCGCGGCGCGCATCACCGCCATGCCGGTAGTCCCCGCCGGGGCGCGCCACGCTACCATCAACATCAACAGCATCGTCGGGGGGCAGGGCGGGCACGAGGAGCAGACACCGTGCGTGGCCGACACATGCACGGCGACGTTTGACCGGCGGTACCTGGAGGAAGAAAGGCTCGACATGGTGCAAGGCGAGATTGCCGAACTCCTGGCCACGGTGCAGCGACGACTCCCGGAGGCGCGCTTCACGGTGCGCGACCTGATGGTCGTTCCCCCGGTCCGTACGCCGGACGGTTCGCCTCTCGTGGCCTCGCTCGCCGCCGGCATTGTCGAGGTGGTAGGACGCGCGCCGGGCATCGTCGCCTCACCCGGGACGTATGATCACAAACACGTCACCCGCCTCGGCGGCATCGTCCAGTGCGTCGCCTATGGCCCTGGGCGATTGGAGCTCTCTCACCAACCGGATGAATGGTGCGACATCGATGAGCTGGTGCGCGCCACCCAGGTGCTCGCGCTTTCCCTCCTCGACCTGCTAAGCGGAGCGTCCTAGCGTCGCCACGGGAGACGGCGACGCACCGTCGCGCGACGGGGTTGGAGCGGCCCAATGTCTTCCACGTTTTTCACGCTTTGACTCTTCGGGACCGGTGCCGATACTCACGGGGACGGTCGCCACTGCGCGGCCTATGCATCCCAATCGAGTTTCCGCCTGCCCGAACCCGCCGTGTGGCGCTTTCTTCCTGACAGTGTGGCGCTAAGCCCCGCGCTCCACAGTTCCCATCACTCATCGCTGGTCGTTGTCGCGATCGCGATCGCCGTGCTCGCCGCGTTCGCGGCGCTCTCGGTCGCGGAGCGCATCCACGTCTCCATCGACGAGCGGACACGTCATTGGTGGTTGGCGGTGGGCGCCCTGTCCATGGGGATCGGGATCTGGGCGATGCACTTCGTCGGGATGCTGTCATGGCATCTCCCCGTTCCGGTCGCCTACGACATCGTCACGACGCTGGTCTCCGTCTTTCCCGCGATCTTCGCGAGCGCCGTCGCCTTGCAGTTCCTGAGCGCTCCGCACCGGACGGCCGGCGCGACCGCGCTCGGCGGACTCGCAATGGTGGCCGGGATCGGGACCATGCACTTCACCGCGATGGAAGCGATGCGCATGAGCGCGGTGCTGTACTATCGTCCCGTGCAGTTCGGCCTTTCGCTCGTCGTCGCCGTCGTGCTCGCGATCGTCGTGCTCAGCCTTCGCCCGGCGATGCGGCGCTCAAGTCTGCCACCCGTTGCGCGGCAGGGGGTGCGCGCCCTCATCCTGGGTGGCGCCGTGTCGGCAATGCACTTCACCGCGATGCATGCCGCTCGCGTCTTCGCCGACCCGACGCTCCCGATCGACACCGACGTCCTCCCCTCGTCCACGCTCCTCACCCTCGTCACGTCCGCGGTGACGATCCTCGTGAGCCTGACGCTGGTCGCCACCTTCGCCGATCGTCGGCTGTCCGACCTGTCGGATCGACTGCTCGCGCGCGATGCGCGACTCAGGGCCGTGCTCAACTCGATGGCCGATGGCGTCGTCACGTTCGACGAGGCAGGGACGATCGAGGCGACCAATCCCGCCGCCGAGCAGATGTTCGGCCTCGACGCCAATGGTCTGGAGGGGAAGAACATCACCTCGATCTTCCCTTTCCTCTCCCCGGGCGCGCTGACGCGACATTCCGGGGAGTATCGCGTAGGCCCCGTCCTCAGCCGTCGACTGGAGACCGAGGGGCGGCGCCAGTCGGGGGAGGGATTCCTCGTAGAGCTCGTTGTCGCCGACGTCGGACTCAGCGATCGCACGCTGTTCAGCGGCGTCGTGCGGAACATCACCGACCGGGTGGAAGCGGACCGTCGCCTGCGCCAGCACGTGAGCGACCTCGAGACGGCGCGGACCGAGCTGCAGTCGCACGCCGCACAGCTCTCGGTCGCCCGTGATCGCGCCGAGGAGGCGGCACGCGCCAAGAGTGAATTCCTCGCCACGATGAGTCACGAGTTGCGCACACCGATGAACGGCGTGCTCGGCATGGCGCAGCTGCTCCTGCACTCGCCGCTCACGGAGGAGCAGATGGGGCGCGTGCGCATCCTGCAGCGTTCCGGCGAAGCGCTGCTTCGCATCATTAACGACGTCCTCGACTTCTCGAAGATTGAGGCCGGCAAGCTGAGCATCGACACCGAGCCCTTCGACCTCATCACCTTGCTCGAGGAGGTGCGCGAGACGGTCGCGGCGGCTGCCGACATCGCCGGGCTCTCGCTGACGGTCGAGATTCATCCCGATTGCCCGCGCTGGGTCATGGGCGACGGCGGGCGCGTTCGTCAGGTGCTGCTCAACCTGGTCGGCAACGCGATCAAGTTCACCGACCAGGGCAGTGTGTCGATTTCAGCCACTCCAGCGGCCGGCAGCGACGGCGCGTCGCAGATCGTGCTCAAGGTGACCGACACGGGCATCGGCCTCTCGCAGGATACCATCAATCGGCTTTTTTCCCCGTTCACGCAGGCGGATGGATCCACCACGCGCCGGCACGGTGGCACCGGGCTCGGCCTGGTGATCTCGAAGCGTCTCGCGGAAATGATGCATGGCAGCTTGATCGTGAGCAGCACGGTGGGCGTCGGGTCCTGCTTCTCCATGTCGCTGCCGCTTCCTGCCACGAATCCGCCCGCGCCGGCGGTCGACGCCCCCACGTGGTCGGCGCTCGCCGTCAGCAACCTCCGCCTCGGGAGCGCAGATCTCCCTCGGGTCCCGCATGTCCTCGTAGCCGAGGACAACATGATCAACCAGGTCGTCGCAGTCTCCCTGCTCTCCCATCTCGGGTGTACCGTGGATGTCGCCTCAGATGGACGTGAGGCGGTGCGCCGCTGGAGCGGGGGAGCCTACGATCTCATCCTCATGGATTGCCAGATGCCCGAAATGGACGGGCTTGAGGCCACACGCGTGATCCGGAAGGGGGAGCGCGACGGGGCTCGGATCCCGATCGTCGCACTCACGGCCAACGCGATGACGGAGGATCGCGCGGCCTGCCTTGCCGCCGGCATGGACGACCACATCTCGAAGCCGGTGACCGAACAAGCGCTCACCGACGCCCTGATGTTCGCGCGTCGCGCATTGGCGCGGCGCTGAGCCGCGCACGCCGCGCGCTGCACGCCGCGTTAGTCGGCGAGCAGGGGACGCAGTGCGTGAAGCGACGCGATCTCGCGGTACGGTTCTCCCACTCCCGGCGGCCGCACCAGCTGCAACCGATTGTGCCACACGACCGGCATCCCGACGCCCCCGGCGCCCGGGATGTCATACGGCGATCCGGCGACGAACAGCACGCGCGCCGGCGGCAACCCCAACTCCCGGAGCGCCAGCTGGTAGGGTCTCGCATCCGGCTTGTAGGCTCCGGCGCGTTCCGCGGCCACCACGACGTCCACGGGATAGCCGAGCCGCGCGATGGCGCGCGCCGCCAGTGTCGTCGAACAATTGGTCACCACTCCGATGCGTCGCCTGCCGCCTAACGATCGAAGCACCTCAGCGACTTCCGGCCAGGGCTCGATGCGGTCCCAGGACTCGAGCAGGGCATCGGCGATCGCGGACGGGAGCCCGGCGACGGCCGCGGACTCGTGCACCAGCGCCGCATAGGGACGGTAGTTGCCCGCCGCGTACGTGAGCTCGAGGTAGTGCTGCCGCCAGCAACGACCCTCGGTGGCGCTCCCGGCCGCCGCATTCCACAGCGACCAGGAGTCGAGCAGTGCAGTGAGCAGGTCGAACAGGATGGCGTCGACATCCAGGTGCGGATTCGGCGTCGAAGCGGTCTGTGTCACGAGCGAGGTGGCGAAGGGTTCAGCTAGTGCGGGGCGAGGAATGGCGCCATGCGCCGCGCCCACGCCGAACAAAAGCGCTCGTCACCGGGCAGCGGAAGGTCCGCTCAGCCCGGCCACTCCTCCCACTCATGCACCGGGCGTCCCGTAGAAGCGCGCGCGATGTACCCCTCCATCATGCAACCCAGCGCCTCGCGCCGAGGCAGGTGCGTAAGGCAGCGGTCGAGCGCCGTGCGTTGCCAGCGCGCCCCCGTCTGCCCGTTCTCCAGCCGGCCGGCGATCACCGAGAGCAGGCGTCCGATCTCCGCTGCATCCACGCCTAACGTGGCCAGCCCGCGCGCCGCCACGGGGAGGAAGCGGCCCACCAGCGCACGCGCGCCGACCGTCACCGGCGACGGCGCGACTTCCGATGCCCAGAGCAGCTGCGCATCCAGTCCCCGCTGCGCCGCCCGATAGAAGTTCCAGGCGGCGTACTCGAAGGGAAACGCCGGGAGGATGCGGTTGATGTCGTCGCGCAACGCGATCGTGAGCCCGATAAGGAAGGCCGCGTTTGCCACCATGTCGATGGGAGTGGGCCCCGCGGGGAGGGCGCGAAATTCAATGCGCAGGTGACCGTCGCCGCACGGATCGTATACGGCCCGATTCCAGCGCCACACACTCCCCTGCTGCAGGCGCAGCTCCTCGAGCTGCGGGCAGTCCCCGCGTTCCGCCGTCGCCACCGCGTCTTCGTCACCGCATTGCGGAAAGATCGGCGGAAAGACCGCCACCGATTCGGCGAACAGTTCGTACGCCCCGTTCCGCACCCACCCGTGCCCGAAGCTCACCCGGGCGGGAGGACGCCAGATGTTCTCCACCAGGTCGCGCACGTCGAGCGCCTGCTTGAACAGGGCCACGCGTGTCTCCTCCCACAATCGGTGCTCGCAGAAGATCGGCGAGTTGCCGCTGACGGCGAGGGTAACGGCGGTCGCCAGCTGCGCCGCGTTGTATGTCGTCGCGAACTCCTGCGGCGACACGCGGAGGTGCAGCTGGAATGAAGTATTGGCCCCCTCCAGCGTGACGTCGTCGCCTTCCATCTGGAGGGGGTCGACACCGTCGATGCGAATGTGGAACGGCGTGCGGCGCGCCCGCCGCATGCCTTCGGAGAGCGCGCGATATCGCGGAAAGTCGGTCAGCGCCGTCGTCGCGACGTCGTCGGGCGTCAGCGTCGGAAGAATCCCGATCGGAATGACACGAGCGCCGAGCGGACTTGCCGTCTCGTTCAGCGACTGCAGTGCCAGCTCCAGCTCTCGCTCGAGCGCCGCGAACGGACGCCCCGCCGCCAGCACCGGCGTGAGATTGTACTCGAGATTGAACTTGTTCAGCTCCAGGGTGAGCCGCGGATCGACCTGCGACGCAAGAATGTCGCGATTGAGCCCCTTCGCGCGCCCCCGCTCGTCCACGATGCACAGCTCAAGCTCGGCGCCGAGTGTGACCTCGCCCGCGCCGAAGCCCGGCCGCGCGAGTACGAGGCGCAATGCCGCGAGATTCTCGCGCAGTCGCGCCTGAAAGCGCGCGAAGTCCTCGTCCGTGAACTGTGCGTCGTCGATGCCGCGAGCCATATCCATACTCTCGCGCACCCGGATGGCACGCGAAAGGTGGGATTCCCCGACGTCACGCGAGGGTTTCTGCGACTGGCGGACTGGCGTGGTCGCGGTCGATGCCCATCATGGGGCAAGCGTGTAGTGGCCGTGGATGCACAACCAGCGCCCATGCTCCTTCACGAAGATCCGGGTCGACTTGCCGCGGCTCGAGAACTTCTTCCCGTCAACCGTACCGCCGTCGGTCCAGTAGTACGTAATCCAGGCGACCGTCCCACGCACGGTGACCTGGCTGTTGTGCATGTCGGTGCGCACGCCCTTGGCCCGCTGCAGGTAGTCGATCATCGAGCGCACCTCCATCTCCTTTCCTTCCGACAGATACGCGTCGGTCTCACCGAACTGCGCGAAGTCCGGGTGTACGAACGACGCATACCGCTCGGCGTCGCCGGCCTCGATCGCCTGCCACATCTGCGTCAGCGTCGCCCGCACCTCGTCGGCGTCGCGCGATCCGGACGATGACCCCTGCGCGAGGAGGGCGACCGGGAGCAGGAAAGTGGCCAGCAGGGCGATGCGAAGGGAGCGGCCAAAGGAGCGGCGAAGAGAGCGGCGAAACGTCAGCATGGGAATGATGGGAAGAAGGCGAATTCGGGGGAGCCGTGCGTCAAGCTCATGGGGCGCAGCTGCCTAACGTGACAGGCTCCGCGGACGCAGTCACGCGCTGGTGCGCGCGCATGCCCGCTACCACCCATCCGGTGTCCCCAACCACGGCAAGTGCCCGATGATCCATCGTCGCGACGGCCATCGGGGGGAGCGACTGCCAGACGGAGCGTTGCGTCTCGAATGCCAGGACGGCCGCGGACGGCATCGACGGTTGTCCGTCGTAACCCATCCCATTGTAGTTGTAGGGATTGCTCGTTCCCCCGGCGAAGATGAGACGCGGTCCACAGCGTCCCGCAGCCGCGCGGTAGAGCGGCGGCCCGGGGTGCGGAGGTCCTTCGCGCCACGTAATCCGCGCGGGCGCGCCCGCATCGATCGTCCCCACCCAGGTCTGCGGCCGCAATCGATACCGAACCGGCCCCTTCTGCCGAACGGCGCCGTCGATGAAGACGATGGTCTGCCCCGCAAGTTCACCGGTGTGCCCGAACACGCCGGGGCCGGGGATCGGAGTGCCGACCGACCAGGCATCCCGCACGACGTCGTACAGCTGTACATCCCGCACGTTGTCTGTCTCGTGCCATCCGGAGATCACGTACACGAGTGAGTCGCGATAGACGCCGCTCACGGCGTCGTCGACCGGGACCGGCATGTCGCGCCCCAGCTTCCAGTGATTGGTCACCGGCTCGTAGATGTTCACCGATGGAACCGAGTGTTCTTGGCCGGCCGAGTCCACGGTGTAGCCGCCGAAGACGAACCATTGTCCTCGCACGAACTGCGACGTGGCGGCCAGACGACCCTCGGCGCCGGGAACGTCCGGCAGCGTCCGCCACGCACGCGTGCGCGACGACCACGCGACCGCGCGACGCGTGATACCGGACCAGCGCTTCGTGCTGTCGACGCCAAGCGCCGAGAAGATCCACCAGGCTCCCGCGACCCGGCCGCTCGCTACCGTGTTGTTGGTGACCGGCGCGGGGAGCGGTGACTGCCGCTGTGCCAATGCCGGCGACGTCGCCGGAGCGAGCATCGCCAGCGCGAGGAGCGGCGGACCCCGTCGATAGCGGACGGGTATCGAGGCTGCAGACAGCTTCGGGGCGGCGAGACGGCGGGCGATTCGTTGCATGATGCGCTGACGCGAGACACGTGACCCGAGAGGATCGGGACAGCACTGCGTAACTTCCGGATTGGCACGACAGCCGCAAGTGCATTGTCTCATCGGGAGATGTGGGCGAGACTTGTCCCCACCCTACGACCGGAGCGCTGGTGAAGAGCAGCACACGACCGCGAACTCGGCTCGTGGTTGGCGGCGGACTCGTCGCCATCGCGGCGTCCGCCCTGCTTGTCCCGCGACTCTGGGGACGACCGAGTACGGCGGCGGCGCACGACCGGTCGCTCGACCGGGCGCTCGTCACGCCGACGACCGCTCCTCCTCGCGCTCGTCTGCAACGGGCACCACCGCCCGCCGCTCGGTCGGCGAGTGCGGGCTGGTCGCTCGTCTGGCGCGACGAGTTCGACGGCGAGGCAGGCGCGCCGGTGGATCGACGTTCCTGGACGTTCGATCACGGGGATGGTTGCACCGCCGGCAACTGCGGATGGGGCAACGAGGAAAAGCAGCAGTATACCAGCGACCTCGCCAACGCGGCGCTGACTGGACGAGGGACGCTGGCCATCACGGCGCGCCTTTCCACCGACGGTGCCAGATGCTACTACGGGCCCTGTCGCTACACCTCG
Source organism: Gemmatimonadota bacterium (assembly GCA_040007995.1). Taxonomy (GTDB): domain Bacteria; phylum Gemmatimonadota; class Gemmatimonadetes; order Gemmatimonadales; family Gemmatimonadaceae; genus SCN-70-22. The sequence continues at coordinate 11,057 of JBDTUA010000034.1, read as the reverse complement.
GCGAAGCTCAAGACGAAGGGAAAGGTCTCGGTGCGCTTCGGACGCGTCGAGGCGCGCATTCGGCTCCCGACCGGCCAGGGACTGTGGCCCGCTTTCTGGATGCTCGGCGAAGGCCCTCCGTCGCTGGGATGGCCCGACTGCGGCGAGTTGGACATCATGGAGCATCACGGCAGCATGCCGGGGAATGTCAGCTCGGCCGTTCACGGCCCCGGCTTCAGCGGACGAGGGGCCCTCATGCACGCGCACACGCCCGCCGGCGTTAACTTCACCGCGGACTTCCACCGGTATTCGATGGAGTGGGACAGCAGCGTGGTGCGCTTCTCGGTCGACGACCGGGAACACTTCGTTCTGACCAGGAAAGCGGTAGAGGCGCGCGGGACGTGGGCCTTCGACCGGTCGTTCTCTGTGATCCTCAACCTGGCAGTGGGAGGAACGTTCGACGGCGACCCGACGGCGGATACCGTACTGCCGGCGACGATGCTGGTCGACTACGTACGGGTCTATACCCGCGCGCCATAGCTCGCGACTCTGGTGCCGGAACGCAGAGGGGAGCGCTGTCTAGCGCCCCCCTCAGTTCATGCCGTTCCCCGAACTGCCACTCGCGCTATTTACCGCCGAATCGTGCGGCCGCGGCGACAAACTCGCGAAAGACATGTCGCGTGTGTGGATCCGATAGCTCGAAGACCTCAGGATGCCACTGGACGCCGACGCAGAAGTAGTCGCCCTCCAGTTCGGCGGCCTCCACCAATCCGTCAGGCGCAACCGCCGAGGCCATGAGCGATGGCGCCAGCGTCTTGATCCCCTGGTGATGCATCGAGTTCACGTGGATCGTGTCCAACTCCATCAGATGGCGGAGGCGGCTCCCCTTGGTCAGCGTGACCTCGTGCGCCAGGTGGTCGCGCTCGAAGCCGTAGTTCGGGAAGTAGTCGTGCTTGATGGCGTCGGGATACTGATCCTCTAGATCCTGGTAGAGCGTCCCGCCCAGGGTGACGTTGATCACCTGCAGGCCACGGCACAGCCCGAGGATCGGCTTGTGATCGTCGATCGCCCATCGGGCCAGCTGCATCTCCGTCCGGTCGCGCGCAGGATCGATGCGCCCAAGCTTGGGATGCGGCGCTTCCTGGAAGTACCGCGGATCCACATCGACGCCGCCGGGGATCAGGATCCCATCGCACGCGTCGTAGGCCCCGCGGAGCGCCTCCGGCTCGTCGTCCAGGAGCGGGATGAGGATCGGCGCGGCGCCACTCATCGCAACGGCAATGTAGTAGCGCTGATTCATCACGACCGACTGCGGCAGCCCGGCCGGAATACCGTCGATCGAGTGTAAGGTCTGCGTGGTAACGCCGATAACCGGACGCTGGGACATGCATTTCTCCGACGTGTCAGGGGGCGCTCGTGGCGCCCCCTGTAGTGTGTGCCTGCGGGCGCGTGCGCGTCGGGAGATGTCCCGATCCTCGCCGTCCCCGATCTGTCACGCTTGGCGTATCCGCCTGCCGGACGTCACATGCAATTCAAGCGCCGCAAGCTAGCCGTCGGGTTCGATCGTGCCAGTATCACGGCCGTCCCCCCCCTTAGGTACAGTGTCGGCGCGGGCCGACTGCCCCTCACACCCGATTGATCAGTGCCCTCTAATGCACTGCCTACAACAAGCTGCTTGTCCGCAGATTCTCGTCTTCTCCCTTACACCACGCCCTCTTCCGTCTCCCGAATCAAATGGTCCACCACCGCCTCGAGGTTCCCGCCGGATTCCTCGTACGCCCGGATCTGCCGGTCGGCGCTTGAGCCGTGCTCGAGGATGGTGAAGGCGTACTCGACCTCCTTGCGGCTGCCGAGTTCGTCGAGCACGTCGTCGAGGAACCACTCGATCAGCTCGCGAATCAGGACCGAGGCGGGGAGTTCGACGTTCTTGCCGAAGTCGATCAGGTTCCCTTCGAGTCCGTAGCGCACGGCGCGCCACTTGTTCTCGTCGAGCAGTTCTGCGGAGTAGATGCGCCAGGTCGTGTTGTCACGCCGCATCTTCCAGAGCTTGAAGACGAGTGCCTGCAGGATGGCGGCGATGCAGACCGCTTCGTCCACCCGCGTGCAGACGTCGCAGATGCGGAACTCGAGGGTCGGGAATTGGTGATGGGGGCGAACGTCCCACCAGATCTTTGAGCCGTTCGGGATGCAGTTAGTGGCGACCAGCGTCTTGATGTAGTTGTCGTACTCGGCCCACGACGACAGGAAGCGCGGGATACCCGTACGTGGAAAGGCCCGGAAGACGGCGCTCCGATACGACTTGAGCCCTGTCTTGCGCCCGATCCAGAACGGCGAGCTGGTGGAGAGACAGAGCAGATGCGGGAGGAAGTAGCGGGAGACGTTGCAGGCGTCGATGAGGAACTCGCGGTCCTCGATCCCGATGTGCACGTGCGTCCCGAAGATCAGCAGCTGCTGCGCGAGCTGCTGCATCGCCTCTTTCGTCCCGATGTAACGGTCGAGCTGCGTGATCTCCTGCTCCGCCCAGTGCGAGAAGGGGTGCGTCCCGGCAGCGGCAATCTTCAGGCCGCGCCTGGCGGCGAGCTCCATGACGCCGCCCCGCAGCTGTATGAGCTGGGCCTTCACCTCGGCCGGAGTGTTGCAGACGTTCGTCCCGACCTCGACGATCGACTGATGCAACTCCGGCTTGACCTGCTCCAGGACTATGTGTCCCGACTCGAGGATCTGCGTGATGTACGACTGCAGACCCCGCGTCTTGGGATCGATGATCTGGTACTCTTCCTCGACGCCGATCGTTAGGCTGGGCGGTTTCATCTTGGGAGGACGAGAAGACGAGAAGACGAGAAGACGAGAAGACGAGAAGACGAGCGCGCGCGACTAACGGGGTTGTACCACCAGCGTGGGGACGGTACTTCCGCCACCCGCCGTCACATTGAGCAATGCCGAGGTGGAGAGGCGAGTCAGCATCCCTTCCATGTAGTCCCCGTGGCTCACGAACGGGGCCGTGTCGAGCATACGATCGAGGATGTGCAGGCGGCCGTCGCTCCAGCTCGCGAATGGCTCGCTCGGAATCGCCACCTTTCGTTGCACGATGAAGGGCTGCGCGAGAGCGTCGCGGATGGCGGCGTCCCACTCGGTGCCGTTCACCGTCCAGCCCAGGGTGATTCCCTTGCCCCCGTATTCGTCGTTCGGCTTGAGGACGAGTTCATCCTTGTGGTCGATCATCCACGGCACCAGGTCGATCGTCGTGCCGTTGTAGCTGGTGGTCCGTTCGCGGACCACGCGCGTCCATGGCACGCAGTCGTGGATCGCTCCCAGTTCGTCAGGATGGAATAGCTCGGCGTTGGCCTCGTCCGACAGCACGGCGAGCGACGCTTTCTTGTGCAGGATCTTGCAGCGGAAGCCGTCGACGAGGCAGACGGCGCGCTCGCGCACTGCGCGCACGACGTCGTGGTCGATCCCGCACGTCTCGATCAATTCACTGATGAGGACCCGCTTGTAGATCAGGTCTGCCGGCTGGCCGGCCACCCAGAGCTTCCCCCCGCGATACTCGCAGCGCCTCGGGTCGTCGATGACCGCCTCGAGCCCGAGCGTGGCGAAACGCTCGCGGTAGAGTTCGAACTCGGTGCGCGTCGGGACGTCGTCCCAGTCGAGGATCGCGATCCGCGGACGGTTGCGGCCGCCGGAGAACTCCTGCCAGGCTGCAAGGATCGACCCCACCACGCCGGGGAGCGACGGCAGCGTCATGATCTCATGACTGCGCGAGAACTCCCGGACCGCCGGCGCGTCGATGAAGGTGTCGGTGAGCGCGTCGTTGTACGCCGCTCCCGCCGGCGTCTCCGCATTGTACTCGGTGAGACCTAGTTGCCCCGTGCCGGGCACGTAGAAGAAGTCCAGACGCGACGTCGGCGACGGCCAGTCGTAGCCCGGGGCGTCGTCGAGCAGCGTTTCCTCCCAGTCGAGCAGCCCGAACTGGTCGCGAAACTCGCGGTCGGCCAATGCACGGGCGTACGCACGCTTCATCGCCCGCATCAGCGGACGAATGCGCTCCTGCAGCGACGCGACCTCACGGGGAGTCGTCAGTCGTGGGCGCAGCACCGTGCACAACGGACGTCCGTCGAAGATCAGTCCACGGCGTCGCAAGGCCGACTCGATGTGCGCGTGCGTCTCCTCGGCGATCTCCGGGGAGAGCAGGTCGTGATAGCGGGCGATCAGGTCGGACATGGGGAGGGACGGGGGACGGGGGACGGGAGACGGGGGTGCGGGCGGCGGAGCCGCGCGCGAAATGCGCGTGCGAATGGACGGGTGCGACCGGACGCGAGCCCACGCCGGCGCGCAGCGCGCGCCGGCACTCCCGTCCCCCCTCCCCCGTCCCCCGCCCCTTTCATCTCCTTGACGCCGTGAACAGCGCCGACCATTTGGCCTCTATCGCCGTGCGACGCGGCTCGTGCGCCAACTTGATCGCCAGGTCGGCCATGCCGTTGACGACCCACTGGAAGTATCTCGGCGTGAGCGAGTAGATGTCCATATCAGGGGCGCAATTCATGAAATCGATGGCATACGGCACGCCATCCTTGATGGCAAACTCCAGCGAGTTCATGTCATAGCCTAACGCCGAGCAGAGCGTGCGCGAGTCGGCGACGATCCGGTCGTACATCGTCGGCGTCAGGTAGTCGTCGTCGACGTGGTACTTCCGTGCCTTGGGGTCGTAGTGCATCGGAAGCACCTCCTCCTGGCCAAGGCAGAGGCAGCGCACGAACTGGTCCCACTGGATGAACTCCTGCACGATCATCGTGAGGAGCCCGGAGTCGTTGTAGTTCGCGATGAGCTCCTCGACGGTGTGGCAGATGTAGACCTCCTTCCACCCTCCGCCGTGCGCATCCTTGAGGATGCAGGGCATCCCGATGTAGGACGCGAGGCTGTCCCAGTCGAGCGGGTACTTCAGATTGCGGAGCGACTCGTCAGGGACGATGCCGGGCACGTAGTCCCTGTTCGGCAGGAGCACCGTCTTCGGCGAGGCAACGCCAAGCTTCGATGCCAGCGCTGCCTCGAAGAACTTGTCGTCCGCCGACCACATGAAGGGATTGTTGATGACCGTCGCCCCGTCGAGCACCGCCTTTTTGAGGTACGAGCGATACATCGGGACCTCGTGCGAGATCCGATCGATGAGTACCTCGTACGGCACCGCGCCATCGTGGTGATCGCCGCCGAACTTGGCAAACTCCGCCACCACCCCTTGATCCCGCTTGTTCACTTCCTCGATGAATGCCGGGGGCCAGGACCACTCCCGCCCAACGACGAGGCCGATGCGCTTGGTCATGCGATGAGAAGATGAGGGGGAAGAAGGGACGGGGGACAGGAGACGAGGGACGGAAGTGCACACGGCTGCGCCGTGCGCGGGGAGGTGTGGAACGATGGAGGGGCGGTCGCCGAATGCGCCCAGCGCCTGCCGCCGGCGCGCATCGCGCGCCGGCTCTCCCGTCTCCCGTCCCCTGTCTCCCGTCCGCCCTCAATCATGCCCCCCCACATACTGCAGGATCATGCGCTCCCAGACCGGCCAGTCGTGGGCAAAGCCATCCCACTCCCGCAGCGCGTTCCCGATCCCCTTCCCCCACAGCATCCCCGAAAAGTCGCTGTTCTGCTGAAAGTGGGGATCGCCGGTACCGATCGCCATGATGATGTCCTGCCGACGCAGCGCATCAAGGCGCCATTGCTCCCACTCGTTAGGGATGAACTGCATCGGGTTTGAGGCGTAGACGTTACCATCGGAGTACTGCTGGGTCATCCCGCGGATGTCGTACGTGCCGCTCATGCCGATGATGCGATGCACACGGGTCGGGTGTCGAAGGCCGAACGCCATCGCCTGGTACGCCCCGAACGACGCTCCCGTGGCAATCACGAACGGGTTGCCGTTCAGGTACTGCGTGAAGGGGAGCAGTTCGTCCGTCAAGTAGCGGTCATACTGCAGGTGCCGCCAGGCGCGCGCCCCCGGATGGATCGCCTTGTTGTACCACGACGCGTCCTGATTCGTGTCGACGCACCAGAGTTGCAGCCAGCCTCGGCGGATGTGCTCGTAGAGCACGTCGGGCATGTAGCGGTTTGGCCACTCATTGTGGTCGCCCATCGACGTGGGAAAGGCCAGCACACGCGCGCCGCCGTGGCCGAACCAGCGCACATGCATGTGCCGGTTTGCAGCCGGCGAATACCACGCATGATGCTGACCGTGCACGCGGGTGCTCACGACACTGCCTCGCCGTGCACTTCGTCGGCCCAGCGGTCGAGCTCTGTGACCGCATGGTCCTGATCGTCGTGGCCCGCCGCCTGGACCGCGTCATCCAACATGAACGGGAGCGCCTCACGCATGCGGCGCCCCCAGCACTGCTCATTGTGCATGCCGTTCTCGTCCTCGACCCACGACAATGTCTCGCCCATCGAATAACCCTTCCCGATCAGGAGGTCTCGCATCTCGCGCGCGTTCTTGAGCGTCCCGTCCCCCTCTCGGGTTCCCACGTCGAGGTAGATCCGCCCGCCGGCGAACGGCGCAGAGCGAACATAAGGCAAGATGGCGCCATCCGCGAACCAGAGCGCGGGCGACAGCGCACCGGCGAAACCGAACGCATGCGGCCGACGAAAGTAGGCGTACAATGAAATCAGCCCCCCCATCGACGAACCCGCGATCCCCGTCCCCGCTCGCGACGTGAGCGTGCGAAACCGCGCATCGATCATCGGTTTCACGGTCTGCAGGATGAAGTCGATATACGCGTCCCCACTCCCGCCCCCCGCCTTCCGGTCGACGAAGGGCGAGTACTCCTTGATGCGGTCGATGCCCATGTTCGGGATTCCCACCACGATCGCCCGTCGTCCTCGCCGCGGCGCTCGCGCCATCGCCTCGTCCACCCCCCACTCGCCCGCAAATGACGTGGTCGGGTCGAACAGGTTCTGTCCGTCGTGCATGTACAGCACGGGATACGGACGATCGGTGCGGGCGTAGCTGTTGGGAAGGTAGACGAACAGGTCGCGCCGGTTGTCCAGTTCCGGAGAGTAGACGTCGGGAATCACCTCCAACGTCCCCGGCGGCGTGCGTCGCCGCGAAGCCCACTTTCGAAGGTACTGGGTGCTCACGTACATGCGGCGGGGTGCGGGCAGGCATAACAGGGCAATCGGCGACCGCCCGGACAGATGCCGCAAACTGGAGGGAGTGGTTGTCGCGGGGAAGGGTTCAACCGCTCACGCCCTCGTCGAGTCGCCGAGCGCGCAACACCGCCACCCCGCGCGCTCCCCTAGTCCCCGCGCACCGCCGATGCCGGCTCCACCTGCGACGCGCGCCACGCCGGCAGGTACGACGAAAGCATCGCCAGCCCGCCCAGCACCACCAGGGCGCCGCCGAATGCCAGTGTGTCGGTGGGTGAGACCCCCACGAGCACGCTGCGCATGGCGCCGGTGAGCGTGACGGCGAGCACGGCGCCGATCGCCAGTCCGCTCGCCACGAGCCTCGCACTGTGTCGCATCACGTCACGGATCATCGCCCCGGCCTGGGCGCCGAGCGCCATGCGAATCCCGAATTCCCTGGCGCGCTGGGCGACCGAATACGACAACACACCGTACAAACCAACGATCGTCTGCAGTAATCCGAGCAGTCCGATCGCAGTCGCCAGCGTCGCGCCGATGTTCACGAAGAAGAATGCGAGCCCTTCGTCGAGCTGGGTCGCCATCGTCCGCACGCCATACAGCAGCAACGTCGGGTTCACGGCGGCGACGGCGGTCCGGACCTCCGCGGTGAGCGCTGACGGGTTGACTCCACGGCTCTTGGTCAGGATCGTCGTCTGTCGTGACGGATGCTGACGGATGGGGAGGAGCAGCATGGGACGGTCCTCCTCGCCCAGCAGCACCAGCGTCACGTTGGAGCTCAGGCCCACGACCTCGACAACGGGACCATCCTTCCGCAGGCGAAGCCGCTGCCCAATCGGGTCACGCTGGGGCCACAACGCCTCGGCGATGACGCGGTTCACGATGGCTACTGGCGGCGATGCCGTGTCGTCCTGCGCCGTGAAGTCGCGTCCCTCGAGCAAGTGCATCCCAAGCGTCGCGATCAACCCGGGCGTCACGCTGCCGACTGCCACGCTCATCACGCCATCGGGCGCCTGCGGCGGATGCTCGTCGACGAAGACCGTCCGCGTGTCGTAGTTGCCCGACAGCGGGAGGAAGGTCGACAGCGCCACGCGTTCGACGCCGGGGATCGTGCCGATCGCCTCGAGCAGCCGGTCTTGTACCTGACGGGAGGCACCCTCTTCTACCCGATTCAGCGCCAGGTCGACCTGCCCGAGCAGCAAGCGGTCACGGGAGAAGCCCAAGTCGATCTCCGTCGCGTGATGCGCGGATCGGATGAAGAGACCGCCGGAGACCAGGAGGAGGAAGGAGACGGCGACCTGCGATACGACCAGCATCGATCGCAGGCGCGTGCGCCCGCGCCCCGCGCTCCCGCTGCGCCCCCCGTCGCGCAGCACCTCGCTCACCGGCGCGCGAGCGCTCAATAGTGCCGGTACCACCCCCGACAAAAGCCCCGCCAGGAGTGATACCCCCGCAGCGTAGGCGAAAACGCGACCGTCAAGCTCCAGGCCGAACGAGATCGGCACGTCGATCGCCAGCGGGAGGCGGTTGAGCCAACCCGTGCAGAATCGGGCGAGCCCGTACGCGACGACCAGACTCGCCGCCGAGAGCAGCAGACTCTCCGTCAGCAGCAACCGCACCACCCGCGCCGGGGTCGCCCCGATCGCCGATCGAATCGCGATCTCCGAACGGCGCACGGTCGCCCGCACGAGCAACAGGTTGGCGACGTTCGCGCAGGCGACGAGCAGCGCGAGTCCCACCATGCCGAAGAAGACGCCGGCGACCCAGGGCGTCAGGCGCGACACCGCGTACTCCGGCCGGGTGCGGATCTCCATCTCGGTCACCAAACGCCTGTCCGCGAAAACCTCCGGATACTGCGGCGCAAGATCCTTCGTCAGCTGCTCGACCGCACTGCGCGCGCGCTCGATCGTCACCCCGGGCTTGAGATAGGCGAGGATACGAAAGGGAGTCCACCCCATCGACTCCAGCTCCTTCGGAATGTCCGCGTCGACCGATACGGCCGACTCGACCGGGATGATCGCATCAGGAAGGATAAGTGGCTGCGTCCCGTTGAACTTGGGCGAGAGCACGCCGATGATGGTGAATGGGCGCTCGTTGACGAACAGTGTCTTTCCAATCGCCAAAGGATCGCGGTTGAAGAGGCGCGTCCAGTACGCGTTGGTGAGGACGATGACCGGTGCGCGCGCGTGAGCATCCTCCGGTGTGTACACGCGCCCCAGCGCCGCCCGCACGCCGAGTGCGGAGAAGTAGTTGTCGCTCCCGCCGATCACGAAGCCGCGCACCGCATCGCCCTCCGTGCGCAGCGCGACCGTCAGACCGAGCCACGCGACCGCATCCTCGTAGATCGTGTTCAGCTGAAGCACCGAGCGATACATCGGATACGAGACGCTCTCGATCATCCCGCTCTTGCCGTCGACAATTGCGACGGCGGCCAACCGGTCGGGGTCGCGCACCGGGAAGGGCTTGAGCAGGTATGCGTTGACCGCGGTGAAGATCGAGGCGTTCGCGCCGATGCTCAGCCCGAGCGTAAGGATGACCGACAGGGTGAAGAGGGGCTGCCTGACCAGGGTGCGGACCACAAAGGAAACGTCGCTCTGTAGCGCGTGCCAGCTCGCCAGCCGCGACACCGAGCGCGTGCGCTCGCGCTCGAGCAGTTGCATCTGCGCCTGGAGCCGGGCGCGGTCGCCGAAACGGCGCCGGGCCTCAGCGCGCGCCTCCTCGGTGGCCATACCGAGTGCGATGAGTTCTCGCTCGCGCATCTCGAGGTGGAAGCCGATCTCGTCCTCGACATCGGCTTCCGGGCGGGCGCCGAAGAAGCGCAGGTAACGGCGACCCCGATCACGATGCATGCGAGTGGCCCTCAGGCCGTGGCCGGTTGGACGTCGAGCGCCTGAAAGACGACGCGAGCGAATCGAACGAAGTCTGCCACTTCGGTCTCCAGCTGCCGAGTCCCGTCGACGGTGAGCGCATAAAATCGCGCGCGCCGGTTGTTCTCCGACAGCCCCCACTCCGACGTGACCCACCCCCGTTTCTGGAGACGGTAGAGCGCCGGATACAGCGAGCCCTCCTCGATCTTCAGCTGGTCGCCGGTCGCCCGCTCGATCCACTTGAGGACGCCATACCCGTGCGTCGGGTCGATCTTGAGGGCCCGGAGGATGAGCAGGTCGAGGGTCCCGCGGAGAAGTTCGAGCGAATCGGTCGGCACATTTCTTTCCCTAGAATGTCTATGGGAATCTTGGGAGCGCTCCCCTGGATACGCAAGGGAAAGATGGCGACGTCACTGCGCCGCTCCGACCGTCGTACTTTCGTGCCGATAGCGCGTCCGCTATGTCTCGGGGATGACCAGCCATCACCTCATCCGTGAGGCACGTCGGCGAGCCGGACTGACCCAGTCGGAACTCGCCGTGCGGGCGAAGACGACGCAGTCGGCGATTGCCCGTTGGGAGACGGGGCGATCGCAGCCGTCGTTGGAAAAGCTGATGCAGCTGGTCGACTGCTGCGGGCTCGAACTGTCGTACGGATTGTCCGCGCGGGCCGACGACGAGTGGGAGTTGCTGGCGGGTCGTCGCACTCTGTCACCCGAGGTGCGCCTGGAACAGTTGGTGGCGGGAGTGACCTATTGGCGCGAGGTGGGCGAGCCGGGCCCAAGGGCCGGGCCGCTCGACGAGCGGGCGCCAGCTCCCTTCGATCCGCGCTCGCTCCTCGCGACGCTCGTTCGGCACGAGGTGGCGTTCATCGTCATCGGCGCCGGCGCGGCGGTTCTCCACGGCTCGCCGCTGCTTACGCGAAATCTCGATATCACCCCCGCGCGCGACCCGCACACGCTCGAACAGTTGGGCCGAGCGCTGTACGACCTCGACGCCCGCCCGACCGGCGCACAGGGCGCACCGGGCGCGCAGGGCGCGAGCGACGACGCCGATCCGCTCCGCGTCGAGTCGCTTCCGGCGCACGGG
>JBDTUA010000033.1:0-23742 GCA_040007995.1 Gemmatimonadota bacterium | reverse complement strand
CGACGACCGCTGGTCGCAGGGCGTGCGGTTCGCCATTGTTCACATATAGATGCCGAGGCGGAAAATGCATAGCGATCTAGGCGACCTCCGTACCGCCGCATTCAACGACGCTGAACGCCGGACAGGCGACGGCGGCTCCGCACTCACTTCCGATTGGTACATGACAGACGCCCAGATCCGCCTTCTCCTCGTCGATGATCACACCATCATGCGCGAAGGGCTGGCTTCCGTGTTGACCGCCAACGGCGGCTTCGAGGTGGTCGGGCAGGCTGGTGACGGCGAGACCGCGCTGCGGCTTTTTAGAGAGCTGGCCCCGGACGTCGCGATCGTCGACTTGCGTATGACGCCGATGGATGGAGTCGATGTCACGAAGGCCATGCGGGAGATGAATCCGCAGGCACGCATCATCGTCCTGACCACGTACGACACGGACGAGGAAGTCTTTCGTGGGCTGCGCGCCGGCGCCGCGAGCTACCTCCTGAAGGACGTCGACTCCGCCGAGCTGATCGCCGCTATCCGCACGGTGCATGCGGGGCGCAAATCGATCTCGCCGGAGATCGCCGCAAAGCTCGCCGACCACGTGGCCTCGGATCAGCTCACCGCTCGCCAGCAGGAAGTACTGAATTGCCTGGCCGAGGGGAAGTCCAACCTCGAGATCGCGCACGCCCTGTTTATCAGCGAAGGAACCGTCAAGGCACACGTCAAGGCGATCCTGCAGAAGCTCGACGCGCGTGACCGGACGCAGGCCGTGACGATCGCCATCAAACGCGGCATGGTGCGCACGCTGTAACTGCGTCGCGCTCCGGCCGCGCACTCTGCGCGGTCTCTCTCCGTCGCGACTTCGTCTGCGACCGCGGGCCTTCGGCGCAAGTCGTGTGCGCGGGCCCTCCCACCGACGCGTGCCGGCTCGGCGTTAGGCATGCTGCTCCCGTCACGCGCGTCGCGCCCACGCGCCGCACGCTCGACGGCATGCGACGGCATGCGACGGCAAGCGCGTCTCCCACAGGGAGTACTAGATCATTGGTCTCAGGCGACCTACGCACCCTGTCACCGAGAGCAGTCCACATCGCTCCTCGTGGGCGATGGCGGTCCCCGCCGGTTTCCCGCACTTTCACGCTCACCTCGAAACCTTCGGTGGCGACCGCTTCCCTCTGGTGCATCCGATGGCGCGCCACCCGCTCCGCCGGGCTGCCTCCACGCACCGTCGCCTCCCTTCCAACGACTTCCAGGAGAATTCCTGATGCGACCGATTCATCCATCCCTCGGCATCGTCGCCGCTCTCATCGTCTCCGTCGCTGCCTGTGGCAAGGACGCGCAGACGGAGGATGCTGTGCTGACGAAGACCTCCGCCGGCGAAGCGTCGACGTCAATGTCTGGCGACTCCGCGGACAACCGGGGGCAGGCGCTGGTGCGCGTCGTCAATGCGGTCCCTGGCATGAACGGCCTCATCGTGCGCTCCGATGATTCCCACGCGCTCCCGTCGGTCGACTTCGAGAAGGTTAGTGACTACACCCCGATAGACAAAAACTGGGTCACCTTCGAGGTCGGCGTCCAGCCGTCCGGCACGTACGCCCCCGTCGAGACCAACCGTGAAATGCTGACCGACGGCCATCGCTACACGATGCTCGTCATGCACGACAAGGATGGGGCCGGCTACCAGTCGCGGATTGTGCGCGACGACATCTCCACCGACCAGAGCAAGGCGCACCTGCGCGTGATCCACGCCGCGCCGTCGATGGACGAGATCACCGTGGTCGCCAAGGGTGGCGACGAACTGTTCAACGGGATCAACTTCAAGTCCGAGGCTGGCTTCAAGGATGTCGAGCCGTGGAGCGGAACGCTCGAGTTCCGCACCGAAGAGGGGAAGCGCTTGCTCGGCACGATGCCGAACGTGAAGCTGAGCGCCGGCGTCTCCTACACCGTCGTTCTCGCCAGCAATAAGCAGGGCAAGCTCGCGTCGTTCTGGTTCCAGGATCAGCAGGTGGCCGGGCAGTAGGACAACCCGCGAGCCGGTCGTCGAGGTGCCTCACCTGTTGCACCTCGACGCAGCGCTCTCTCAGACCCGGAGTTCCCCATGACGCATGGCAGCCCATCACGGCCGTCGCGATGTCCGGCGTGTTGTGACGAGGCGAAGCGACTCGGCACTCACCGCGAGGGTGACTCGCACTGTCCCTGGGTGGACGAGATGCTGACGATATTCGTCGCCTCGTCGTCGGGTCTCGAACGTCGCCAGACGTCGCACATGCTTACGCTGCTTGCGCCGTGCCAACAGCAACAGCGCTATGTCGGGACGGTCGAGGGTCCCGCCACCGCGGGACGTATATCCGCGGGCAAGCGTCATCTGCGCCTGATGTAACCGGCGCGGGCGACTAACCTCGGAGCGACGGGGAGCATCGCGACGCCCGACGGTTGAGAGAGGAAAAAGTTACGGCGGGGGGAAGTGCGTGATGGTCACTCGAGCGGAGACGAAGGGGTCAATCCTCGAGCGCGATGACCGCTTCCCCTCGCGCAACTGCGCGAATGGACTCGATGAGCCGGTCCGACGCGACTCCCTTCGACACGAAGCCCCATGCCCCGGCGCTCATCGCCCGCGATACCAGCGCCCCGCCCGGATACGCGGTGAGGATCACGACGCGCGAATCCGGCGTGCGTGAGACCAGTTCGTCGAGGATATCCATCGCGTCGACTCCACCAGGAAGGTCGATGTCGAGCAGGACGATCGATGGGTGGGCGTGTTCGACAGCATCGCCGGCCCGCTTGAAATCGTCCACGCGGTAGAAGCCCGCAAAGCCTGGTTCCAGTGCAAGACGGCGCTCAAGCGCATCGATCAACAGGACGTTGTCGTCTATGCACATGACGGTGAACGCCTGTGAGGCTTCCACAGCAGATCCTCCTGTCGCAGTACTCATGCTCGTCACCTCACCGTAGGAGATCGCCGAAGGCCGACAGGTCCCGCACATCGACCCACTGCGTATGCGCCAGCGGATCGGGCGTACCTTGCGGCGAACCAATGGCGATCAACTGCGTATTCGGACCGATTGAATCGAACCCCTCACCGCCCGCGCGCATGACGACGAGCGCCGCGGCATCGTAGACGATGACGTCGGAAGGGATCACGTGCGGCTCACGCTCCCACTCCCGAAAGCCGTGCTGCCGGGCGATCAGTCGGAGGACCGCGAGCTGCCGAGAATCATGCACGAAGAAGCGAATGGTGCGGCCGCTTTGTTGATCCGCCTGCGGTGTCGACAATTGGACGGGGAGATGCATCACGAAGGTCGACCCATTGTCCCTCGCCTCGTCCACGGTCAGGTCTCCCCCGTATTGATTCATCAGCGCCCTGGCAGTCGACAGTCCGAGCCCCGTCGAGAGTTCTCGGGGGCGTGTTGTGAAGAAGGGGTCGAAGCACCGCTCCCGCGTTGCCTCGTCCATCCCTCTTCCGTTGTCTTCCACCTCGACCTGAACGGACTCGCCTACGAGGCTGGCCGACACGCGCAACACAGGACGCTCGACGTCCTCCATCGCGCGGCGGGCGTTCATCGCCAGGTTCATCATGACCTGGGCGAGGGCGCTCGGCGGCACCCGCACGTTAGGGATCCCCGGCGGCATGGCCTGCTCCAGCACCGTGTTCGCAGCGAGGGAGTCCACGACCAACGGGCAGACCTCCTCCCACCACGGGGCGAGACGGGTGAACTGCACCTCGCTGCTCTCGCGCGGATCGCTGCTGAGGAGACGCAGGCCCCCAGCAAGGCGCTGGAGGTGCAGTACGCTCTGCCGGATCGCAGCCAGGTCGGCGCGCGCGGCCTCCGGAATCGCCGCTGAGGCCCCGAGCACGTCCAGCCGCAGCAGCACCGGCATCACGACATTGCGCAGGTCATGTCCCAAGCCACTCGCCAGCGTCCCCACCATCGCCAACCGCTGGAGATTCTGCAGGTCGCGCTCATTCGGTGAAGACCGCCCGGTCCGCTCTCGCGCGCGCTGCGGCAATGTCATCCGTGGTCTCGATTCTCGAAGGATTGGACGCGGCGCTCGGGGGAGCCTTTCGCTATTCCGAAGCATGCATGAAATGCGCGTCACGTCCAATCCCCCTCAATGGCTATCTCTCCATTCGTCGCACGGCCTCATGGGATGGGGCGACGGCCCTGAACAACGCGGACCAGGATCATGATGATGGCAATCACGAGCAGGACGTGAATAAGGCCGCCCATCGTGTAGGCGGACACCATCCCGAACAACCAGAGCAGGATGAGAATGATCGCAATTGTGGAGAGCATGGATTTGGCTCCATCGAGGTCGAGGGGGAAGGTTGCTCCGGCGACGAATCTCACCGTCCCCGTTGCACGCTCAGGATAGGCCGCAAATCGCTCGCTGGGCATCAACCGCGAGGAGGGTTTTCATCTCTCGCCTGAGGTATAGCCTGACCCTGTGCGTCAGTCCCGCCCGTGGATGCGCACGGTTGCACATTTCCTCTTGTCCCCCTTGTCCCCCTGGTCCCCCTGGTCGCCCTGCTCCCACGAGAGCCCGGCGCGCGTAACAACATCGCGCGCATGGGCGGACCAGCGGTCGTCGAGGGGAAGAATCGGGGGGGGTGAGGCCCATTGTTGACGCACGGTCACCTCGATGCCCGCGTCGCTACTCCGAGCGTCCACCTCGACCGTCACCGTCTGTTCGTCGCGCGCCTCTCGCACGGCGTGAAAGAGCGCAAGGACCCCGAAGGTGAGGGCGTGCTCGGTCCCGGGGCGAATCGTCCCGGCGTTGCACGACGTCCGCAGCTCGATGCCACGGCCGAGCACCGGACCACCGAATCGCTCGATCAGCGCGATCCACTCCGGTAGCGCGCGCTCGCTGGCGGGCGCGAAGTTGCTCCCCCCCGCAGGCCCGCGAAGTCGTCGCAGCTGCCGTCCGAGTGCGCGTACGTGGTCCACCACGCCTCGCAGTGCGGCGACATCCTCCGGCGGGAGCGCGGACGCCAGTACGTCTGCACGCAGGGCGAGAGCGCTCGACACGCCGCCGAGGTCATGGGCGGCGGTGCCGAGCATCGCGCGCATGAGCTGCGCGTCAGCTTCAAAGTCGTAGGGCATGGCACCTGTCGAGGGAGAAGTCGTAGGTTTAGCGCGCGACCGAGGAGACGAGCAGCGTGAGCAGCGACGCCGGGTCGACGGGCTTGACGAGGTGATGATCGAAGCCCGCGTCACGCGATCGCACGCGATCGTCGTCCTGTCCCCACCCGGTGAGTGCGATGATCACCATTGCGTCTCCGCAAAGCGACTCGCGCACGCGGCGACAGACGTCATAGCCGTTCATCCGGGGGAGCCCGATGTCGAGCAGAAGCACGTCGGGGCGGAACCGCGCTACCTTCGCGAGCGCGTCGAGGCCGTCATGTGCAACGCAGGTCTCGTATCCCGCGAGTTCGAGAATCATCTGGAGCGTATCCGCGCCATCGTGATTGTCGTCGACGACGAGGACCCGACGCGGAGCGCGCGCGAATGCGGCGTCCGGGCGTTGGTCGGTGCGGCGATCGACCGAGGCGCTCAGGCTGTTTCCGATGCGTGGCAGGTGAACCACGAACTCCGAGCCGCGCCCCACACCCTCGCTACGCGCCTCGATACGCCCGCCGTGCATCTCCACGAGCCGCTGCACCAGCGAGAGGCCGATCCCGAGACCGCCGCGCGAGCGCTCGATCGAGTGTTCGACCTGCGAGAACATGTCGAAGATCAGCGGCAGTTGTTCCGGGGCGATGCCGATGCCGGAGTCGCGCACGCTTACCGCGACCTCTCGCGGGTCGCAGGTGACCGCGACCTCGATCTGCCCTCCAGGTTCGCTGTACTTGGCGGCGTTGTTCAGGAGGTTCATGAAGACCTGCGCCATGCGGGTCAGGTCCGCGTCCACCACGATCGGTTCGTCCGGGACATCAACGCGCAGCGTCTGCTGCATCTGGTCGATTAACGGACGGCTGGTCTCGACGGCGCTCGCCAGCACTGCGGTGAGCTCCACCGGTTCGGTGCGGAGGGCGAGCTTCCCCTGGCTGATGCGACTGACGTCGAGGAGGTCGTCGACGAGTCGCACTAGCTGCGCGAGCTGGCGCTCCATCATCGTCCGGGCCTTGTCGACCAGCGCGTCGTCCGTCGCCGCGACCCGCATCAGCTGCAATCCATTCAGCAGCGGGGCGAGCGGATTGCGCAGCTCGTGCGCGAGCGTGGCCAGGAACTCGGTCTTGCGACGATCGGAATCCTGCAGCGCCTCCAGTGACCGCTTGCGTTCCGTGACGTCGAGGACCGTGGCGATCGCGCCGCGCGCACGGCCCGCATCGTCGAACAGGGGCGCGGCCGACATGAGGGTGTGCAGCACCGTTCCATCGTCGAAGCGATCCTCCACCTCGACGTTGCGCACCTGCTCCCCTCGGGCCGCACGCTGCACCGGCATCTCCTCGGGCGCGAGCTCGACGCCGTCCTGAAAGACGCGGAAGTGGCGCGGACGCTCGTCGTCGGGCGCCGACATTGACAGGTTGCTGCGGCCAGTGCGCAACAGCAGGTGCGCGGCAGCATTCCCCGAGATCGACGACGCCGCTGCATCGTGGGCAAGGAAGACGGCGATCGGCAGCGTGTCGAGCAGCGTCGACATCTCTTCGACCTTCTGCCGCAACGCTGATTCCGCCCGCTTCCTTTCGGTGATGTCGTTCCCGGTGGGGGCGAGGAAGAGCACGCGTCCGTCGGGGTCCCGGATCGGGACGATGCTCACGTCCACGGTCCGCTCGCTTCCGTCAGCAACAAAATATGGCAGCTCGGCGCGGAACGGCTCGCCGCGGGCGGCCTGCATCGACCCGTCGCGAACCTGCGCCACCAGTCCTGGGGAGGGCGTCCACCACGGCCCCTCCCAGAACGGCTTTCCTACGTTCTCCTCGCGTGAGTAACCGCACCATTCCGATGCGAGCCGATTCGGCTCGCGGATGGTGCCATCGATGTCCATGATCCAGGCGAACAGCGCCCCCTGGTCGAAGTAGGCGCGGAACTTCGCATTCGCGTCGGCCGCCTGGGCGAGCACCGCGCGCTCACGCTCTTCGGCCGTGCGCTGGGCGGTGATGTTGATCAGCGCCGCGACGACCCCGATGACGTCGTCGCCATCCCGCTCGGGCGTATACGCGCCGCGCATCACCTGCAGGTCCCCGTGCTCGGAGGGGACGTCGATCTCGAATACCACCGAGTGGCCGTCGAGCGCGGCGTCCACATGCGACTCGATCTTGGCGTACGCGGCGGCGCCCACCACATCGCGAACCGGACGTCCGATGACCTCCGCAGGCGGGAGTCCGAAGAACTGCGTATGGGCAGCGTTCACGAACTTGAAGCGCCGCTCGGCATCGAAGTGCGCGATGAGGACGGGGGCATTGTCGGTCACCAGGCGCAAGTGCTCCTCGCTCCGACGCAATGCGTCGATGGCGTCGCGCCGCATGCGCGACATCTGCAGCTGCGCGTTGACCCGGGCGAGAAGCTCGCGCGCGCTGAATGGCTTGATGAGGTAGTCGTCGGCACCGGCTTCGACCCCTTCGACCCGGCTCTCGTCTCCCGCGCGGGCAGAGATGAGAATGACGGGGATGGTCGCCAGGCGCGGTTCGGCGCGCACGGCGCGCAGCAGGCCAAAGCCGTCGAGCCGCGGCATCATCACGTCGGAAAGCACGAGGTCTGGCCGGCGGAGACGCATCATCTCGAGCGCCGCCGCGCCATCCGCCGCCATGTCCACCTGATAGCATTCGCGCAGCAGCCGCACGATGTACTGTCGCATGTCGCTGTTGTCATCCACCACCAGCACGCGGGGGCGCGCGTCGCTGACCGTCGTCGCCTCCGCCGCGCCGACATCCGTACGCTCGCTTTTGTCCTCCTCCGCCAGCGTTCGAGCCCCGGCGCCCGCGGGCGGAAGGGATTCGGGGAGCCACCGCAACGCCTCGTCGAGATACGGCAGCGCCCCCGCGGCGCTCGGCGCGCCGGGTTCGCTGGCGGCCACGGCGGCCGCGGGGAGATGGTCGCTGCCTAACGGGATCCGCACGGTGAAGGTCGTCCCGTCCCCGAACTCGCTCTGCGCCGTAACCGTCCCGCCGTGCAGCCGCACAAGTTCCTGCACCAACGCGAGGCCGATCCCGCTCCCCTCGTGCGTGCGACCTCGGGCGTTCTCGATGCGATGGAACCGCTCGAAAAGGCGCGGCATCTCCTCCTCGGCGATCCCGACGCCCGAATCGCGCACCGTAAGCTGTGCCGACGCGTCGACTGTGCCGAGCGAGACGGCGATTTCTCCCTCGAAAGTGAACTTGAAGGCGTTCGAGAGCAGGTTGAGGACAATCTTCTCCCACATATCGCGGTCGACGAACGCCGACGACTCCAGCGGCTGGCACTCAACCGTCAGCCGCAGACCGGCTCGCTCGCACGCCGAGCGGAAGACACTCGCCAGATCGGCGGTGAACGCCGCGAGGTCAGTCTCCTGGTAGACCGCGTGGATGCGCCCCGCCTCGATGCGGGAGAAGTCGAGCAGGGTGTTCACGAGTCGCAGCAGCCGTCCACCGTTGCGATTGACGAGCGCGAGCTCCTCCATCACCGCCGGCGTTAACTCCTCCGCACCACGCGACAGCAAGGCCTCGACCGGGCCGAGCATCAGCGCCAGCGGCGTGCGGAATTCGTGGCTCACGTTCGAGAAGAAGGTCGTCTTCGCCCGATCGAGTTCAGCCAGCGACTCCGAGCGGCGCCGCTCTTCCTCGTAGGCGCGAGCGTTGTTGACGCACGCCGCCACGTGCCCCGCGATCAGCTCGAGGAAGCCGAGATACTCGTCGTCGAGTGCGAGCCGCGGACTCACCGCCGCCACGACGAAGCCGGCGAGTTGCGGCTGACCAGGTTTCGAGACTGGGAGGACGACGGCCCGCTCGGGCGATTCCGACCACGCGCCGGACGGCAGCGCCCCGAACTTCGACGCCAAATCACGCACTACTACCGGGCGACCCGA
Source organism: Gemmatimonadota bacterium (assembly GCA_040007995.1). Classification (GTDB taxonomy): domain Bacteria; phylum Gemmatimonadota; class Gemmatimonadetes; order Gemmatimonadales; family Gemmatimonadaceae; genus SCN-70-22. The sequence goes on along the minus strand of JBDTUA010000033.1, from coordinate 14,763 downwards.
CGCCTGCACCGCCGACAGGGGCCACACGGCGACGCCGTGACGCTCGCCCGACAGTTCGAGGACCGCCGGCGCGGCAGTCGAACCCGAAGGAAGACCCGCCTCGCCAGCGAGCCGCGCGGAGTCACCGTCCACGAGGTAGATCAGCACAAACGGGAGGTCCGCGCCGTTCTCGGCGAGCGTCGACGCCGCAACCTGACACGCCTCGTCCGCCGACTTCACCTCATCCGTCGTGCGCGCGGCCAACTCCCGCAGCGTACGCAGTCGCCGCTCACCGATGGTGCGCTCCGTATCCTCGGTGACTACGCACAGCATGCCTCCGATGCTATCGCCGTCGTCGGGGATCGGGCTGTAGGAGAAGGTATGGTACGACTCCTCGACGAAGCCGCGTCGCTCCAGAAAGAGCAGCAGTCGTTCGTCCCACGTCGCCTGACCGGTGCGCATCACGGACTCGGCACGCGGCCCCACTTCGTCCCAGATCTCCGACCAGACGTCGCAAGCCGGTCGGCCGAGCGCCCACGGATGCTTGGGGCCGAGCGTCATCTCGGCGTAGGCATCGTTATAGAAGAAGACGAAGTCGGGCCCCCACCCCAGCCACATGGCGTAGCGGGAGTCGAGCATGATGCGCAGCGCAACCTGGAGGCTCTGCGGCCAGCGCTCCATCGGGCCGAGGGGCGACCGGGACCAGTCGAAGTCGCGGATTCGCGTTCGCATGGTGGGTAACAGGCGTTCCCCGGTGGACGCGCCTGCGTCGGATTCGTCGGCAGGTTGGGTGGCGGGCCGGCTCATCGAGAAAATCGCGCGAAGGTATGGAGCGTCATCGCTGTTGGATCGGACAGCAAAGATCGCGGAAGCGCATCGGTGCGGAACGAACTCGTCGTTCCTAGCGGCAATAGATGACGGCGGAATGCGTCCGGCAAGACAGGCTGGAGCATTTCAACGCGCTACGCCGGTGTCGTGCAGAGCGCTGCAGGAGATGCCGGCTCGTGCCCCATCCCGAGCAATCCCGGACGCGCCCGCGTGCCACTGAAATCGCTGGCAGCCCGTGAGGGGTGGCCAAAGGTGAAAGACCGACGTTGCACGATGGTCCCGTTGCGAAACGTCCCTGAGAGAAATGGCGACAGCGTAGCGCATGCGGTTCCCTATTAAGGGATCGTTGCATGCCAAGCGTCCACCGTTGCGACGCACCAGTGCCGCACCAGACCCTCCCTGCTCGTGGAACGTCACCGTCCGACCTCAGCTCGCCGCGTCGTCTGCTCGCTCGCCCTGTCGACCATCGCACTCGGCGTGATCGCCAACGTTGCGCAGGCCCAGTACTTTGGCCGCAACAAGGTGCAGTACGACCACCTGTCCTTCCGCATCCTCGAGTCGGCGCACTTTCGATCGTACTACTACCCCGCGGAATCGCTCGCCACTGCCGACGCGGCGCGCATGGCCGAGCGGTGGTACCAGCGGCATTCCACACTCCTCGATTTTCAGTTCAAGGAGAACCCGCTGATCTTCTACGCCGACGCGCCCGACTTTCAGCAGTCGAACGTGATCGAGGGATTGATCTCGCAGGGGACTGGGGGGGTGACGGAGGGGCTGCGCGAACGGGTGATCATGCCATTCACCGGCAGCTATTCCGAAACCGACCACGTATTGGGGCATGAGCTGGTGCACGTCTTCCAGTATCGTATCGCCCAGGCGTCGAAGGGCGGGCTGCAAGCGGTCGGCAACATCCCGCTGTGGCTCATCGAGGGAATGGCCGAGTACCTCAGCGTGGGTCGCGACGATCCCAATACGGCGATGTGGCTGCGCGATGCGCTGCGTCGCAACGACTTGCCGTCGCTGCAGCAGCTGACGGACGATCCGCGCTACTTCCCCTACCGATACGGCCAGGCGCTGTGGGCGTATATCGGGGGGAGATGGGGAGATGCCGCGGTGCCGAAGCTCTTTCGCGCCGCGCTCAAGTCCGGCTGGCAGCGGGGCGTGCAGGAAGCACTTGGCGTTTCCGTCGACTCGCTCGGCTCGCAGTGGCATGCCGCCATCCGCGAGGCCTATGGCGCGGATATCGCGGCCCGGCAGGTGCCGAATCAGGTCGGCCAGGCGGTCGCGCCGGCGGGATCGCGCGGGGAGCAGAATATCTCTCCGGCCATCAGTCCCGACGGGCGCTACATGGCGTACTTCTCCAGCCGCGGATTGTTTGGGATCGACTTGTATCTCGCCGAAGTGGCCACCGGGCGCGTGGTCCGTCGGCTGACATCGGTGACCAGCGACCCGCACTTCGACGCCCTGAGCTTCATCAGCTCCGCCGGCACGTGGTCGCCCGACGGCCGCCAGTTGGCCTTTGTGGTCTATGCCCAGGGCGACAACGAGATCGACGTGATGGACGTGTCGTCCGGCAGGATTACGCGACGGGTACGGGTAAAGGGTGTCGGCGCGATGGCCGATCCCGCCTGGAGTCCCGACGGCCACACTCTCGCCTTCACGGGGCTCACGGGGGGAATCTCGGATCTCTATGTGTACGACCTGCAGACATCGACCGCGCGGGCGCTGACGCATGACCGCGAGGCGCAGCTGCAACCCGCGTGGAGTCCGGACGGTCGCATGCTCGCCTTCGTGACCGACGCCGGGTCCGAAACCGACGTCGCCCTGCTGCGCTTCGCCCCGATGCGCCTGGCGATGCTCGACCTCAGCGGAGGCGGGATCACGCTCCTCCCCCGCCTTGGTCACGGCAAGGCGATCAATCCCCGCTTCACACCCGATGGACGGTCGCTGCTCTTCGTGGCCGACCAGGATGGGGTGAGCGACCTCTATCGGCTGTCGCTGTCGACGCGAGAGGTGACACGACTGACGCACATCGCGACCGGCGTGTCGGGCATCACCGCGCTCTCCCCGGCGATGTCGGTGGCGTCGCAGACGGGAACCATCGTCTTTTCGGTCTTCGACAACCAGGGCTTCAGTATCCGCACGTTGGGGGGCGATGCGGCGCTGGGAACCGCGATCGTGTCGTCGGCTGCAGGATACATGGGGATGCTCCCCCCTGCCGACGCGAGGAGCGACGCGCTCGAGGTCTCGCTGAATGATGCCGCGGCGGGGCTGCCGCGTGGCACCGACTTCAAGGGCGTGCCATACAACTCGTCGCTGCATCTCGACTACGTTGGCGGGCCACAGATAGGGATTGCGGCCGGCGGCGGCTACGGGACCGGCGTGGCGGGAGGGATCGGTCTCTCCTTCTCGGACCAGCTGGGCAATCGCGCCCTGCAGGCCGTGGTGCAGGCGCAGGGCGACGTGCGGGATGTCGGAGCGCAGCTATTGTATCTCAATCGGGAGCGCCGGTGGAACTGGGGGGCGCAAGGCTCTCACATCCCGGTCGCCGGGGGCTACGCTACGTACGACAATACTACGTTCGACATCAATGGACAGAGCGTCCCGGGGATCATCTACTCCAGCGTCATCCAGCGCACGTATTTCGACAACGTGAGGATGCTGACGCAGTATCCACTCTCCTCCACGCGTCGCCTCGAATTCTCGGTCGGCGGACAGCGCATCGACTTCGGCACGCAGGTCGAGTCGCTCTACGTCGTCGGATCCTCCACCGTTCGACACGTGCGCGACAACGTCCCGGGACCGGACGCGCTGACATTCGGCACCGCCAGCGCCGCCTACGTCGGCGACTACTCCTTCTCCGCCTTCACGTCGCCCGTCGCGGGCGGGCGCTATCGCTTCGAGGTGGAGCCGAACATCGGGTCGATCAACTACACGACCGCGCTCGCCGACTACCGTCGCTACTTCTTCGCGAGTCCATTCACGCTGGCATTCCGCGGCATGCACTACGGGCGCTACGGGCCGGGGGCGGGCGACCAGCGGATACAGCCGCTCTTCGTCGGCCAGCCCTCTCTGATTCGCGGCTACGATGCGACGAGCTTCGACGTCTCTGAGTGCCAGGCCGGCAGCGGGACCGACAGCTGCCCGCAGTTCACCCGCCTGGCCGGGAGCCGGCTCGCGGTGGCGAACGTCGAGCTGCGCATTCCCGTCTTCGGCACTGAACAGTTTGGCCTCATTCCGTTCCGCTACCTGCCGCTCGAGCTCTCGCCATTCGTTGACGCCGGCTTCGCCTGGAACCGGGGGGACGCGATCAACCTGCGGTTCGACCGCACCACGACCGAGCGGGTCCCCGTCGTCAGCACCGGCATCTCGGCGCGCGTGAACCTGTTGGGCTACGCGATCGGCGAGGTGTACTGGGCGCATCCCTTCCAGCGCCCGGGGAAGAACTGGGTGTTCGGCTTCCAGCTGCGGCCGGGGTGGTAGGCGGCAATTCGACCGGCGCGATCAGCGCGGCGCGCGGTACAGGTCAGCGTCCGGATCGCGCCGTCCCCGGAGGCGCGCGCTGGTGACCTGTGCGGCGATCATGCTGTAGGTAATCCCGTTGCCACCGAAGCCGGCAACAACGTGACAGTGCGGCTGTCCGGGCAATCGGTCGATGATCGGCAGGCCCGTGCTCGATTCGCCGAAGGCACCGCCCCACGCGTGGGTCCGTCGCAGGTCAATCCCGGGGAGCAGCGCCTCTACGTTCCCCACGATGCGCGCGGCCTTGCGCACAAGCACCGTCCGATTTCCGTGCCGGGTGGCCGACGCCTCGTCCTCTCCACCGGCCACGAGCGAGCCGTCACCGGTGCTGCGCAGGTACAGGTACGGGTCGGACGCTTCCCACACGACCGTGGTCGCCAGCCACGCCGGCATCACGTCACGCGGCTCGGCGGCGACTGCCCAGGTCGACTTGACGCTATGCCCGGCGAGCTCCAGCGAGTGAGGAAGCTCGTAGCCGGTACAGAATATGGCATCCGTCACATGCACTGTTGCCCCGCTCGCGGTGAACAGCTGCACACCGTTGCGGCTCGCCGTCACGCCCTGCACATCGGCCGGCGAGTAGATCTGTGCGCCATCCCTCGCGGCGTGGCGCAACAGCCCGGCAGCGAGCTGCGCAGGGTTTGCCACCGCGGACCCGGGGCTCACGATCGCGCCGGTCCGCTCGATGCCGAAACGGCGCGCGACTGCGGCATGGTCCAGGAACTGCCCCGGAATGCCAGCGCGTGCGCGCGCAAGGGCTTCGTGCATCAACGCCCGCGCCCCATAGACGTCTCCGCTCAGGTACAGGCTGTGGCGGGGAGCGTAGTCGCACGCGATCCGTGCATCCGCGACGAGTCGGCCGAGCGCGCGCACCCCCTGCACCGACCGTCGCCAGGCGCGGCGCGCTCGAGCGGTGCCAATGCGCTCGGATAATTCGGAGAGCGAGACGTCGATCTCGAACTGGAGGAGTGCGGTGCTCGCCATGGTGCTCCCGTGCACCGGTTCGCGACGATCGAGCACGATCGTCGACACCCCTCGTCGTGCGAGGGTGTACGCCATTATGGCGCCGCTTATTCCGGCGCCTACGACCGCAACCTCAGCAGCGATGTCACCGCGCAGTTGCTGAGCCCGGACGGAACGACCGGCGGAGTCCTGCCAGAGCGATCGACCGGTACGCAGGTCGCGTCGTTGAGTGGCACGTGCGGCGGATTCTGGCAAGGAGACTGGAGACGAGGGCCTTCGGACGGCTGCAACGTGCGCGGATGACTCTCTTCGAGGCGTCGACGATCGGTCGAACATTCCACGCTTGTCGTGAGCTCTCCACGCATGTGGTGAGGCGGCGGAGAATACTTGCCACGATGTCACGCGTGGCGCCATCTGCCGAAAGGACAATGACAGAACTCCTCTCGCGCCTCATATCATCGCGCGGCTTGCCCTTTGAACTTGGGTACTGCCCCACGAGAACGCCCACCGTCGTTCAGGGAGAACGAAACGATGCAGACCAAGACTCGCGAAGAATCGATAGAAACAGTCGCAGATATCATCAAGGACATCACGATCGCCATGCTGGTGACCCTCGACGCCGAGGGGCGCCCGCACAGCCGTCCGATGGGCACGCAGAAGACGCCATTCGACGGAACGCTCTGGTTCTTCACCTCCAGCGACTCGGAAAAGGTCAGCGACATCAATCGCAATCCGCACGTGAATCTCGCGTACGCTTCGACCGGTTCGGAGAGCTACCTGTCGGTGACGGGTCGCGCACAGGTGGTGGACGATCGTGTCAAGGCACGGGAGCTCTGGAATCCGATCCTCCGCGCGTGGTTCGAGAGTGCTGACGATCCCGACCTGCGACTGATCCGGGTGGAGGTGGAGCATGCGGAGTTCTGGGACACCCCCGGCGGGAAGATCGCCTCGCTCTTTTCGCTCGTGAAGGGCGCGATCACGGGGGACGGCGAGAAGATGAACAGCGACGTCGGCCGCGTGTCGATGTAGGAGTTCACCCACCTTCACTTCCCTCCATCCCGACACGTGAACGTCCTGATCGCCGTGATCACCACGACCATCGTGGTGCTATTCCTGCTCAACCTGACCAGCGGCGAGAAGAAGATCGGTAAGCGGATCACCCCGCTGTACGCGGTCACCGATCCGCAATTCCTCCGCTCGATGGGCAATCTGCTCGGCCCCTCGATGCTGGACGGGAATCGCATCGACGGTCTTCGCAACGGATGCGAGATCTTCCCCGCGATGCTCGATGCGATTCGACAAGCGCGCCGCAGTATCACGTTCGAGACCTACATCTACTGGTCGGGTGCGATCGGTCGTGAGTTCGCCGAGGCGCTCGCCGAGCGGGCGCAGGCGGGGGTGAAGGTGCACGTGCTCGTCGATTGGATCGGGAGCGCGAAGATGGAAGCCGAACTGTTGGAGACCCTCGACGCCGCGGGGGTGCAGGTGCGGAAGTACCATCCGCTGCGCTGGTACAGCATCGGCCGTCTCAACAACCGCACGCACCGCAAACTCCTCGTGGTCGACGGCCAGGTGGGCTTCACCGGCGGCGTCGGCATCGCCGACAAGTGGATGGGGGATGCCGAGGACGAAGCGCACTGGCGCGACTCGCACTACCGGGTCGAAGGGCCGGCCGTCGCGCAGATGCAGTCTGCCTTCCTCGACAACTGGATGAAAACCGAAGGTGAGGTGCTTCATGGCGACGACTATTTCCCCGCTCTCCCTGCCGTCGGTGATTGTCGCGCGCAGGTCTTTCGCAGCGCTCCATCCGAGGGGAGCGAGAGCGTGCGGCTCATGTATCTCCTGTCGATCGCCAGCGCACGACGCAACGTGAGGATCGCTGCGTCCTACTTCGTGCCGGACGACCTGTCGGTCGAGACCATCGTGGCCGCGAGGCAGCGGGGGGTTGACGTCGAGATCATCGTCCCCGGGGAGAAGATCGACACCGAGGTGACGCGCCAGGCGTCACGTTCGCGGTGGGGGCCGCTCCTGGAAGCAGGAGTCGACATTTTCGAGTATCGCCCGACGATGTACCACTGCAAGGTCATGATCGTGGACGACGTCTGGGTCTCGGTCGGGTCGACGAACTTCGACAATCGCTCGTTCCGCCTCAACGATGAGGCCAATCTCAATGTCTACGACCGCGACTTCGCCCTCGGGCAAATCGAGGACTTCAATGCGGACCGGCGTTGTGCCGACCAGATGACGCTGGAGCGGTGGAAGCGTCGTCCATGGCGCGAGCGCGCGACGGAGCGCCTGGCGGGGTTGCTGCGATCCCAGCTCTGAGCCATGCGGCTGACGAGCGTCCGAGGTGCGTCATCGGCCCTTCTCCATGCGGGCGCTCATGACGCCGATCGCCGATCGAAGCCCCTGCCGCAGCGAGAAGAATTCCGGCCACGGCTCCTCTGCCTCTGCCCGCTCGATCGCCGCATCGATGGAGAACGCGCTCGCACTCGGCACGTCGGCGAGCGCCTTCCAGCTGACGGGCAGCGCGACCGGGGCGCCGACGCGAGCGCGGGTCGACCAGGGGACGATCGCCGTGGCACCGCGCTCGTTCCGCAGGTAGTCGACGAAGATGCGACCGACGCGCCGCGCCTTCGACATGCCGGAAACGAAGCGCAAGGGATCTCGCTCCTCCAGCAGCTCGGCGACCGCGTGCGCGAACTGCTTCGCGACCGGCCACTCCACGTCGCCGCGCAGCGGCACGATCACGTGCACACCCTTGCCACCGCTCACCAGCGGGACGCTCTCGAGTCCAACGTCCCGAAGCAGGTCGCGCACCGAGGTTGCCGCGTCGCGCACGTCGCTGAATGGAAGCGCTTCGTCCGGGTCGAGGTCGAACACCAGGCGATCGGGGCGCTCGACGCTGGCGGCAGGTGACCCCCAGGCGTGCCACTCCAACACGTTCATCTGCGTTCCCGCGATCAAGCCGGCCACGTCCTCAACGATGAAGTACGGCTGCTCGTCCCCATCGCGCTCGGCGATTCTCACGGTCGACATGGCGGCGGGAAAGCCGCCGGTGTCGTGCTTCTGGAAGAAACAGGACCTGGCCCGTCCCTGCGGACATCGCAGCAAGCTGAGGGGACGGTGCGCGATGTGGGGGAGCATGCGCTCCGCAACGGCGTCGTAGTAGCCCGCGAGGTCGGCTTTGCTCACCCCCTGTTCCGCGAACACGACGCGATCAGGACTCGTCAGGCGGACACCCAGGACTTCGGCTGCCAACATACCGCGGAGTGCGAGCTCGAATCGATCGGTAGTCACAGGAGTCTGCTCCGGTGCAGGACGTAGCGACTTGAAAGAGGGATGTCGAAGGAGTCCGTCGGCGGTCAGCTCGGTGAAGGCGATCTCGGCGACGAGGTCCGGGGAGACCCAGCGCGCGCCTCGCGCGACCGGTGCGGGGAGATCGTCGATGGCGGGCGGCGTCTTCGTCGCCCGCGCATCGAGCGCTCGCTGCATCGACGCGGCGCTCTCGAACGTGAAGCCCGTCCCGACGCGTCCGCGGTAGCGCAGCCTCCCGTTCGCGCGCTCGGCGAGCAGGAGGGAGGCGAAGCCACGCTGACGAGTGGATGCCCGCCATCCCACGATGACGAAGTCGCGTCGCTGGATGCACTTCACCTTGAGCCAGCTCTGCGTCCGCGTCCCCCGATACGGCGCCTCGATCCGCTTCGCGATGATCCCTTCATGTCCCGCGCGGCAGATCGCGTCCAGCACCTGCTCCCCGCTCCCCTCGACGTGCGCGGCGAGCTTGACCGACTCGCGCGCTCCGCCAGCCGCAAAGAGCGCCTCCAGGCGTTCCTTGCGCTCCCCCAGCGGGCGTGACGCCAGGTCCACGCCGTTCTCTTCCAATAGATCGAAAGCGAAGTATACGAGCGGCCCTCCATTCGCCAGCGCCTGTCCGAGTGCGGCGAAGTCGGTGCGACCGGAGGCATCGACCGCGCACACCTCTCCATCGAGCAACGCGGAGCCCGCCGTCACGGTGGCGAGCGGCTCCGACAAGCGGCCAAAGCGCTGGCTCCAGTCCTGCCCGCTGCGGGTGTATAGCTTCACGCGGTGTCCCGCGATCGCGGCAAGGCACCTGTACCCATCGTACTTCATCTCGAAGATCCACCCCTCGCCGGTCGGAACGTGCGCGACGAGTGTCGCGAGTTGCGGCGGTCGGAAGCGCGGGAGCCGGGGAGCGCTCACTTCACCCCGCGCGCTTCCGCGACGAGCGCGAGGCGCCGCGGCGAGGTGCCGCCTTCACACGCGTCGATACCGCTTTCCGACGCGGAGCCGCCGCGGAGGCCTTGGTGGATTTCCCCTTCCCGGTGCGACCCTTCGACGAACTCACCTCGAGGCTCCGCTTGAGCGCGGCCATGAGATCGATGACGTTGTCCCCCTCCGGACGCGCCGCCTCATCTGCCTTCGTCACCGACACTCGACCGCCTTTCGAGGCGATCTTCTCTTCGACAAGGGTGCGCAACGCTGCCTGATAGTGATCCTTGAAGGCCGACGAGTCGAAGGGCGCCGTCTTCTTGTTCATCAGCGCCACAGCGACTTCGAGCAACTCGGGATCGGCCTTCTTCGCGGGAATCGACGCGAAGAAGGGATCGGATTTCCGGATCTCATCCTCGTAGTGCAGCGTCTCCAGCAGCATGCCCGTCCCGGTCGGCTTGAGCGCCACGAGGTACTCCTTGCCGCGGAGCGCCAATTGTCCGAGCCCTACTTTCTCGGTTTGGCGCAACGCGTCGCGAATCACGCGGAACGCATCCTCCGCCAGCTCGTCCGCCGGCGCGACAAAGTACGCCTTGTCGAAGTAGATGGGATCGATCTCGCAGGCGCCCACGAACTGGGTGAGGTCGAGCGTGCGGCGCGTCTCGAGCTTCACGGCGTCGATCTCTTCGTCCGTGAGCAGCACGAAGTCCCCTGTTTTGACTTCGAACCCCTTCATGATCTCGTCACGGTCGACCGGTCCGACTCCTGGCACAACCTTTTCATATTTGATCGGCTTACCGCTCGGCTCGTGGATCTGCCGAAAGGTGACCTTGGCGTTGGTCTTGGTCGCAGTGTAGAGCTCCACCGCGATCGAAACGAGGGAGAGGCGCAACTGCCCTTTCCAGATGGGACGGATCGCTGGCATGATGCACTCCGTGGCGGGGTACTGCACCCAGTCCTAGGCGATGGATGGGCGAAGAGTTGGGAAGTATGATCGTGGCCGACGGAAGCTTACATCGCTCGAAGGCACAATCTTGTAGTACCGCGACGGGCGTAGCACGGGACCACCCGTGACGTATATAGCAGTTGGATCGTGCTGACGCAGGGGAGTCTCGACGACGCATGCCCCGTTGGGAGTATCTGGCATCTTCTCCCCCGACGAATACCCCCGCTCGCCATGCGACTGCAAGATGCAATCGTTGATATTGCTGCTCCAACTCCCAGACGTTTGACATGCCAGAAGAGCGAAAGTCGCGGGTCATGCGGGATACCATGGAACGCGCGATCCGTCGGGGGGGATTTGTGCTGCCGACGCCGATTTTTTCGCATGAGTTGGTGGACGCCTCCAACGACGACGAATCGGAAAAGGAGCGACAGGGGCTCGATTCCGGAACCATCACGGCGATCAGCGTGACCATCCTGGCCGTGCTGGCGTTCCTGTACACGCTCTATGTGGCCCGGACAGTTATCCTGCCGGTGGTCGTGGCGATCTTGGCGAGCTTCCTCCTGCGCGGTCCGGTCCGTCGGATGCGCCGTCGGGGGATCAAGGAGCCTATCGGCGCGGCGCTGGTCGTGTTCGGGCTCGTCGTCGTGATCGCTGGTACGTTCTTCCTGCTCTCCGGTCCCGCTATCAGCTGGGTCAATCGCGCACCGCAAGCATTGGCGGAGGTGGAGCGGAAGGTGCGATCGTTGACTCGCTCCGTGACCAAGCTCGCCGCGACGGCCGAACGCGTGGAGGAGATGGCGGCGGGCAAGACCCCCGGAGCCGCCAAAACGCCCGTCGTCGTTGCCACCACTCGTCCCGGATTCCTCTCGCGAGCATTCGGCGGTGTGGCGAGCCTGGTGGTGGCGGCGCTGAGCGTCACATTCCTGACCTTCTTCCTGCTGGCCTCAGGCGACCTCTTCATGCGCAAGCTCATGAAGGTCCTCCCGTACAATACCCATCATCGCGGCGTCCCCAAGCAAATCAGCGACGAAGTGGAGGTGGCCGTCGCTGGATATCTGCGGACATCCATTCTTATCAACATCGGGCTTGGAATCTGTACGTGGCTGGTCCTCCTGGCGCTCCACATGCCGAATGCTGCCCTGTGGGGAACGATGGCAGCCGTGCTGAACTTCATTCCGTACCTTGGCGCGATGCTCACCGTCGCGATACTCTCGGTGGCCGCCATCACGGTCTTTGATACAATCTCGCATGCTCTGCTCGTCCCAGCCGCGTTCCTGTTCCTCAACATGATTGAGAGCAACCTCGTGACGCCGACGCTGCTCGGGCGGCAGTTTCCGCTGAACACGGTCGCGCTCTTCATCGGTGTGATGCTGTGGGGCTTTCTGTGGGGTGTCCCGGGCGCGATTCTCGCCGTGCCGATCATGGTCACGCTCAAGATCCTCACCGATCGTGTGCCGGCGCTGAGACCGTTCGGGGAGTTCCTGGGGCAGTAGACGCACGCCTGCGGTGCTGATGGCACCCACGCCCTGGAGATCGGCGCGCTCTTCTCCGGAGTTCTTAGTCAACGCAAACAAAAGAGGGCTGACAGCACGTCCGCCCTCTTTACTCACAAGGCAATTGTAGACGAATCCGGCCACTCAGCCGTTGATCGCCGCCTGGTTGATGCTGCGTTCGGCGATAGCGGTCAACTTCTTGTCGGCGGCCCCTTCTTCATCCAGTGTTGTCTGGAGCATATCGGCGATGGCATCCAGACCTAACTGTCGCGCGAACGTTCGGGCGCAGCCGTAGCCGGCCATCTCGTAGTGCTCGACACGCTGCGCGGCGGTAATAAGTCCGGCGTCCTTCACATCGTCCGGCGCGTCCTCTTCCACCATGTCCTCACCCTCCGCAATGAGCCCTTCCATGCCTTTGCAGTGCTGGCCGCCGGGCTCGTAGTCCAGCCCCTTGAAGATCGTCTCGAGACGGCTGACGTGTACTCTTGTCTCCTCGAGATGGGCGCGGAAGGCGTTAGCGAGTTGCGAATGTTTGGCCGCTTGGGCCATCTTCGGCAGTGCGTCTACCAGTTGTGTTTCGGCACTGTACAGGTCTTTGAGTTCGTGAACCAGCAGCGTATGCAGGTCCGTGATTTTCATCGGCATCGGAACCTCCTTTCAGGTCGTATCGGAAAGAGCTTGATTGTCGGCACTTGCAGCAAGGACGGTGGAGCGTGCGGTTTCCAGTGTAGTCGCTCCTTCGAAGGACCCCCATTCCCCACAGGGCTAGTCTGCGATTGGTCCCTGGATGGGGGCTGACGGGACGTGGCCCACTTTACAGTCACCGAGTGTACGCAGCCTGCAGCCGCTGCTGGTGCTCCGCCGGTCTGACATCGTCGAGGTTTGAACTTTCCCCGATTTGCTGGGCACCCGGATCCGGGCAGGTTCCGGTCAGCTTCTTTGTGAAGCGCGCTTAGCATCGGGGCGCACGCCAGCAGCCAGATATGCAGTCAGCGCACCTCCCCTCACCCTCCCTCACAGCCATACACCACCCGCGCCATCCGATCCTGCTCCTTCGCACACTGCCCCGCCAACAACTGCCCCACCTGCCGCCGGATCGTCTCCAGCGACTCCCGCTGCGCCGCCGACTCCGCGCTCATCACCGAATCCTGCCGCGCATTCACCGCCTCGACCGCCGCCAGTCGGCGCGAGGGCGAGAAGGTCTGAAAGCCGAGCGTTGCGATGAGCCCCGTGATAACCGCGATCACCCACCAAACGCGCTGAAGGCCGGACCAGAGCGGCGCAGGTCATGGCGGCGCCGGAGCGGAGGTGCGCGCGAGGCGCGCGTCACGACGCCGAAATGCGCGACGGGTACGTATGGGTGCAGTCCTGTGATCTCCGGCTAGTCTGGCTTTCACGCTCAGCATCAGCGGTGAGTATCGCGCCGACTCGGCGCCGTCCGTCCCCATCGTCTCAGTCCACTCACTCGTCATCCGGCCCCTCCGAGCGATCGCTCGGCGCGGCGATCGACAGCCGCCGCGCCTCGGTCAGCAGCATGCGCCGGCTGCTGTCGCGACGCGACCAGCGCGCGCGTCGCTGCATGCGTCGCACGATCGCGGCGCGCTCGATCTTGCGCATGGACTCGCTCGGGAGCGCCGGGTTCTCGCGGAACTCCCAGACGGCGATCCACCCTTCCTGCTTCAGGTCGTTGCGCAGGTCGCGGTTGCCGGCGGCGATGCGGCTGGCGACGCTCAGGATCAGGCGGCGATGGCGCTCGCCGCGCGCGACGAAGCCTTGCAGTCGTCGGCGGCGTGCCCTCATGCGGCACGTGCGCCAGCACGGGAACGGAAGTGATAGGCCAGGTACCACGGCGCGAAGCGATCGCCGAGTCCCGCCGAGAACCAGCCGATCTGCCGCCGGGCGCGCGGCGGCCGATCGCCCCCCGCTTCGCCCCAGAGGACGTCGCAGCGGAGCTGCGACGGGGGCGTCGGGGAGCACCAGGCGTTCGCGGACGCCGAGCACGATCCCCACCCGCCGTGCGCGCCCCTCGCGGTCGTGAAGGAAGAGCAGGTCGCCGGTGGTCCCCTCGGCGTTCAGGAGAGCCGACGCATCGAGCTGCTCGCGCAGCTGGCGGATCGACGCGTGCGGGGGGAAGGGCCAGACGGAGACGAGATCTCCGCGGCGAAGTGCGACCGGTAGCCCGCCAGCTGCACGAAGCGCGCACTGGCGTCGGCGGCGGTCCACGGAAGGGTGGCGCGGCGTACGGTGGCCGCGCGCCCCTCTTTGCACCGTGCGAGTGCTTGGGCAGCGGAGAGCCACAGGATCGGGGAACGCGTCATCATGGCGAACTCCTCGAAGGGGGTCAGAAATTGGCCAGAGATGGGTAAGACCTGGTTCCGAAGTGACTCGGTCGAACTTGGGGGATCAGGGGTTGACGGGTCGGACTGTCTCGAGATCCGGCGTGGAGCCGGCCCTGACAACGCGAATGGTGCCATCGCACCGTACCAGCGCGACGTGCTCGGTCGGTACGTCTATCGGCGGTGACGTTGCGCCTCGCACAGACGCGGTGAGGCCACTTCCAATCGAGCGCACCACGCTCCCGCACTCGCCGTCTTCGTGGACATCTGTCCACCCGTACTTCAGGTGAACTATGGCGCGCGGAGTGGAGAGGCGCGCCGTGCGCTCCCCATTCTTGGGGAACCTCAGGGAGACGCGACGCCCGCTGCCATGGAAGTCCACGGTGTCGGAGCGACACTCGTCGAGCGAGAAGGGCGATGGCCGGCGGACGGCGGGGACACCCGGTCCGAAGACCGTCAACGA
>JBDTUA010000032.1:0-23776 GCA_040007995.1 Gemmatimonadota bacterium | reverse complement strand
AGTCGGGTGTGGGGTGACCCACGTTTACGGCGAGCGGCGCAATGACGATGTTGCCGCTCGCGTCAAGGCTGACCGGCTTCATGAAGTAGGCGCCGTATTCGCTTCCCTCCCGGTGTTCCTGCAACCCGCGACCACCGATGGCGATGGGGACTGCGAGCTTGGTGATCTTGCTGCTGACGGCGGCGTACGTGAGGCGGCCGTTCCACGACATGAACGCGTTGCGCAGCACGTCTGCGTCGACGGCAAGCTCGACGCCCTTGTTGATCACCTCCCCCACGTTGTCCCACTGTCCGGTGGCGAAGCCGGTGGACGGGGGGAGCGGACGCAGCACCAGCGCGTCGCGCGTCTTCTTGTTGTACGCCGTGAACTCCAGGTTCACCCGGCGATCGAGGATCTTCGCATCAAAGCCCACCTCGAGTTCCTGGCCGCGCTCCGGCTTCAGGTTCTTGTTTCCGAGGCTTTGCGGTGAGAAGCCGATTTCCGACGAACCGTTAGGCAGGGAGACTGGAGTCGTGGTCAACACGGTCAGCGCATCGAACGGGCCCGGCTGCTTGCCCGACGTCCCGAGCGCGCCACGCAGGCGGAGCTCGTTGATGGCCTTGCGCGGAAACCACGATTCTTCGTTGACGACCCACGATGCGCTGATCTTCGGATAGGCAATGGAGCCGAGGTTCGGCCCGAACGCGCTATTGCGATCAAAACGCACCGCCGGGGTGATGAAGACCCGGTCACGCCAGCCCAGCTGTTCCTGTACGTAATAGCCAACGGTGCGCACGTCGGTGTACTCCTCACCCGCGTCCCGCTGCGCGCCATTGCCGAGCGTCCCCGTGCCTGGCGGGAAGCCGATGCTGCTGGCGGTGGTCACGTTGTTCTGTGTCTGGTACCACTGCGCGCCGACCGTAGTCTGCGTCTGTATGCGCATCGGGAGCTGGTACGTGAGCGTCGAGGATCCCTCGAGCGTCAAGCTGCGCGCCAGCGCGTCTGTTACGGTGCGGTTGGGGTCGGAATCGACGATCTTGAGCGGGACGTTCGGGACCATGTTGAAGCCGCGCTCGGTGTACGAGTCGTACCCGGCCGTCAGGCGCGTGGACAACCAGCTGCCGAGGGTGTGGATGGCGGTGGCACTTCCGGTGAAGCGCTCGAGCCGTTGTTGCACGTCCATCGTGCTCAGCCGATCGTAGTTGTTGCTCCCCTGGAAGGTCCGATCGTAGACGCAGGTCGACGTGGTCATGTCGGCCAGCGAGGTGCCGGCCTTGCGCGCTTCTTCGAGCGCTCGTGGACAGGTGAGCATCCTGGCCCCGCCGGTGGTCGGATCTGCCGCGTTGATGGGGGCCCACATGGGTGGACCCAGTAGGGCGGCGCCCACAAATCCCCAGCTTTCGCCATCGCCGTAGTTGAAGGCGGTGTTGCTGGTGGTGAAGCCGCTCGAGAGGTTAATCCGAGCGTTCTTGAAGGGTTCGAAGTTCAGGTTGCTGCGCAGGTTGTGCGCCTTCTGGTCGTTCGTGCTGAACACCCCCTCCTGGCTGGACAGGTTGTAGCCCATATAATAGCCGAAGGTGCCCGTCCCCCCACGGGAGCCCAGCGAGAGCTTGTAGGAATCCCCCTTCCGGAACGGATCGTAGTATGCCTGTTCGTTAGGCATGGTGGCGCCGCCTTTCAGGCTGTTGATGAAGTACGTGGTGTCCTTGTAGCCGGCACCCAGATTGACGAGGGGATTCCAGGCGCGGTCGGGGTAGTGGTTCGCGTCCCAGCGCTGTCCGCCCTCGACCATCACCGTGGTCTGTGAACGGGCCGCGCTCCCGCGCTTGGTCGTCACTCGCACGACACCGGCCGCGGCCTCGGTTCCGTACAGGGTCGCCGCCGCGGGTCCCTTGACGATCTCCACGCTCTCGATGTCGTCTGGGCTGATGTCGAGGAAACGATCCGATGCCGCGCCGCCTACACCGAGTGAGCGTGCATTGGTGTTGACGCGGGCCCCGTCCACGTACACCAGCGGCATGTTGCTCAAGTTGATGCTGGTGTTGCCGCGCACCCGGATGTTCGTGGCGGTCCCGACGCTCCCCGTGGATTGGGTGATGGTGACGCCGGTCGCATTGCCTTGGAGAATCTGGCTGAGGTCCTTGGACCCCGTCTTCTCCTGAAGGGCGGCGACATCGACTTGAGCGACGGCGGTCCCGACCTCGCGCTTGCGCGATTCGCCACTCGCTGTCACGACGACCTGTTCCAGTGAGAGGGGTGCCACACTGATCGACAGGTCGAGCGTGACCGTTTCTCCGGCGACGACGGTGACCGATCGGTTGAGGAGGGGCAGGTATCCGACGCGTCGCGCGGAGACGGCCTGCACGCCGGATGGCGCCGAAGCAATCGTGTACCGGCCGTCACTCCCACTGGTGGCCCCGACGTTCGCGCTGGCGATGAAGACCTGGACGCCCGCAACTGGCTGCTGTGATGCCGCGTCGAGGACCCGACCGGAAATCGTTCCGGTTTGTGCGTGTGCCTGCGCGACGCCGCCGCTCGCCAGCGAGAAGACCGCCAGGCCAACCGTGGCACTGAAGCGTCTCGACCATGCCCTGATCTGGTGTGAGTCCATAGCTGCAATCCTCGGTGAGATTGTGGACCTGACGGACACCGGCGCGTGCGTTCTGCAGACAGCGCCGCCGCCGAGGCGGCGGCGACCGTTCGCACGGCAGAGCACGTCATGCCGGACGCGTGACCGCCCCGGGGAGTCGGTTCGCGACGATAATGTGGAGTGCACGCCGCCGCTACATCGCGAGAAAGAGGTAGCATTGCAATTTGCCGCGCGCCAAAGTACCACGCGCAGCGCAGACCGTGTACGCAGCGCCAGGGAGGATCATGTTCACAACCCACCGCGGTGAAATCAGGGAGGGATGAGGCGTGCGTCCGGGCGACGAACCGCGACCCTAACGTGTCGTTCCGTCGCGTGCAGCTGTCAACGTCTTCGATTCGCGAGCGCTGCGAAGGCAGTGGACCCGTACCCGTGCAGCTGCTGGCGAGCACGACGGGGGGCCCCACGGCGCTGGGATGCGTGGACGCCGCGTCCCACCCCATTGCGGCAGAGCGCGCCTAGCCATCACGTTTGTCTCGCCGTCGGAGCGACGCACCTGTCGCCTTCGCACCGCGCATTCATCAAGGGAGATGCAAATGACGAGACGAGGTCTGTGGTCCGCAGTGCTTGTTGCAGCGGGCGGTGTCGCGACGGTTCTTCTCCCGTCGCGTGCCACGGCCCAAGCGACGGGCTTTATCCGTGGGGAAGTCCTCGACTCGGCGTCACGGCGCCCGGTAGACGGCGTGCAGGTGGTCGTGGCCGGGTCCACACTCGGCGCGGTCACGACGAGTGACGGCCGGTACCTGATCCGAAACGTCCCGGTGGGCAGCTACACCCTTCGCGCGACGCGCTTGGGTTTCGGTCCCGCGCAGCGGGGCGTAACGGTCGCAGCGCTCGACACGGCGGTCGCCGACTTCACGCTCCGCACGGCGGCGATCAACCTGTCACAGGTCGTCGTCGTCGGGTACGGCACGGCCAACCGCCGCGAAGTGACCAACGCGGTGGCGACGGTACGTAGCGAGGACCTGGTCAACATGCCAGTCGCCAGCGTCGCAGCGGCGCTGCAGGGGAAGGCGGCCGGGTTGCAGGTGATCCAGAATGCCGGCAACCCCGGCAACGGCATCTCGGTCCGCGTGCGCGGCTCCTCGTCGCTCTCGGCGGGCAACCAGCCGCTCTACGTCATCGACGGCATCCCGATGCTGCGCGATAGTTATTCGCAGTTAGGTATGGGTGGTCAGGATGTCAGCGCCGTGAGCGGGCTGAGTCCCGACGAAATCGCCTCGATCGACGTCCTGAAGGATGCCTCGGCGTCGGCGATCTACGGGTCGCGCGGCTCGAACGGGGTGGTGCTCATCACCACCAAGCGCGGCCAGGCGGGTCGTCCGAAAGTCAGCTTCAACGGCTACTACGGCACGCAGGATATCTCGAAGAAGGTCAACATGCTCAACGCCAAGGAGTATGTGTCCTACTTCAATGAGGCCGCGAAGAATGATGGCTATGCCGACGACGAACTGCCGTTCGTCCCGGGGGTGGACGACACGATCAACACCGACTGGCAGAAGGCGGTCCTCCAGACAGCGCCCGTCTACGACCTCTCCGTCGGCATGACCGGTGGTAGCGAACGCATCTCCTACTATGTCTCCGGAGCATTCTTCAACCAGACGGGCATCCTGCTCGGCTCGCAGTATCAACGGGCGAACGTCCGCGCCAACCTCGACTTTGCGCCTTCCTCGAAGTTGAGCGTGCGGACCTCGATCGGTCTCGGACGCGAAGGCAACGTGCGCAACGAGAACGACAATACGATCGACGGTGTCGCCACCAATGCACTGGCAAACCAGCCCAACGTCGCCGTGCGCAACTCGGACGGCTCGTTCACCTCGACCGATGACGGGCTGGAGTACACGAACCCCGTCGGTCTCGGCGTCCTCGACAACGCCGAGTCGCGCACCTTGCGGGCGATGGGGAACACCGAAATGTCGTACGCGTTCAGCGATCGCTTCCGCCTCAACGGGCGCATCGGCGTCGACATGCTCAACCTGCGCGACCTGCGCTGGAATTCGCCGCTCATCATCGGCACGTACGCCGCCAGTGCGGCGGGGGTCGCGCAGCAGGGGAACACCACGGTGAGCCGTTATGTGGCCGAGACATACCTGCAGTGGGACATCCCTGGCCAGCGGATCGGTCAGCTGTCGATCGTTGGTGGATCGGGCGTCGAGTACAACTCCAGCGAGAACGACTTCCTGCAGGGCGAGGGGTTCGGGAGCACGCAGTTCCGGTATCCCGGAAGCGCCGGCAAGGTGACCTCGTATGATGGCGGGCGCACCGACAACAACCTCGCGTCGTTCTTCACCCGCGCCAACTGGTCGCTCCACGATCGATACTACGCCAGCGCCAGCGTGCGCACCGACGGGTCGTCACGCTTCGGCAAGAACAACCGCTACGGGACGTTTTCGTCAGCGTCTGTAGGGTGGGCGCTATCGGATGAGTCGTGGCTATCGGCCATCCGGAAGGCGGGCGACATGAAGATCCGCCTGAGCTATGGCGAGACAGGGAACCAGGGGATACCGGACGACTACGCCTCGCTGGCGCGCTTCAGCAAGGCGAACTACGCCGACGCACCGGGGATCGCGCCGTCGTCGCTGGCGAATCCTGACCTGAAGTGGGAGACGACCCGCGAATTCGACGTCGGGCTCGACTTCTCGATGTTCGCCGGCCGCATCGGACTCGTCACCGACTACTTCAACAAGAAGACCGACGACCTCCTCGTGTTCCGCCCGATCACGTCGACGAGCGGCTTCACGAGTGTCTACGACAACATCGGGAACATCGCGAATCGCGGCTGGGAATTCCAACTCAACACCGAGCCGATCCGCGAATCGCGCGCCGGCGGCTTCAGCTGGAACTCGGACTTCAACATCTCCTTCCTCAAGAACGAGGTGACCGCGCTCTATCGCAACGAGCCGTTCAACAGCGGGATCCGCAGTCTCAATCGCGTGGAGGTCGGGCAACCGCTCGGCGCCTTCCAGACGTTGCGCTTCAAGGGGGTCAATCCGGAGACGGGCAATGCGATATACGACGACGTGAACGGTGACGGCGACATCACCGCCTCAGACCGAACGATTGTAGGATCGCCGCACCCGAAGTACTTCGGCGGCTGGACCAACACCCTCAACTTCAAGCGATTCGACCTGCGCTCGTTCCTCCAGTTTACGCAGGGGAACAAGGTGTTCAACGCCATCCGCATCTTCGCGGATGACGGGGGTTACTACTTCGACAACAAGCTCAAGGACTCGTATGACAAGCGGTGGAAGGCACCGGGTGACGTAGCCGAGCAGCCACGCCTCAGCTATGACGGGACCTCCGGCGCGCGCGACGTGTCGAGTCGTTTCGTCGAGGACGGTTCCTACCTCCGCCTGCAGGAGGTGACACTTGGATACCTCGTGCCGCAGTCGCTGGCGCGGACCCTCAACCTTTCCGACGCGCGCGTCTTTGTCTCGGGGCGTAACCTCGTCACCTGGACCGAATACACCGGCTTCAATCCGGACGTGAACAGCAATGGATCGACCGCGTCCATCTCGCTCGGTACCGACTTCTACGCGTATCCGCTTGCCCGGACGATTTCGTTCGGCATACGCGGGTCGTGGTGAGGACGACGACGATGCCAACCCTCATCAGGAAGACACTCATGCGGCGATGCCTGACTCCGACCGTCCTCGTGGCACTGCTCACGATGGCGACGGCGTGCGACAAGACATTGACGGTGGAACCCACAACAGAGGTGGAGGAATCGCAAGCGATCATCGACGCGCCCAGCGTGCGGGCCGCCTTGGCCGGTGCGTACGACGCGCTGCAGAGCGGGAGCTACTATGGCGGCGACTTCCTCTTCATCTCCGACCTTGCCTCTGACGATGTGTCGCACGTGGGGACATTCACCACGTATGCCGACATCGACCAGCAGGTGACCGCGGCGGACAACAGCACGATCGAGGACATCTGGGACGCGATCTACACCTCGATCGGACGTGCCAACACGCTCATCGCCAAGGTGCCGGAGGTGACACAGTTGAGCGAGGAGGAGCGCAACGACATCGTGGGGCAGGCGCACCTCATCCGCGCGTTAGGCTACCACAATCTGGTGCGTCTCTGGGGGCCGGTACCCATCCGCCTCGCGCCACCAGCGTCGCTCAACGAGCTGGCCAGCACCGAGCGCGCGACGGTCGCGCAGGTGTACGCGCAGATCCTGACCGACATCAATCAGGCGACGCAGCTGATGAGCAGCGATTCCCGAACGACCGACGCATCGCTCGTGGCGGCCGAGGCGCTCAAGTCGCGCGTCCTGCTCTACCAGGCGAACTGGCCCGCGACACTCGCTGCGGCCGACAATGTGATCAATGAAGGGCTCGAGCTCGCCCCGAACTTTGCATCGCTCTTCTCGCCGTCGGCCGAGACGCCGGAGGACATCTGGCGCGTGGCCTTCACCGCCACCGAGTACAACCTCTCCGGCTTCTACTACCTGTCGAAGGCGCTCGGTGGTCGATATGAGATTGCGCCGACGGCCTCGCTGGAGAACGCGTACGAGAGCGGCGACGCACGCTTGACGTGGAGCATCCAGCGCGACAGCCGCAACCGTCGGTACGGTGCCAAGTGGCGCACGACCGAGGGTGCCGAGGACCTGCACATCATCCGATTCGCCGAGGTCCTGCTCAACAAGGCTGAGGCGCAGACAATGCTGGGCAACCTCAGTGGCGCGGTGGCGACGTACAACTTGGTGCGGGAGCGCGCGGGGTTGGCGCCCCACACGCTCGGTGTTGACGTCTCGACCCAGACCGAAGTGCGTGATGCCGTCTGGCTCGAACGCCGTCGCGAGCTGGCGTTTGAGGGAGACCGTTGGGCCGACCTTGTGCGCACCCAGCGCGCAGTTTCGGTGCTCGAAATCCCGGCGTTCCGCACACTCTTCCCGCTCCCGCAGAACGAGATCGACGTGGCGCCCAGGATCGTGCAGAACTCGGGCTACTGACGCACAGAGCTGTGAAGGGCGGCGGGACAGTCTACATCCCGGCTCGCGGTCGCACGAAACGGGCGGCTCCCGGTGGTTTGGGAGCCGCCCGTCGTGCACATGTAGCAGCCGACGACTCGGTTCCCGCCGATGCGCCACTACTCCGCCACGTACTTCCAAGGGGAGGTGGGTGACTCGCGGCGCCAGATCGTGAAGAATGCGAACGACGGCGCGTCGGACGGCGCGCCATTCTGGTGGATCTGGCCGAAGGTGATGCCGAGGTCACCGCTGGATGCGACGAGCGCATCGTCAGCAGACCAAGTGAACGGTGTCGCGTCCATCGCGCCCGCGCCGGAGACGAATCGTGCGATGGACACGTTGCCGAAAATGAAGTCGGCGCTGTTGCCCCCCATGTTGATCGCATCCTTGGCGCCATTCGCCTGGAAGGCGTTGCCGAGTCCTCTCGAGTTGGCGAGGTCCGAAAATGCCTGCTCGGCGGCGACGAGGCTTGCGCGATGTCGCTGTACGATAGACGCATCCGCGACGGACTTGACCATTCGTGGTGGTAGCGATGGTGGCATCATCGTACGCGCCACGTCGCCCTGCACTCGCGGCGAGTGTTTGTACGCCGCCACGCGCCACCCGAGCGGGCCTTTCACCCAGTAGGCGAGATACTTCCCGGCCTGTGCCGGCTGTTCGCCGCGCCGCGTCTTCATGAAGCCATATGTGTACCCGTGGAGCGCGTCGGCGACGACGCCGGCGCGGACCGGCTCCCAGTCGACCTTCGCTCCGGCACTCTCAGGATCTGCGCGCAGCGCATCGCGCGCCGCCTCACGCCCACGCGCCCACTTGCCTTGCGGGAGAGGCATGACCACGTCGTCGGCGAACAATGCGTCGAGCGCGGCCACGAGGTCAGATGTGCTGGCGGCAGCGGAGAAGGCGCGATCGGCGGCGAGCAGTTCGTTAGCGGCGGACTGCGGGGACTGTTGGGCGGTGAGCGGAAGTGCCGCGAACAGGAGGGCCGACGCGACCTGCAACATGGGTGATTTCATGAGCATATGAATACCCGTGGCCGCCGGAATGAATACCGGGAGAGGGGCGACCGGATGCGGGGGCGGGGCGAGTGGGATGAGGGTTGAGTTGCCCTGATGCCTACTTCGAAGATCGGTGCGCTGACGCTGGTCACCCTTCGTGCTCACCACGCGTCACTGTCGCCCCCAATCTCACGCACTGCCACCGAACAGTAGCGCCCTCGCACGGTTCATCGCCGGATCATCAGTTGCCGAGTCATCGTGGAATCACCGGAGAGGCTCCCGCCGGCGGTCAACAGCTCGCCATCGTGACCGCACCACTGATGATCAAACGCTTGAGAACGCGTTTCATTCGGTGCGAGCGCAATACAGGCATCTTCGCCCAGGTAGGTTCCACGCAGTCGTCGGAATAGCCCCAGGCGTAGTGTTCTGACCCGGCGGCGCGAGGTAGGACGCCGAAGTATGTCGAACGACCGGGTGCTCACAACCACCGCCGCACCCGTCCGACGTACGCGCTATAGCTCGGACCGAACAATTCCCCGAGTTGGCGCTCCTCCGTTGGAATCACTCGCCGATCCATCACGATGAGTACGAGAGGGAGGAAGAGCAGTGGCCACAATGCCACAATCAGCACCGCAATTCCGAAGTAGACGAGCGTCAGCCCCACGTACATCGGATTCCGCGTCCACCGGTAGGCCCCCTGCGTGACGAGCACCGACGCACGGTGGTGCGGTATGAGCGTCGTACGGGAGCGGACGAACAACGCCACGCTGGAAAGTGTGTGGCCAACGCCGATCACGATGAGCGCGATGCCGAGCCATTCAAGTGCGCCGGCGATTTCAGCCGACACGTGGGCGAGTGGATATCGGTTGTGGAGGACGACGCCGAGGATGAGTGGGAGCGCGAAAAGGAGCGGAGGCGGAATCCACATCCAACCGTTCTGACGAGGGGAGTCGCTCATGGGGGCTCGCTGTGCCTGGTTGGACTATGCCGAACGGGAAGGGTGTACGACGGTCGATCGACCGGAGAATCATCTGCGCAGGTGCGCAGTTCGCCGAGGTCGCCGGACCAAGAAAATCGAATGTTGAATGCCCGATGACAGTGCGCTCCCGCGTCTTGTGCACGTGGCGAAACACCCGATCGAGCGTGGCCGACCGCAGGCGGCCGCACAGCCTCTACCGCGGGATCACGGGCAACAGCACGTGCGAAGGGTGCGCCGCATCGTGCACGATGCGTTGATGCGCCACCACGAAAATACTGTCGCGCTCGTTGTTCCCGCCGGTGTTCAGGTTGCGATCGTACTTGGGGAAGAGCGACGACGAGATGCTAACGCGCAGACGGTGATCGGGCGTGAAGACACGCGATGTGAACCAAAGGTCGACGTCGTATCGCTCGATCTGCCCGGGAACGAGTGGTACCTGCTTGTCGAATCCCTCGCGGAATCGTGCGCGCGCCACGCCATCCTGCACGCGCTCCGCGCGTCCGTCGGGAAAGACGTCGAGGAGCATCACATTCCAGTCGGTGTCCGTGGCATCGGTCGCTGCCCAAAGTGCAGCCGACATCTGTCCCGTGATCTCGATCGCTTTCGCAAGCGGCGCCGACGTGAACACCACCGCGTCGGTTCGCGTCGCGTTGAGCGCGGTGTAATCCTCGTTGAGCGACGTCTCGAGCTCGCGCGAGTCGATCAGAAAGGGGGTGGGATTCGCCGGGTCATACGTGAACGTGTCGAC
Source organism: Gemmatimonadota bacterium (assembly GCA_040007995.1). GTDB lineage: Bacteria > Gemmatimonadota > Gemmatimonadetes > Gemmatimonadales > Gemmatimonadaceae > SCN-70-22. Next base: position 13,453 of record JBDTUA010000032.1, on the reverse strand, counting down.
CGGCGCTCCGGTTGGCGGAATCGTATCGAGCACACCGTCGCCCGCGCTGGTGTTCGCCTTCCCGCCCGACGCGAGGTACCACTTGGTGAGAATGGTGCGCTCGAGTGGCCACCCCTTCTCCTTTCGCCATACGTTGTCGCCGAGCACGAACACATCGACCGGCGGTTCGCGGTCAACGCCGTTGTCCTTCCCCAGGAGGTAGTGATCGAACCAGCGCAGCTGAAGGCGCCGCGTGTCGACGCGCGACTGCGCCTCGAACTCCCCGCTGACGTAGTCGACGCCTTTGTGCGCGCCAGGACCCATGACGAGGCGGATGAACGGGTGGCCCGGGACTGCGGTGAGTGCATTGGTATAGTCGATCGGCCCGCGCGAATCGTCGTACCAACCGGAGATCTGCAGCACCGGCGTGCGCACCTTCGCGATGTTGGTCGACACGGCGTGGGCGCGCCAGTACGCGTCGAGCGCGGGGTGCGCGATCCAGCGATCCCACGACGGTACGTCTCCGCAGCCGAGCTGCTGGGGCAGGTTACTCAGCGGCAGGTGCATGAGCGCAGCGCCGATATCCAGGTCGCCGATGTTCTGGAGCGTCCGCGCGCGCATCAGGCACGCCCACGCCACGTTGATCGGCGAAAACACCATGTCTTCGTACGGGACGATGCGCCAGGGATCGCCGGTCGCCGCCGAGGCGACGATGGCGGCGAGATGGGGCGGGGCGCTCACCGCGGCATACCAGGCGAGGCGCCCCTCGTCCGAGTGACCGATGAGACCCACTCGGCCGTTCGCGCCCGGCAGCTGCGCCGCCCATTCGACCGCGTCGTATCCCTCGCGCACGTCGGTGTCGTAGTCGCCGAAATCCTTTCCGTCCGAGACATCGCGGCCGCGCACGTGCTGGGCGACGAAGATGTATCCGCGCGAGGCCCAGAATCGGCCAGCCGATTGAAGGATGCGGGTGTACGGCGTGCGCTGCAGCACGACACCAAAGGGTCCCGTGCCGACGGGGCGCGCGATGTAGCTGGCCAGACGGGCATCGTCGCGCGTCTTCATGAACACCAGCGTGTCCTCGGAGACGGCGTACTGTGAGTCAGATACGGCGCCGGGCCACAGCGCGTACGACTGCTCCACGACGAACGGTGCGCTGCGGCGCACGAGACGGATGCGTCGACCAGCGGGCTTGCCGCCGGCGAGCATCACGCCGGTGAGCGTGCCGCCGCTCCACACCGCATCGATGGATTGATTACCAGTGCCGGACAGCATGACCGAGTCGGCTCGGGCGCTGGCATGAGTGACTTCGAGAATGGGTTCGTCGGTGCGCCGTGGGATGACACCGACGAAGCCAGAATCGGACGCGGCGAAGTGCGCGAAGCCCATTCGTCGCCATCCCTCGAAGCCGGGGTTGGTGGCCGAGCCGCTCGCGAAGTAGGCGTCCCAATCCCCGGCGAGCGTTGGAGAGCCGGACCCGCCGCTGCAGGCAGCCGCCGCGAGGAGGAGGGCGGCGCACGCGCACCGGTTTGCCCACGACAGGCCCCGAACTCGGGGTCTCGAGGAGAGTCGCAAAGCAGAGGACACGGTAGACATTGGCATTCACTAGAATGCGCGACCGACGTGGCGATTGCCAGCAGCCATACGCGTATGCGTCACCTTGTCGACCTTTGCTCCACTCGTGCATCCCCGCCGCGGGCGTCGAGCCGCGGGTCAATCCGCGCATGTCGCGCCGCACCGAGGCGACGGTGACGTCGGCTGTCAGCGCGATTGCAGCGCGCCTACAGTGAAGCACGCGGAGCGCAGCGCCCGCATCGGCGTCTGGTTCCGCACCGTTTCCGCCGCACAAGCGCCGGGGAGGAAAGGCCCGAAGCACAGGAAGCCAATTCGAACGTCGTCCCCGCGCGTCCATTTCCCGCCGATGTGAGACGTGACGGTGCTCCCCGTAGGCACCCATCGCACTGCCACCGAGCCACTGACGAGACGGCTGGCAGGCAGCAGGTGACTTGCAGCGAGACCCGCGGCGCTCGCGGCAACCTCTAGTGCGGAGGAGCGACCAGCGGTGACAAGCAGGAGGACGAGGCTGACGACAAGCGACGAGCGGCTGGAGATGAACGACATTGACAGCTCACCTGACGGAAGCCTCTGGGAACTACCGTTCCAAAGCGTGGCGCGATGCGCGAAACCACCCCGCCATCGCGAACGCTGCCACCGGCAACACGACGCCATAGCCCGCGACGCCGATGAGCTGAAGTCGCATCTGCCCGACCAGAGGTCCAACGGTCCCGAGTAGACAGAGCGTTCCGGCAAGTTGCATGGAACGGCGCGCGATTCGTCCCTCGTGCGTCTCCGAGAGCACCCGCGCGCCGAGAAGGAGTGCGAGCCCCAGGAATACGCTCCACGCCATGAGCTCCGCCGCGTATGTGGTGGACGGCCAGATCAGGCCGCGCACACCTTGCTGTCGCCCGGCGGTCAACTCGACAAAGTGGACCACGCAGGTGGTTGCCGCAAACATCGTCGTAGAGGCCAACGCCAGCACGCCCGCGAGCTTGCGATCCTCGGGTGCGACGACGTGGAGCGCGGCCATCATCACGAGCAGCGGGAGAGCGGACGCGATCGTCAGCACTTCCATGAGCGCCAAGATCGGATCGCCGATCGGCGTCGACAGGCCGTATGTAGACATACCGAGGGCGACGACGGCAGCGTACACGACGCCGACTATTCCGACAGCGAAGGCCGAGCGGGATCCGACATCGTGCGGCGTCATCGAGACCCGTGGATACAGGTAACGCGCTCCGCGTTTCCCCGTGAGCGGGATGCGGGCCATACGGAGCCCCGCTGGCATCGGACGCTCGTGTGCGATTCAGTCATCGCAGGGAACGTTAGGCATCGGCGAGGTGCCGAGGGAAGGAGACCGTCACCAAACCTTCCCCTCCCACGTATCCAGCTCGGTGCCGCGCGGGACGAGCGGGAGAAGCAGCGTCGGCTCGACGACGAAGTTGAGCATCGCGAGTTGGCGCCACTCGGCGGTCAGGAAGGATCGGGACACGGCGCGAGGATGGAGGCGGCGATCGGCGACGCAAAGGGCAGGAGACGCCCTCCGCCACGAGACATGTGCCTAACGCGCCGCGGCATGATCGCGCGCGATATCGGCCGGCGTCAGGCGCAGGAACCGCGCTGCGTTGTCATAGAAGATGCCTCGCTTCTGCGCCGCGGTCAGGAACGCGGCGGAGTTGATGCCGTCAATCGCCAGGCCGATCGCTTCGGGCCAGACCATCTGATCGGATCCGAACATCACGCGATTCGCGAAGCCGGCATCCACCAACCCCTTGAGATAGGCGTGAAACTCCGCGCGGGGAATCGCCCAGTTGAGGACGCCCACGTCCACATAGACATCCGGATAGATCGTCAGCAGCGCCTTCGTCTCCTCGAGAAACGGATAGCCCGCGTGCATGACATCGACCCGGAGCCCCGGATACTTCACCAGCACATCCTCGAGCAGGAGGGGATTCCCCAGGCGGGCGCGAAACTGTGGACAACAACCAAAGGGCGTTCCCGCGTCGCCAAGTCCCGTATGAATCGCGACCGGCACGTCATGCGCAACTGCCAAGGCCCAATAGGGCGCCAGTACAGGCGCGCTTGGCGCGAGCCCTCGATACTGCAGCCCCAACTCGCCAAGGACCTGCACTGAACCCGCGGCGAGGAGTCGTTCAAGCTCAGCAATGGGCCGCAGCGAATCGCGCGGACCAGCGTAAGCACCACCCAAGATCACGGCGGGGTTTGCCGCGCGCCACCGCTGCACGTCGGCCGGCGGCCCGCTCGCCACCGCCCGTACCACGCCGTATCGACGTAGTGTGTCAAACGTCGCGTACATGGCGACGGAATCCGACGCGTAGTGGGGCACGCGTCCAGTCACCTCGTTCGGCGGTGCCGGGTCGCCGTATGCGTCGTGCGCAAACGCGTGCAGGTGCATGTCGATGATCGGCTGCGGCGCTGGTACCGTCTGGGCGCAGCTCTGGAGCAATGCGCTCGCGACCCAGAGCGACCAGCGTGGGCGCATCGGAATCAGGGGAAGGCGTGGCTGTGCCGTGACGCCGGTTTCGGGCTGATGTCCACGATCGGCGAAGCAGAAATGCGTCTCGCGATAGAGTGACGGAGTACGCTCGCCATCCAATCTGGAAGGGTGATCTCCTGCCGTCGAGACCCGCCACGCCAGTTCTACCCTCCCAGCAGCAAGGACTGCCGCGCCTTCAGGGTTTGGGACTCCTTCACGACGTACGCGAGCAGCTCTGCTCCGGGAAACGCGATCAGCGAGAAGTGCTGCGAGAAGTCGCCGTGCTCCCACGCCGAGACCACACCCTTTTAGCCCTGCACGTGCGCCGCCAGCGTAAGCAGGCACTCCGGCATCTCGGAGTCCTCCAGCAAGTCGGCGTGGCTGAGGACGAGGGTGGCCATCGCCTCATTCAGGGGCGTAAAAACCGTCGTCATCCAGTGCCGCCACAGGGCGGCATTCCCGGCGTGTTCGAGCGCGACCGGCAGGCTGCCACGAAAGAGCTCCGTCTCCAGGTGTGCACCGACGAACGCCTGCCAGGTCTTTGTCGACGCGCTCACGAGGGCGAGGAGCGGTCCGTACAGCTCACGCAGCTGACGATCGACGCGGTCGAGGCGGTCCTTGCGTTGCGCAAGACGGAGGTTGTTGAGGTACGTCGCGAGGTAGCCGACCACCGCCAGGAGAGCCGAAACCGACAACGTCAGTCCAGTCTTCCAGTCCACTGGAGGCCTCGCTTGGTTGAGCAGGGTGGTGGTTGCCAAACGTTGGGCAGTGCACGCAGTGTACAGTGGTTTGGCACGCCGACCATCGCGACGACGAACAACGAGCGATCTGCAGCCGTCGCCATGTCTGCCGTCCGACTTTGCCGCGTCCAATACCGCACCCGGCTGCCGGTGCAGATCGATCACGACCGATTGGGGATTCTGGGCACTGTGCGGACTAGGCGCCAGCGCCGGACCGTCGCGGGTCCAGCGATCCAATTTGCAATTGCGAGGCATCGCCACACTGAGGCGATCATCCGTGCTCACCCCCGCACTCACGCCCGACCGCCGCCGCGATACATTCGACACTCTCGTCTCCCGTCTCCCGTCCCGCCCCATGCCCCCCCCGACGGCGCACCGCGCGCCGGAGAATCCGATCCTCACCCCCGCCATGGTCGCCCCCTCCCGAGACGACCTCCGGGTCGTCGGCGTCTTCAACGCCGCGGTTACCCGCCTCGATGGAGAGATCGTCCTCCTCCTGCGAGTCGCTGAGGCGCCGCGCGAGGTCGCGGCCGGTGAGATCGCCGCACCGGTGTTCGATCCCGACAAGCGAGACCTGGTCATCCACCGCTGGCGGACGGACGATACCGGGGTGGACAGCGGCGACCCGCGCATGATCGTCGCCGGCGGGCGGACCTGGCTCACCTCGATCTCGCACCTGCGCGTGGCGCGCTCGCGCGACGGGGTTCGCTTCACGATCAATCCCACCCCCGCGTTGCAGCCGTCGGACGCGTACGACGCGTTCGGCGTCGAGGATGCGCGCATCACGCAGTTGGACGGACGCTACTGGATCAACTACACCGCCGTTTCGCCGCACGGGATCGCCACCGCGCTCGCCTCGACCAGTGACTTCCGCACCTTCGAACGGCACGGGATCATCTTCCCACCCAACAACCGCGACGTCACGATCTTCCCCGAGCGGATCGACGGTCGCGCAGTCGCGCTGCATCGCCCGATGCCCGCAGGACTCGGCGAGCCCTCCATCTGGTTCGCGTCGTCCCCCGATCTCCTCTCCTGGGGCGCCCATCGACTGGTCGCTTCGGCACGACCGGGGTGGTGGGACGACGAGAAGGTCGGTGGTGGCGCAGTTCCATTCCGCGTGAAGGCGGGCGCGTACGACGGCTGGCTCGCGATCTACCACGGCGTCACGCGCAACCCGCCGACCTATTCGCTCGGCGCCCTCTTGCTCGATGCGCACGATCCGTCGCGTCTCGTCGCCCGTTCGCGAGAGCCGATCCTCCGCCCCGAGGCGCCGTACGAAGTGGCCGGCTTCTATGGAAGTGTGGTCTTCACTTGCGGGGTACTCGCTGAGGGCGACAATGTGCGCATCTATTACGGTGCGGCCGATGGCGTCACCGCGGTGGCGGATCTGTCGTTAGGTGATATTCTGGCCGGTCTCGAGTGAGCATTCCATGCATATCACCCGCGCCGTCGTTCGGCACGCCATGAGCACGCCGTGACCTTCGAACTCGGGATCAACTACTGGCCACGTCGTTCGGCGATGTACATGTGGCGCGAGTTCGATCTCGGTGAGGTGCGCGACGACATGGCGCAGATCGCCGCGATCGGCTTCGACGTGGTGCGGCTCTTCACCCTCACGCGGGACTTTCTCCCGCGACCACTCGAGGTCGACCCGGTCATGGTCGCACGGCTGGTCGATGTCATTGGTGCGGCGGCGGACGCAGGGCTGCGCGTCGTGCCGACCTTCGTCGTACTAAACATGAGCGGGCGCGTCTGGTGGCCGGACTGGATGCGCGAGGGGAAGGATGGCGGGCGCGCCCTCTTCGCCGACGCCACGGTGCTACGCTCACAGGCGATCCTGGTCGAGACGTGCGCTCGCGCGCTCGCGGGCCACAACGCCATTCGCGCCTTCGACCTCGCCAACGAGATCGACGACGCCGAGCGACCACCATCGCGCGACGCGGGCTGGCTCTGGTCGTCGCTGCTGGCGAACACTATCCGCCGCGTCGCCCCCGGGGTCCCGATTCAGGTGGGTGCACACCTCCCCTCGCTCACTACGCAAAACAACCTGCGCGTGGACGACCTGGGGACGGTCGCCGACGAGGACGTGATGCACGCCTATCCACTCTACTGCGACGTCGCGCGCTCGTTCCTCGATTCCGAACTGGTTCCCTTCTCCTGCGCCCTGACGAGCGCGCTGGCAGGGAGCGGGCGCCGCACGCTGATGCAGGAGTTCGGGCTGTGCACGGCGCCGCCAGGTGCACCGGGTACCATGATCACCGACGGCTTTCTCGGTACGCCACGGCAGCAGTACCTGGCCTCGGAGGAGGAAGGGGCGACTTACTACGCCGAGGTCGTCGAGCGACTGGTCGCGACCGGAGCGGCGGGGGCGTATGCGTGGTGTTTCGGCGACTACGATCCGTCGCTCTTTGAGCGGGAGCCGTTCCGGTACGCGGTGCGGGAGCGCAGCTTCGGGCTGGTGCGCACCGATGGGAGCGAGAAGGCCGCGTGCGACGTCTTCCGCGGATTGCGCCGCCGCCGCGACGCCGGGCTGCTCGCGCCACGGCCCATTCCAGCGACACTGGATGTGACGCCAGACGAGTACTACGCCGCACCGACCCGTCACTTTGCGCGACTATACTCGGCCTGGCTCGAGGTGAGATGCACATGATCGCACCGCTCGTCCGCTTCTCGTCCAACCCGATCGTGCAGCCAGCTGACATCAAGTATGCGGACGCCTCGGGTGCCTTCAACCCTGCGGCGGCGATCGATTGCGCCACCGGCGACGTGGTGCTCCTCGTACGCGCGTACGAGCGCGCCACCGGCCGTTCCGCTCTCGTGCTCGCGCGCTCGCGCGATGGCGAGCAGTTCGATGTCGTTGGCGACGAGCCCGCGATCGGCCGCGTGGCCGACTACGAGGAGTGGGGGGTCGAGGATGCCCGGATCACCTGGCTCTCCGGGGAGCGGCGCTACGCGATCACCTACACCGGCTATTCGCCGCAGGGCCCGCGCGTCTGCCTGATCACCACTGACGATCTGCTCGCACCGGAGCGCTACCAGCGGCATGGTCCGCGGATCGCCGGTGACAACAAGAACTGCGTCATCCTCCCCGAATGCATCGACGGCCAGTACGTGATCCTGCACCGTCCCATGCCGGGCATCGAGTGCGTCCGCGTCACTTCGCTCGAGGATGAGTGGCCGGCGACCGGCACGACCCTGGTCGGACCGCGTGTCGACACGTGGCGCAGTTCGCGGGTAGGCTCGGGCGCCCCTCCCATTCGCACCCCACTCGGCTGGCTCCTCCCCATTCACGGCGCGACCACGATCGAGGAGGGGAACGTCTACTCGATGGGATGGTGCCTGCTCGACATCGAGCGCCCCGAAACGGTGCGCTACGTGTCAGGCCTTCCCGCGCTCACGCCCGAAGTACCGTACGAAATTGAACTGGGCCTGATACCGCAGGTGGACTCGGCGAACTTTCGCACTGGCGTGCGCGTCATCTTCCCGCAGGGGCTCGTCGAGCGAGGTGGCGACCTGCTGGTCTACTATGGCGCGGCGGATGTTTCGGTGGGCGGGGCGAGGGTAAACAAGGCGGCGCTGCTTCAATCGCTCGCCTCAGCGATGCGACGCGGCGATGGTGGCGATCCGCTATGAGACAGGCCTCGCAACTCGTTAGGCCGAGCGGCGACGGGTCGCGGCGCGTGGGGTGCGCCGTTCTCGCGATGCTTGTGTTGTCTGCCGGGTGTCGGAGCTCGGACCAGCGGCCACCCGCACCCCCAGATCCCGCCCCCCTCACGATCTCGCTCGCGCACCTGCGCCACCTCGGCCGAACTGTCACTGTGAACGGGCGGCCCGTGCGCGTCGTCTCGCTCTATGCAGAGGCCCCCGACTACGCACCTGTCGGCTCGCCGGCGCGGGACGGATACGAGGGAATCGCCAGTGTGGATGACGCGGCACGCGCTGCGGTCGTCTTCCTGCGCGCCTGGGAGATGACGGGCGACTCGCTGGCCCGCAGCGACGCCGAGGGGTTGCTGGCCTTCGTGACCGCGATGGAGCAGGGCGACGGCGAGTTCGTCAACTTCGTCGACGCGCGCGGCCGGTTGAACCTGACGGCGCCGAGCAGCCGCAAGAGCATGTCGTACTGGGGGGCGCGCGCCATCTGGGCGCTGGGGGAGGGGGTGCGGGTGCTGGGCCCCGCCGCCTTCGACTCGCTTCCGTACGCGCGAGCCGTGCTCTCGCGCGCCGTCTCACGAGCTGAACGTGAGATCGCCGACGGGCGCCTGATCGGCGGCTCGGCGACTGCGACTTCCGAGTTGCTGCTCGGGCTGGTCGCACTGCACCGGAGGGAGCCATCGCCGGCAATCGCCGACTTGGCGGCGCGCACCGCGGCACTGCTGGTCCCGCTCTCGCCGGAAGGCACGACGACCGCGCCGTGGGGCGGGCGCGTGGACCGCGCGCGGGAGGACTGGCATGCGTGGGGGACACGCTCGGTCGAGGCGTTGGCGCTGGCGGCAGTCGAGCTGCAACGTCCCGACCTCGCGACCGCTGCGCGTCGTGAGGCGGACGAGCTGTGGGGGCGATTCATGATGGCGGGCCAAGTCCCGGCGCTCGTGTCGTCCGGTGGGACGGTCACCTGGTACCCGCAGATCGCCTACGGAATCGGCCCGATCGTAGAGGGCTATCTCGCCCTCGCCAGTGCTACCGGTGAGTCTCGTTATGCAGCACTCGCCGGATTGAGCGCCACCTGGTTTCTCGGCGCCAATGTCGCAAGCGTCGCCATGTACGACTCGGCGAGCGGGCGAACCTTCGACGGGATCGATGCGCCTGTGGATGGCCAGACCGCCGCCACGATCAACCGGAACTCCGGCGCCGAGTCGACTATCGAAGCCTTGCTGGCACTCCAGCAGGTTGCGCGCGATCCGGAAGCGTTGGCGTATGTCCGCTACCACCCTGTTGCGGCTGCCGGCACAAGGGTCGACTCACCCCCTGCTGCCCGCCGCTGGACCGGTCCGAATGGCGCGGCCGTCACGATTACGCGCGGCGCGTCTGGGCTTTCGATGTCGCTGGCGGATTCGGTGCCGACGATTCGCCTCACCTACTGGCCGGCTGCGAATCCGACGGAGGTGGAGGTGGCGACGGTGCTGGTCGCGCAGTGGAACGCCGCGAATCCCGGCATACAGGTTACGATGCAGCCACTCCCGGCAGGACGCTCGTCGGAGGAGGTCCTGCTCGCCGCCATCGTCGCGCGTGCGACCCCTGACGTCAGCTCCAACGTCTCCTCGGCGCTGCTGGCGCGCCTCGTGCGCGCTGGCGGCGTAGTGCGCCTCGACGATCGCGCCGCCACCTCGGCGCGTCTTCTGGAGCGAACCTCACCGGCGATGCGTGCGCCGCTGCAGCTGCCGGACGGGGGGATCTACGCCTTTCCGTGGAAGACCAACCCGGCGATGCTGATGTACAACGTGGACCTCTTGCAGGCGGCCCACGTCGCGCCGCCGCGCACGCAGGACGAGATGCTCGACGCCTTCCGCCGGCTCGCGCGTGACACCGACGACGATGGGCGCGCGGATCGTTGGCCCTTCTGGGCCACGCTCAAGACGACCTGGTTTGAACGCTTCTATGACTTCTATCCGCTCTACCTCGCGAATTCGCGCGGCGTGACGCTCGTGCAAGGCGACTCGGTCGTCTTCGACAATCCGGCAGCGGTGGCGGCGATGGAAATGCTCCGGCGCGGCTTCGCCGACGGGACGCTTCCCAAGTCGAACTTCGCCCTCGGGCGCGATCCGTTTGCCGACGGCACGGTGGCGATGAAGATCATCGGCCCGTGGTTCGTGCGGGAACTCGACGCGATCAAGTCCCCCGGCCTTCGCTACGACGTCGTCCCAGTTCCGGCGATGGAGGGGACGCCGCCCGGCGAGCGCTACGCCTTCGGCGACCTGCGGAGCATCGCGGTCTTCTCCACCACGCGGCATCCCGACGCCGCCGCCCGCTTCGTCGCCTTCCTCACCTCGCCCGAGGCCGACCGCATGTTGATCGAGGCGGCGAGTCAGCTCCCCTATCGACGCGGACTTTCCGGCGATCCTCGCTTTGTCGCCGCGCTCGCCCGGTGGCCGACGCTCGCGACGTACGCCACATTCGTCGAGCACACGCGAGACCTCGACATTGATCCCGACGTGGTGGAAATGTTCGATCTGTTGTCCGAGGCATATGAGGAGTCGGCGGTGTATGGCACGCGTCCGGTGAAGAGCGCGCTCGCCCGGGCGGCGCGCGAAGCGCAACGGCTGGTCGATGCGCGCTGAAGAGCGGACCGGCTGGCTCCTGGGCGGACCATACGCGCTCTTCCTCGTCGCCTTCGCGCTCTATCCGATCGTCTTCGCGCTCGCCCTCACCGTCCTGCACTGGGACCTGGTGACCGCGCCGACCTTCGCGGGAGCAGACAACGTCCGCCTGCTCGCCTCCGATAGCCGCTTCTGGCAGGCGGTCGCCAACACCTGTGTCTTCATCGCGATCCACGTCCCGCTGCAGATCCTCACCGCGCTGGCGCTGGCCATCGCGCTCAACCGTCGGCTCGCCCTCCTCGCCTTCTGGCGCGCCGCCTTCTTCCTCCCCGTCGTGATCTCCGGCGCCGTCGTCGCCATCCTGTGGAGCAACCTGTACGCGACCGATGTCGGCCTGATCAACAAGCTTCTCGCCGCGATCGGCGTTGCCCCTGTGGCGTGGCTGACCGATCCGCGCACCGCGATGCCGGCGATTGCGGTGATGGTCACGTGGAAAAACGTCGGCTTCTACGTCATCATCTACCTCGCCGGGTTGCAGAACATCCCCCGCAGCTGCAAGGAAGCGATCGAGCTCGATGGTGCGACCGACTGGCAGCGCTTCCGCTGGCTGACCTTTCCCTCGCTCCTCCCGCAGACGATCCTCGTCGTCACCCTCTCCACCATCAACGGCTTCCAGCTCTTCATCGAGCCATACGTGATGACCGGTGGCGGACCGCTGCGCCGCACCTATTCGGTCGTGCTCTATCTCTACAACAACGCCTTCTCCTACCAGAAGATGGGCTACGCCGCCACGATCGGCGTCGCGTTGGCATTGATCATCGGCGCCGTCGTTGCGCTTCAGCGCCGGCTGCTCGGCCGAGCGGAAGTGCTGTGAAACGTTTGGGCCGTGTGGCGCTGTACGGGGCGCTCGCCGTCGCGGCGCTGACCTTCATCTATCCGTTCCTCTGGATGGCGGCGAGTACGTTCAAGCCGCCGAGCGAGGTCGGGACGCTGGCGTTGATCCCGCAGCACCCGACGCTGGAGAATTACCGCACGATGTGGGCCCGCGCGCCCTTCGGCCGGGCGCTGCTCAACAGCTTCCTCGTCGCGACGACGATCACCGCCTCGGTCCTCATCCTCGGCTCGCTCACCGCCTACGCGATGGCACGGTTGCGCTTTCGCGGACGCCCGTGGCTCAACGCCGCCACGACGGTCATCCTGCTCGTCCCCGGACAGCTCACGCTCATTCCGCTCTACACCCTGATCGTGCAGCTCGGCTGGGTCGACACCTACGCCGCGCTCATCATTCCCTACCTGTTTAATGCCGCCGCAATCCTGATGCTCAGGCAATTCTTCCTGCAGATTCCGCAGTCGCTGCTCGACTCTGCGCGCATGGACGGGATGGGCGAGCCGCGCATCTTGTTTACCATCGTCTGGCCACTCTCGCGCCCCGTGCTCGCCATCGTGGCGATCTTCACCTTCATGGGATCGTGGAACGAGGTGTTGTGGCCGCTGCTCGTGGTGCGCGAGGCGACACTCATGACGCTCCCGCAGCTGCTCACCGTCTTTGCGCTTGGAGGCGGGGCGGGTTCCATCGGCGTCTCGCTCGCCTCGGCGATGGTGCTCGTGGTCCCGGTGGTGGCGGCGTACATGTTCCTGCAGCGCTACTTCATCGAGAGCATGGCTGGCGCCGGGATCAAAGGATAGATGCCATCCGTCACGTTCGACCAGGTGAGCAAGCGGTTCGGATCGACGGTTGTCGTGGAGACCCTCGACCTGACCGTGAACGACGGCGAGCTGCTCGTGCTCGTCGGCGGTTCGGGATCGGGGAAGTCGACGATCCTGCGCATGCTGGCCGGGCTGGAGACCGTGACCACCGGGAGCATCCGCATTGGCGATCGCGACGTGACGGCGCTCCCGCCGCGGGAGCGCGATGTGGCGATGGTCTTCCAGGACTACGCGCTCTACCCCCACATGACCGTGCGCGAAAACCTGGCGCTCGGTCTGCGCTTGCGTCGGGTGGCGCGCGTCGAGATCGACCGTCGTGTGGCGTGGGCCGCCGGCGTGCTGGGAATCGAACCTCTACTGTCGCGCGTGCCGAAGGCGCTCTCGGGTGGGCAGCGGCAGCGCGTCGCCATCGGTCGCGCGATGGTGCGCGAACCGCTCGTGTTCCTCTTTGATGAACCACTGTCCAATCTCGACGCAGGGCTGCGTGCACAGATGCGCATGGAGATCGGTGCGCTGCAGCGCCGCCTGGGAACGACGACTGTCTACGTGACGCACGACCAGGTCGAGGCGATGACGCTCGGCGACCGCATCGTCGTGCTCGCCGATGGCCGGATACAGCAGATCGGGAGTCCCATCGAGCTGTATCGCAATCCAGTCAACCGTTTCGTGGCCGGCTTCATCGGGACGCCGCCGATGAACTTCGTGGAGGGAGTGATCGA
>JBDTUA010000031.1:0-24258 GCA_040007995.1 Gemmatimonadota bacterium | reverse complement strand
CCTCGTGCTGCGACGCCTTGATCCGCGCGACATACGCGTCGGCGGGGACGCCGGGGAGTGAGGGGGCCTTTCGCCACGAGACGCCGCCGTCCTCGCTCACCTGGATCAACCCGTCATCCGTGCCCACGTACAGCAGCCCTTCCTTCTTCGGGCTCTCGGACACCGCGCTGATGTTCGAGTAGAGCGCGGTCGACGAATTCTTGGCCACGGCGTCCGCCCCCCACACCTTCCCCATCACCTCAAGCGCATTGCGTTGCACCTGCCGGGTGAGGTCGGGCGAGATCTTGCGCCAGGAATCCCCGCGATCGTCCGAGCGAAAGAGGAACTGCGCCGCCATGTACAGCCGGTGCGGGGCGTGCGGTGAGATGATGACCGGCGTGTCCCAGTTCCACCGGAACGGGACGTCGCCCTTCGCCTCCTGCGGCTGGATCCCCACCCGTTCACTCGTGCGCCGGTCGAAACGCACAATCACGCCGTGCTGCAGCTCGGCATAGATGATGTTGGAGTCCTCCGGATCGACGCGCGACGTGAAGCCGTCGCCCCCCATCGTCACGAAGACGTCGGAGTTCAGGATCCCGTGGTCCGACTTGGTCCGCGACGGGACTCCGACCGAGTTGTTGTCCTGCAGTCCGCCATAGATGTTGTAGAACGGTAGGGCGTTGTCGACGTCCACGTCGTAGTATTGCGCGAGCGGAAGGTTCTCGAAGAAGGTCCACGTCTGTCCGTGATCCCACGAACGATAGAGCCCGCCGTCGTTCCCGATCAGCATGTGGTCCGCGTTCGCCGGGTCGATCCAGATCGCGTGGTTGTCCACGTGCATCGCCCGCGTTCCGACCGGGCGGAGCGTGCGTCCCCCGTCGTCGCTGACCTGGAAGAGCATGTCCGGGATGTAGATGCGGTCGAATTCGTGCGGGTCGGTGAAGACGTCGCCGTAATACATCGACCCCTGGTTGTAGTCCGACATCTTCTGCCACGTCACGCCGTTGTCGCTGGAGCGATAGATGCCCCCCTTACGGTTGGCCGCCTCGACGTTGGCGTAGAGCACGTCGGGATGCTGCGGCGAGATCGCCAGGCCGATCCGCCCGAGTTCCTCGCTGGGGAGCCCGGTGTTCACCTTGGTCCACGTCGTGCCGGCGTCCGTGCTGCGATAGATCGCGCTCTCGGGTCCACCGTCGATGAGGGTGAAGAAGCGGCGTCGGCGCTGGTACGCCGACGCCACCACGACGTTCGGATTGCGCGGATCGATGACGACGTCGCTGACGCCGGTATTCTCGGAAATCTTGAGCGATTGCGTCCACGTCTTGCCGCCGTCGGTCGTCTTGTACAATCCGCGGTCGCCGCCGGCGTTCCAGAGCGGTCCCTGGGCGGCGACATACACGATGTCGCTGTTCTCCGGGTCGACCACGATGCGCCCGATGTGCTCCGATGCCTTCAGGCCGACGTTCTTCCACGAGCGCCCAGCGTCTTCGGACTTGTAGACCCCGTCTCCGTACGCGACCGAACGTTGTGAGTTGCGCTCGCCGGTTCCCACCCACACCACGTTGGGGTTCCGCGGGTCGAGAGTGACCCAGCCGATCGAATATGAACCCTCCCGATCCATCACCGATTCCCAACTCGCGCCGCCGCTACTCGTCTTCCAGAGCCCGCCCGAGGCCGTCCCGATGTACATCACCCCGGGATTCGTCGGGTGTACTGCGATGGCCATCACCCGCCCGGACGTCATCGCCGGTCCGATCGTGCGTGCCTTGAGCCCCGCAAAGGCCTCGGCGACGAATGGCGTGGCGGGTGTGCTGTCGGCGCGCGGGGCGCGGGTCGCTGTGCGCTGCGCCGAGAGGTCGCGCGCGGCAAGGGGAACGCCTAACGCCAGCCCGGTGGCAAGCAGGAGCGATCGGCGGGCGGTGGCGATCGTGGTGCGGCGTAGGGGAGAACGTACGGTGAAACGCACGGTATGCTCCGGAATGTTGACGAGGGTGGCGATGGGGTGCGCCGCAGCGCTCGACGTGGCCACGGAGACGACCCGTCATTCTGTCGTGCGTCGCGACGGGCCGCCAGCAGTGGCGAGCCGCCAGCACCGCCGAGCGTCGGCATGTGCAGTCGCGTTCCACTCGGTTTCCACCCGTCTAACGACGCCCCGACCCGTTCGGACCGGGTCCATCAGACGGTGCAGCGCCCTAAGTTCAAACAGGTCACCGCCCGACGGTCGGGCGGCCTTTCTCGCGCGTGAACTCCTGCCATGACGTCAGCGCCCATCGAGGGTCGAGCTCCCAAGATCGTGCGGAAGGTCATCCGCCCGTTCCAGGAGTTCGCGCGTATTGGTTCGCTCGGCGGCATCCTGCTTCTGGTCACCACTGCGGTCGCCCTCACCTGGTCGAACTCGTCGTGGGGTGATTCCTACTTCCACCTCTGGGAAACGCAGATCACCGTCGGAACGACGGCGAATCCACTCACCCTGTCGCTGCACGAGTGGATCAACGACGCCTTGATGGCCGTCTTCTTCCTGCTCGTGGGGTTGGAGCTCAAGCGGGAGATCCGGTGTGGCGAACTCTCCTCGCCACGGCAGGCCGCGCTGCCGATCGTCGCGGCGATCGGCGGCATGATCATTCCCGCCCTTCTCTACGCCTCCGTCACACGCGGGACCGATGCGATTCACGGATGGGGGATCCCGATGGCGACCGACATCGCCTTCGCCCTCGGCATCCTCGCCCTGCTCGGTCCGCGCGTTCCGCTCGGGCTCAAGGTCTTTCTCGCCGCCCTCTCGATCGTCGATGATCTCGGCGCGGTCCTGGTCATCGCGATCTTCTATACGTCGAACATCGCCTGGGGAGCGATTGCGGGGGCGGGAGTCTGTCTGGCGGTGCTCATCGTGCTCAACCTGCGACGCGTCGCCAACCTCACACCCTACCTCATCGTCGGCATCCTGCTCTGGTTCTTTTTCCTGCAGTCGGGGATCCACTCGACGATCGCCGGCGTCCTGCTCGCGCTCACCATCCCCACCGATTCGCGCATCAACGCGGAGGAGTTCTCGGCGCGTGCGCACGCGCTGCTGGACAACTTCGAGCGCACCGAAACCGGCGACCTCCTGGTCATCACCAGCAAGGGACAGCAGGAAGCGCTGGATGCCCTGGACGTCGCGGTCAGCGCGGTCAACGCCCCGCTGCTCAAGCTCGAGCACTCGCTGAACAGCATCGTCGCGTTCGGCATCATGCCGCTCTTCGCCTTGTCGAATGCCGGCGTGCGCCTGACGGGGATCGGCGACGCGCTCGGTAGCCCCGTGGCGCTCGGCATCGCGCTCGGCCTGGTGCTGGGGAAGATGACCGGGATCACCCTCTTCAGCGCGCTGGCGGTGCGCACTGGCATCGCCACGCTCCCGGTCGGCGTCGATTGGCGCGCCCTGCAGGGCGCCGCATGGCTCGGTGGGATCGGCTTCACCATGTCGCTCTTCATCGCCGGCCTCGCCTTCCGCGACCCGGTATTGCTCGATGCCGCCAAGCTGGCGGTACTCGCTTCGTCGTTGGTCGCGGGACTCGTGGGCTTCCTCCTCCTGCGCGGCCTCCCGGCGACCCACGGGGACGACCCCGACGGACACGCCGGTACGCCGTCTGGGCCGCCTAGACCGCGCGCCGGTACGGTGATTCCGGGAGACGGGGCCACCGGCTAGTCGAGGCGACATGAGCGCCCCGTCGCACGCCGCTCCCCCCGTTCAGGGAGCCGCCTTCGTCTCTCCCGGCATCCGGGCGATGGCCATCGGCGCCTGGTGGTTCGCGTTGATGGGATTGCTGGTGAAACTCACCGGCCGACGGATTCCGTCCTCGCAGATCGTGCTCGTGCGCGCCACGCTCACCCTCGCGATGAGCTACTGGGCCGTGCGCCAGGCGGGCCTTCCGAGCATTTGGGGACGCCAGCGCATCCTGCTGCTGGTCCGCGGCGGGCTGGGCGCGATCGGCATCAATTGTTTCTACTACTCGCTCGTACACCTCCCGTTAGGCGAGGCGACGCTCATCCAGTACACGAACCCCATCTTCGCCACCATCCTGGCGGCGCTCTGGGTCGGGGAGCGCGTGCGCCCGGGAGAGATGGCATGCCTCGCTATGGCGATGGTGGGCGTGGTCGTGATCACGCGTCCGGCGGCGCTCTTCGGCGCAGCCGCGGCGACGTACGCGCACCGCGACGTTGCGATCGCCCTCTTCGGGGCGATCTGCAGCGGCGCCGCGTATGCGGCCGTGCGAAAGATGGGAAGTTCCGAACACCCCAGCGTGGTCGTGTTCTACCTCCCGCTGGTAACCTTTCCGGTCGCCATTCCCCTTGCTGCCGCGAGCTGGCTGATGCCGACGCCTGCCGAGTGGCTCCTCCTCCTCGGGGTCGGCGGAGCGACGCAACTGGCGCAGGTGTACATGACGAAGGGGCTCCAAGCCGAAACGGCGGTGCGGGCGACCACCACCGGCTACCTGCAGATCGTCTTCGCAGGCGCGTGGGGTGCTCTGCTGCTGGGCGAACGACCCTCACCCTGGACGCTATGTGGCGCAACAGTGATCGTAGGGAGCGCGCTGGTCCTGGCGTTCGGCAAGCGTCGCGCAGAGGTGGGCGACGAATGAATCGCCGCCGCGTGGCTCAGGCCGCGAGGCGACGAGGGAAGAAACGCTTCAGCGAGAGCGCAGGGGCCTCGAGCACCACCCAGCTCACGCGGGCCGCGGCGATCGAGAGCACGCTTGCCATCACGAACAAAGCGAGGGCGACGGGAAGCGGGGAGTGATTCGTCCACTCGACCAGATAGGTCTCGACTGTGTGCTCGAGGAAGAGGAGGATCGGGTACTGGAAGATGTAGATCGCGTAGCTGTACTTCCCGATCGACTGCATCGTGCGATTGGAAAGTATCCGCCGCAGGAGTTTGGAACCGCCCTGCGGTAGCGCTCCCGCAATAAGGGACACAGCCACGAGCGATAGCGCGGCGTAGCCAAAGACCTGCATGTAGGGATCATTCCTCGCACTGCCGCGCCATGCCAACGTCACAAGCAGGACAGCCAGCGCCGCGAAGCCGACCGGGCGCTGCAGCGATCTGACGCGGGTGCGGCCGACGGGAGAACGCACGAGCCAGGCGAGCGCACCCCCCAGAAGCAGCGCGTCGAGCCGAGCCGGCATCAGCATGTACGCCGCGTCTACGCCCCAGCCGGCGGACGCCACGATTCCCACCCGCAGCAAAACTGCCGCCGCTGAGAGCACCAGGCACGCCCGCAGGATCGACTTCGCCGGGAGTATCAGGACGACGAACGGCCATACGAGGTAGAACTGCTCCTCGAGGGCGAGCGACCAGAGGTGCGAGAGGTGGAACGGTACCGACTGCTCCCCCTGCCACGAGATCAGCACGTTGGTCAGGTAGCTCCAGATCCACCCCTGGTTCTCGCGTACGATCTGGAACTCCTCGTTCCTCACCAGCGGCGTCAGCGGGCCGACGAAGAAGAGCAACGCGAGCAAGGTGAAATAGAGCGGGAAGATCCGGAGCGTGCGGCGTGCGTAGAAGTTGCGCAGGAAGCCGGGCGTCCCCTTGGTATCGAGCAGGATCCCGGTGATCAGGAAGCCGGAGAGGGCGAAGAAGAGGTCGACCCCCATCCACCCGGCGCGCATGGTCTCGAGCAGGAAGGCCGCGATCGGGTTCTCTGGCGCCGGGACCGCCGAGGCGTGCCGCGCCACGACCAGGAGCACGGCGATGCCGCGCAGCGCGTCGAGCGCGGGGATGTACGCGGGCTGGGCGATCACGCTGGAAGCGTGCGCCAAATCGGGCTGGTCCGCCTCCTGTCGTTCGACCGCGCTCGCGGCTCCTTGCGAGCGCGGGGGAGTTCCGGGGACTAGGTCGGACTGTGGCGTGACCAAGGAACTCATACGCAACGAAAGGGACGAGAGACCGGCGCCTATCCGTGCCGGCGCCAAACGTCGACCATGCTACGCGGGGATCGTCGCCGAATCCGTGCGGTAGCGCACGTGATCGAGGCACCCGCAAGAACATAGCTCAGTTGAGGTTGCGGTACATGAAGTGACCGTGAATATAGCGGTCGAAGCGACGTCATCTTCGTGTGAGATTCGGTCGCAATCGCCGCCGCGTCTCTCCACGTGGATCGTCGAGTTGCACACAAGGTGAACAGACCGCCCGGAGCTCTCCGGGCGGCCTGTGCGCGGCAACGCGAACGACTACACGTCGCGGGGGCGCGACTCTCCGGTCGAAGCTCCTCCGACAGAGTCTCCGCCCGCCTCGAGGGATTAGGGCCGCTTCCGGATCTCCATCGACCCGTTACCGGTCGACATCCGCAGACGACGCCCGCCGTTTCCGATCGTCCCGCGGAGGCGCGAGGGGCTCAGCTTCCCGTGAATGGTGATCGGGAAGTCGGTCGAGACTCCGCCATTGCCGGAGTTCGCCTCGACGTCGGCCGAAAAATCCGAGGGGACGACTACCTCGATGCGGCCGTTCCCGGAGGTGAACTCCATGTCGTCGTTCCCGGTCAGTCGGTCCATCGAGACGCGGACATCGCCATTTCCCGACGAGGCGTTCACCGGGCCATTGATCGTCCCGATCGTGACGTCTCCGTTCCCCGACCGCGCACGTACCGATCCGCCGACATTGTCGACCGACACTTCGCCGTTCCCGGAGGAGACGTCGACGCGCCCGGCGACCCCGGAGACCTTCACCCGGCCATTGCCGCTCGTCACCTGCGCCTCGGCGACACGCGCCGCAACCGCCACGTCGCCGTTTCCGCTCGACGTGCGAAGGATCGTTCCACGAGGGACGGTAACGGTCATCGTCAGCTTCACGCGCTCACGACGACTGTGATTCCACCCCGAGCGCGAGCGGCTGTGAAGGCCGTCCGAATTGCATTCGTCGTCGTCGTCGTACACGGCGCAGATGGTGACGCCGTTGTTCTCACGCAGTACGATGAAGCCGGCATCCTCGATCTTCCCGCGACGGGTGTCCTTCTCAGCCTTGAACTCGACGGTGTTGCCCGAGCCCTCGGTGATGGTGACGTCGCCGGAACCGGCGAAGATGCGGCCGTCGCCGCCGGCGCTGACCGGCGCGCTGGCAGTGAAGACGCGATCGTTGCGCCCCTGGACCTGCTGGGCGGACGACGAGCTGGCAGCGAAGGCCAATGCAGTGACGCCCAGTGCAGCGACGGCGAGTGCAGTGACGGCAAACGGGGGAATCGTGAGGTAACGGCGCATGGTCGGATCGGGATGGGGGACGCTAGGTGGGACAGCGACCCTGGGGAGAGGGTTTGAAGCAGCGGGCGCTCCTCCGCTGCGAGCAGCGTCCTCCCCGTCTCGATCGTCCTGCGTCGCTAGAGCAGAATCATCCCCGTCCGAGCGCCGATGGCCACCGCCTCCGCCCTGGTGTCGGCGCCGAGCTTCTGGAAGATCGAGGCGACGTGGGTCTTGACGGTGTGTTCGGAGATCCCGAGACGGGCGGCCGCGATCTTGTTGCCCAACCCTTCGGCGAGGAGCGCGAGGATCTCCCGTTCGCGCGGTGAGAGGGGGGCAAGCGCTGTCGTTCCGGCGAGGCGAGGCGCTGCTCGTGTCGAACGCCCCGTGAGTGCCTCGGCCACGCTGGCCGGCACGACGGCGAGGCCGGAGTGCACCGCCTCGATCGCGGCGAGGATCTCCCCCCCCTCAGCGTCGCGCGGGAGGACGGCGCGCGCCCCGCGGCGCACCCAGTCCCCGACGGCGCCGGCTTCGGCATCGAGCAGGAGGACCCAGCGTTGCGCCACCGGATCGCCCTCGCTCGCCGTCGGGAGCGCGAAGCGCGCGGGCGCGTCGACGACGGCGACCACGACGTCCACATCGGCCCCCTCAAGGGTCTCGGCGACATCGTCCAGGTGCGCGATGCGCTCGACCACGGTGAAGGCGCCGTCGCGCATCACCAGGGCCTCAAGTCCGGCCAGGAGCATCGCCGACGGTGCGGCGAGGGCGAGACGGATCACGCCGCGAGCGGCGAGGCGAACGACACGCTGCCACTGCGCGAGACCTCGTGCAGGAAGCGGCGGACCACCGTGCTCGGGATGGCGACCCCGAGCCCGCCCATGATCATCGCGTTGATCCCGACCACGCGGCCGGCGATGTCGACCAGCGGGCCGCCCGAGTTGCCCGGGGCGAGTCGCAAGTCGGCGACGATGTAGCGCGGCATTCCGCGCCGGGTCGTGATGGTATGCACCACGCCTAACGACATGGCATTGGCGACTCCCATCGGGTGACCGAGGGCGAGCACGAGGGAGCCGGGGCGCAGCGACTCGACGTCGCCGATCGGGGCGGCGCGCAGCCCGGCGGCGTCGACCGAGAGCAGGGCGAGGTCGCGGCGCTGGTCCACGGCCAGGACACGTCCCTCCATTTCGCCCGAGTCCCCGACGGAGATGATCGGTCGCTGGTCGCGCACCACGTGGGCATTCGTCACGATCAGCCCGTCCGACTGCCAGACGACCCCGCTCCCGAGCGATGGCCCGGAGCGTCCGCGGATCTCCACGGTGAAGCTGCGCACGAGCGTGGCCAGCCCGTCGAGTTCGAGTCCGGCAGCGAGCGCCGGTCCCCTGTTGAATGCGGTGTTCATCTATCCCTCCGTGCGCCGCTGGCGCTCTCCCACGGTCACGACGACGTCGGCCGGCGTTCCGCCGCGCAGGACGCGCAGCGGTACCGGCGACCCGATGCGGTCGCCGCTGAGGGCGCCGAGCAGCTCCGACGGATCGGAGACCGGCGTCCCCTCGCACGCGACGACCACGTCGCCTAACGAGATGCCGGCCGCATGCGCCGGTCCTCCCTCCTCGATCGACACCACCATCAGTCCGACGTTGCGCGACAGCTCATGCTGCGACACCACGCCGGCGGGGAGCCGGACGGGCTGCACGCCCAAGCCGATGTAGCCGCGCCGCACGCGCCCGCTCGCGAGCAACTGCTCGGCCACTCGCTCCACCGTAGCCAGCGGGATCGTCATCGCCGACGCGCGCGCCAGCCCCGAGCTGTTGATCCCGAGCAACCGGCCGGCGGCGTCGACCGTCGCCCCGCCCGAGAAGCCGTCGTAAATGGCGACATCGAGCCTGATGAACTGGTCGATGCGTCCCCCATGCCAGGTCCGCCACTCGCCGCCGGTGGCACTCACCACCCCAAGCGCGGCGGTGACGGCCGTCCCCGGCATGCCTAACGCCATCACGAGCTCGCCGACCCGCGCGCTCCCGGCGCTGCGTGGAAAGGGAACACCGACTTCGCTGTTGAGCCGCAGTACCGCCAGGTCGGTGGTCGGATCCCGACCGGCGAGCGTTGCCCCGACCGTGGTGCCATCGGCGAGCGTGACGGTGATCTGCTCCTCCCGCTGGATCGTGTGATGGGTCGTGACCACGATCCCCGGACGCCAGACGACGCCGCTGGACGGAATGCGTCGGCGGGCGTGGATGGCGACCATGGAGGGCGACGCCGAGGCGACGGCGCCCGCGAGATCATTGGAGAGGGTCTGGAGCATGGTCGAGGGGGTGGATGCTGCGGATGACGTGTCGGACATGAGGGGGCCTCGCGCGGGGAGTGGCGCTCGCGGGCGCCCGGTGACTGACTCCAATGTGCGGGCGCCGGCGACGGCGGCCTATCGGACGATCGGCTGAGCGTCCCTCGCACGTTTGACCGAGCCTAACGACGACCGGGCGGCGCGTGGACGCCGCCCGGTCGGCACTTCCCCAGGACCGCGGGACGGTCAGCCCGCGACCTGCGCCGGTGCGGCGACGGTCGTGACCTGGATCTTGCGCGGCTTGGCGGCCTCAGTCTTCGGGATGCGAACCGTCAGCACGCCGGCATCGAACGTCGCCGAGATGTTGTCGCCGGCCACGTGCTGAGGAAAGCGGAGCGAGCGGGTGAACGTTCCCCAGTCGCGTTCGGCGAAGAAGACGCGCATCTCCCCCTTCTCCGGGGTGCGAATACCGCGCTCGCGCTCGCCGCGAATGCTCAGCGTGTTTCGCTCGAAGTTGATCTCGACCGCTTCGGCCCGGACACCGGGCAGGTCGAGCTGGACCAAGTACTCGCTTTCGGTTTCCCAGGCATCGAGCTCGGGGACCCAGGCCGGCTGCGCGGCGCTCCTCCCGACCGCGTCGGGAGCGTTGCCGTTGACGTACCCCTGATCCATCGCCCGGCTGAGCGTGACCATGCGATCGAGCATTGAATTGAGGGGCGAGATGGTAACCATACGAATGCCTCCATGAAGATTTGCTGTGATGCGCGAGGGACTCGCACGGGAACAGTGAGAAGCATGGGACGTTCCTCACGGAAGAGGCCATTCTGGACGATCTCTCGAGTTGTACGCTGCAGCGTTGGCAGTCGACGCGTCAGTGAGGCAGGGTGGATGCAGAAAACGAGAAGACGAGGACCGCGCCGCTCGACTTCTCGTCTCCCCGCCTTCTAGAAGACCACGGCCTTCCCCGCCGTGTCTCCGGGCGCGAAATACAGTGAGCGTCGCAGGCCGCCAGGCTCCTTCGTCACCGACACGATGTTGCGCTGGTCCGCGAAGTACTCGAAGAAGAGGGCGACCTGGATCGTGAGGCTCCGAATCGGCGCGTTCGCGCCGAGGTCGATCAGGTACCACCACATCTCCTGGTCGGTCGGCTCGGGGTCGCGGCCGGACTCGAGAATCGTGCCCTTTAATGGTGTGCCGCCGGCCGCCAGCCGGACGCGATCATTGAAGTACGCGCCAAACAACGAGTCGGCGGCGGGCGACGAGGCCGAGAGCGCGGGACGGTGGGCGTAGCTGCTCATCGACTTCTCAAGATCGTCGCGAAAGAGACGCACCCGCCAGCGGATCCGGCTCCCGTTCACCTCCACACGCGAGTATGTGAGGTGCACATCGTGGGGAGGGCGTGTCGCATCGACGTGCATGCTGCGCGCCGCCGCGCCCGCTGTATGGCGTCGGTGCGCTCCTCGCGAAGCCGCGGCTGCGGACTCCTGGTCGTGTAGCCCTTCCCATCGAACGCACGCCGCGGCCAGCGAGACGACTGCGAGGAGCGTTACCCCGTAGCGAACGATCGCGACGTATCGCCCTGACGCGCTGAGCGATACGATTGCCGCCGACTGATTTCGACCGCTGGCAGCTGAGAGCAGGCTCACGACACGCGATGCGAGGAGAGAGGTCTTACCCCGTGGTGAAAGATATGCCTGGCTTGCAGCGTCTGCGGTCCGCGTGCCCCCTCATCTCCCAGAGCGCTGTACCTGGCTCGACGCTTCCGCGTCTTGCGCGCGCGTTGCAGCAGCGGGGTCAAGGGTCGCGCACGACCGCGCTCGCGATGCTGGTACTCAGCGCCATAGCCCCCTCCGCCGCGCCCGCCCAGGACACGACGCGCGTGCGGGCGCTCGAGCCCGTTCGGGTCACCGTGACGCGCGAGTCGTCGCGCTCCGTCCTCGACCTCCCGTTCGGGGTCTCGCGACTGTCCGTCGACTCCGCGCGCAGCGGGATCCGGCGCGCATCGCTCACCGAGATGCTCTTCAACGTTCCGGGGCTTTCGGTCTCCAATCGCTATAACCCGACCCAAGACCCACGGCTCGCGGTGCGCGGCTTCGGCTCTCGCTCGGCGTTCGGCATCCGCGGGGTGCGGGTGACGCGTGACGGCGTCCCACTCACTCAGGCCGACGGGCAGACCGCGGTCGACTTCGTCGACCTCGAAACCGTGGGGAGCGCCGAGGTGATGCGGGG
Organism: Gemmatimonadota bacterium; assembly: GCA_040007995.1. GTDB lineage: Bacteria > Gemmatimonadota > Gemmatimonadetes > Gemmatimonadales > Gemmatimonadaceae > SCN-70-22. The sequence continues at coordinate 12,569 of JBDTUA010000031.1, read as the reverse complement.
AGCCGCCGGCGCCCTCTATGGCAACGCGTCCGGGGGCGTGCTCGACCTCAAGAGCGCGCCGTATCCGACGCGTCCATTCGAGCCCTCGCTGCGCTACGTCGCCAACGCCGACGCCACCCGCTGGTCGGCCTCGTCGTCCGGCAGCAGCGGGGCACTCGGTTGGCGGGCCACCGCGTCGCGCAACGATGGCGACGGCCCCCGCGACTACTCGGCGTTCCGGTCGTCCGCCTTCACCGGCGACGCAGCGTGGCGCGGGAGCGCGGGTACGCTGCGCACGCAGTTCACCTGGTACGACGCGCCGCGCGCCGAGAATCCCGGCGCTGTCACCGCGACCGAGCTGCACACCGTGCCGACCGTCGCCGACTCGCAGAACATCCGCAAGAAGGCCAGCAAGGAGGTCGGGCAGAAGCTGCTCTCGTTGACCGGCGACCGCGCCTGGGAGAGTGGGACCGCGAGCGCGACGCTGTTCACCGGGTGGCGCGACCTGTACAACCCGCAGTCCTTCGCCATTGTCGGCTTCGACCGCCGAACGCTGGGGGCGTCGGCGCGCGTGGAGCAGCGCGGGATGACGCGCCATCATCTCTGGCGCCTTTCGGCCGGCGCTGATGTGCAGTCGCAACGCGACGACCGGCGAAACTTCGCCAACTGCGCCGGCATAACAACGCTTCCGCAGCTCCCGAACTGCCCCAACACGCAAATGCAAGGAAACGAGTCGGTGCACCAGCTGGAGAAGGTGGCCAGCGCCGGCCTCTTCGCACGGGGTGAGGTGAACCGCGCCTTTCTCACCGTGACCGGGACGCTTCGCGGCGACCAGACGGCCTTCAGTGTGCGCGACTATCGCGCGACCTACGCGTTAGGCGGCGCCCTGCAGTCGCGCACGATGTCGGCGCTGACGCCGATGCTCGGCGTCTCGATCCGCGCGCGTCCCACGCTCTCGGTGTACGCCAACATTGCCAGCTCGTTCGAGACACCGACCACCACGGAGCTCGCCAACCGTCCCGACGGGACATCCGGACTGAATCGCGACCTCAAGCCGCAGCGCGGGCGTACGCTGGAGGCTGGGCTCAAGGGGATCCTGGCGCGTCGGTTGTTCGTCGACCTCGCCCTGTTCACCATCGCCACCCAGGACGAGCTCGTCCCGTTCGAGATTCCGAACAGCGGCGGGCGGCGCTATTTCCGCAATGCCGGCGAGACGCGTCGTCAAGGCGCGGAGCTCGCCGTCTCCACGAGCGTCGGTCCGCTGGACCTCGGCGGGGCGCTCACCCGGTTGCAGTACACGTACGAGGACTATCTCGTCGGCACGACGCGCCTCGACGGGAAGAAGGTCCCCGGCGTTGCTCCGCTCTCGTCGTCGCTCTTTGCGACCGCGCGCCGACCGTTCGGCTTCGCGACGCTGGAGATGCAACAGGGGGCGCGCACCGCAGCCGACGACGCCAATGTGAACTACGCCCCCGGGTGGGTGCTGTGGAATGCGCGCATCGGCGTGACGCAGTGGGCGTCAGGGCGTGTGCAGCCCGTAGTGGGGGTCGACAACCTGTTCGACCGATCCTACGCGGCCAATGTCGTCGCCAATGCCACCCGCGGCCGCTTCTTCGAGCCGGGCGCCGGACGGCGGGTGTACGTGTCGTTGCGCGTCGGGCGTTAGGCGCCCGGCGCGTCACGCACCACGCCGCGCCAGCACGGAAAGGTCGGCCTCGCCGTGCCCCTTCGCGATCAGCTGGTCCATGCGCTCCGCGATCGCCGACAGGACCGGCACCGGCTCGTCGCCCGCCGACTCGATCATGAGCCGCGCATCCTTGCGCGCGACCTGCAGCTCGAACGACGCCGAGTAGTCCTCGGCCAGGATCTTCCTGGCCCGGATGGGAAGAATATTTTCCGGCTTGAAGCGCGAGAAAAGCGACCACGCCTCGGCGCGATCCACGTGCAACGCATCGGCGAGGTGGAAGACGTCGGCCATGGCCCCGGCCATCCCGAGGAGCAGGGCGTTGCCGAACAGCTTGTAGCTCGCGGCGAGATCGGTTCGCTCGCCGACGTACCAGAGATCGCCGGTCATCGGGGCGAGCACGTCTCGCAGCTGCTCGAAGCGCGCGGTCGGGCCGGAGACCATCATCATCCCCTGCGCCGACCGTGCCGCCGCCGGCCCCATGAAGACGGGAGCGCTCAGGTAGGCGATCCCCTCCTGCTCGAGCTGCGCCGCACGCGCGGCCACTAGCGCCGGGAGGTTGGTCGTGTGGTCCACCAGGACGACGCCCGACCCGAGTCCGGGGCGCAGCGCGTCGATCGTCGCGTCGACGGTGGCGTCGTCGAGCAAGATCAGGTGCACCCGAGCGGCCCCTCGCACCGCCTCGGCTGGGGTGTCGAGCACCGTCGCCCCCTTGGCGGCCAGCGGCTCCGCCTTGGCACGCGTCCGATTCCAGACCCGCACGCTATTGGTGCCGCGCTCCAGCATCCCCTCCACGAAACCCGTACCGAGCAGTCCCGTCCCCAGAAAAGTCACGGTCTCCATTCTGATCTGACTCCGAATTGTCGTTAAGGAAGTGTGCGTCGACGGCCTCCGGGCGGGCACCCATGAGGTGCGGCTATGAGAAGACGAGTTTGGAGAAGACGAGTGTCGGGAAAGCTGGCGCGACGCAGGCGGTCGAAAGGCAGCCCTCGTTCTCTCGTCTTCTCGTCTTCTCGTCTTCTCGTCTTCTCCCTTATCCCGGTATCCGTTCCACGATCATTTGCACTCCCGCGAGTACGATCAGTATAGAGAGCGCGGTCGCCCAGCGTCGCCGTGCGAGTCCCGCCACTTCACACGCCAGCGCTCCGGTCAGGAGCACGCAGGCGACGATTGCCATCTGGCCGAACTCGAGTCCGACGTTGAAGGAGAAGAGCGGGACGAGGATGCTCTCCTCGCCGCCCAGAATGGCGCGAAGGAAGTTCGAGAAGCCGAGTCCGTGGATCAGGCCGAAGCAGCCGGCGAGGACGTAGAGCAGCATCTGCCGCTCCGGCACCGCCCCCTCCCCCGCCCGCTCGGCGCGCCATCGCGCCAGCATCGAGTACCCGGCCGTTAGCACGATCGTAATCGGGATCAGCAGTTCGATCGTCGGCGCGTGGACCTTCACCAGTTGCAAGGTCGCCAGCGCCAACGTGATGGAGTGCCCGATCGTGAAGGCGGTCACCAGCCACAGAAGCCGCCGCCAGTCGCGCGGCGCGTATCCCGCGGTCAGGGCGACGATGAAGAGGATGTGATCGTAGCCGCGCAGGTCGGCGATGTGGCCGATACCCAGCTGGAAGTAGGTGAGGAATTCGGAGAAGCTGCCGGAGTTCATGGACGGACCCGAAGCCGGGGAAACGCCGCCGCTGCGATCACGGCGCGTGCTGCGCGTACTGCACCTACGTCGCGCGACACGTACCGGATGGGTTCCAACGGACAATCGATTCGAATCATTGGAGTTCCAACTGTTTCGTCATCGGGGCCGCACTTCTCTTGCTTCGTTGGCGCGTCGAGTGGCGAGTCGGAACACGGTTCGTCCCTCGAACACCCACCTCGCAGGCGGACAATACGAGTCCGGCAACGGCGGCGGGGGGGATCACGTTAACAATCGCCGTGCTGCCGAGTCCAATCCCGGACTCCCCCAGTGACGAGCCACCAGAGATTGGATCCCGTGCAGAAATTTTCAGGTTTCTCGGGCGCGCGAGTGCTGCGCCGAGCCTTGGCAGTTGTAGTGTTTCTGGCTCCATCGGCAGTCGCTGCGCAGATGGGCGCGACCACCGACATCATTACCGGTACCGTCACTCGCGTGGAGGGAAACCTCCCGGTCGAGGAAGCGAACATCGAGGTGATGTCGCTCGAGTCGAACGTCACGCGCCGCGCGCGGACCAACGACAAGGGAAAGTTCACCGTCCTCTTTCCCGACGGCGGCGGCCAGTACCGGATCACGGCGAAGGCGCTGGGATTGGCGCCGCAGACGCTGAACGTGGCGCGTCAGGCCGATGAAGACCGGCTGGTGGTGAACATCCGGATGTCGACCAACGCCACGGTACTCGCCGCGGTCATGGTGCAAGCGCGACAGAACGTGCCGCGCGAGGGCGATCGCCCAGCGCCAGGTTCGGTCGAGCGTGCGCTCAACGCCGATCAAGCCGCGCGACTGCCGCTGGACGCCTCGGACCTGACGTCGCTCGCGCTCACCGCCCCAGGCGTCGTGAGCATCACCGGGAGCGACTCGACCTCTGCGGGATTCTCGGTGGCCGGACAGGCGCCGACCTCGAACAATGTCACGCTCGACGGCCTCTCGTTCGGCTCCTCGCAGGTTCCCTCGGAAGCGGTGCGCAACACGCGGGTGATCACGTCGGGCTACGACGTGGCACGCGGGCAGTTCTCTGGAGGCCAGATCGCTTCGACGACGCGCAGCGGGACCAACTCGCCGCAGGGGAACTTCACCTACATCCTCCGCGACCGCGACCTCTCGGTCGAGGGCGGTGACAGCTCGCCGCTCGCACAGGGCTACAACCAGAACCAGCTGTCGGGCGGCTTCGGCGGACCGATCGTCAAGGACAAGCTCTTCTTCTTTGGTGCCCTGCAGATGCGTCGTCGCGAGGACATCGTCCCGAACCTCGGCAACGCCGATCCGGGGACGCTGCAGCGCTTCGGTGTCGCCCCCGATTCGGTGACGCGCTTCTTCAACGTCGCCACGGCCAACGGACTCGCCCCGCGCTCGATCCTGGCGAACGACCGCACTGCCGACAACGTCACCGGCATCATGCGCTTCGACTACCTGACGGAGGGAGGGCAGTCGCTCTCGATCCGCGGGGACTACAACTTCAGCAACTCCGATCCCGCGCGCATCGGCACGCTCTCGCTTCCGCAGACCGGTGGCGACACGCGCAATTGGGGGGGCGGCATGGCCGCGACCCTCACGTCGAACATCGCCGGGCGCTTCCTGAACGAACTGAAGGTCTACGCCTCGGTGAGCAAGAACGCCGGCGACCCGTTCATCACACTGCCGTTCGGACGCGTGCAGGTCGCCTCGGATCTCGGCGACGGCGAGTCTGGCATTTCGTCGTTGACCTTCGGCGGCAACACCGGCCTTCCGCAGCAGGGGAAGACCAACACGCTCGAGGCGACCAACGAAACGTCCTGGCTCTCCGAAGGCGGCGGTCACCGCTTCAAGCTCGGCGGCCTGTTCAACCTCCAGTCGTTCGAGCGCGACGTCACCAGCAACCGCTGGGGCACGTTCAGCTTCAACTCGCTCGGTGACTTCGAGGCCGGGCTGCCGGCGACCTACACCCGCACCCTCACCCCGCGCCTGCGCGAGGGGGCCGGGGCCAACGCCGCGATCTATCTCGGCGACACTTGGCGCCTGAGCCGCGCCTTCCAGCTCACGATGGGCGCGCGCGCGGAAGGGTCCTACTTCGGGTCGACCCCCGCGTTCAACCCCGCCGTGCAGCAGGCCTTCGGCTTCCGCACCGATGAGGTGCCGACCGAGTTCCGCCTGAGCCCGCGCATCGGCTTCACGTATTCGCTCGGCGTGCCGGCGCAGGGGCGCTTCACCCCGCCGGCGTGGGTGATCCGCGGAGGTATCGGCGAATTCCGCTCGGCACCGTCGATCGGCCTCGTCGCCTCGGCCGCTGGAGCGACAGGACTTCCGGACAACGAATCGCAGCTGGTCTGCATTGGCGATGGCGTGCCGACGCCGAACTGGGACCTCTTCGGTCAGGACCCGTCGACGATCCCCACGCAGTGCGCCAGCGGTGGTAACCAGTTCCTGCCGACGTCGCGCCCGAACGTCACCGTCTTCGACAAGGACTTCTCGGCGGCGCGATCGATCCGGTCGTCGTTGGGAGTGCAGCACCGGTTCCTGCAGCGCTACAACTTCAACGTCGACATGCAGTATGCGCGCGGCGTCGCCCTCACCGGCTACACCGACCTGAACCTGCGCAGCACGCCGCAGTTCACGCTGCCGACCGAAGGCGGGCGCCCGGTTTATGTCGATGCCACCACGATCGTCCCGACAACCGGCGCGACGTCGGTCCTGGGGTCGCGCCTCGACTCCGACTTCGGCCAGGTGCTCGCCACCGGTTCCGACCTCTCCAGCGAATCGAAGCAGGTCACCTTCTCGTTGGGTGGGATCACGTCCAAGGGGGCGCTGCTCAACTTCTCCTACACGCTCGGACATACAAAGGACCAGGGTGCCACCGGCATGGGTGGTGGTGGTGCGTTTGGCGGCTTCGGAGGCGGCGGTGGCGGCTTCGGCAGCCCGACGACCGCGGGCAACCCGAACATTCGCGAGTGGGCCGAGAGCAACTTCGACCGGCGCCACACCTTCGTGGGGACGGTGACGTATCCGTTCAGCCAGGCGATCGAAGTCACGGCCTTCGGACGCCTGAGCTCCGGTTCGCCCTTCACCCCGACCGTCGGCAGCGACATCAACGGCGACGGATCGCGCAACGATCGCGCCTTCCTGTTCAATCCGTCCACCGCGGTCGATCCGAGCGTCGCGGCGGGGATGCAGCGCCTGCTCGACAACGCCCCCGACGCGGTGCGTTCGTGCATCACCACCCAGATGGGAACTGTCGCCGATCGCAACTCGTGCCGCGGGCCCTGGCAGCCCTCGCTCGACATGCAGCTCAACTGGCGCCCGAACTTCCTCGGATTGAACCGGCGCCTGGCGATCTCGGTGTTGACGGTCAACGCGTTAGGCGGTCTGGACCAGCTCCTGCACAGCTCCGACAACCTGCGCGGCTGGGGACAGTTCCGCAGCACCGACAATACGCTGCTCTACGTCCGCGGCTTCGACCCGAACACCAAGGCCTACACGTACGAAGTCAACGAGCGCTTCGGTGCCAATCGCGCCGGGCAGAACGGGATCACCGTGCCGTTCCAGCTGGGGATCCAGGCGCGCTACACCGTCGGGCCCGATCGCTTCCGTGACATGATCCGCGGGATGATCGGTGGTGGTGGGCGCGGCGGAGTCGGCGGTGGGCAGGGTGGTCCTGGCGGTGGACAGGCGCAGGCGGGCGGCGCTGGCGGCGCCAATGGCGGCGGAGGATTCGGCGGTCTCGGTGGCGCTAACGCGAACCCGGTGGCCTCCATCATCGCGCTCAAGGATTCCATCAGTCTCACCGCCGAGCAGCTCGCCAAGCTCCAGCCGTTGAGCGACAGTGTGGCCGCCAGGAACAAGATCGTCAGCGCCGAAGTCCAGAAGATGATGAAGGACGGCGGCGCGAACCCCGACATGGCGGCGCTGTTCAGCAAGATGCGCCCGAAGCTCGAGGCGTCGCAGCGCGAGCGCGCCACGGTGTTGAAGGAGGTGCAGGCGATCCTGACTCCCGAGCAGTGGGAGAAGGTGCCGCTTCGCGTGCGCAACCCGCAGCAGGGTCCGGGTGGACCGGGCGGTCAGCGCCGTCCTCCGGGCGGCGAGTAGGCGCGCCGGTCAATCCGTGAGGTGGAATGCGTGAAGGGGCGCGGGAGCCGGTCGGCTTCCGCGCCCCTTCGTCACCCAGCGCGCTGCCTAACGACTATTCCAGGGATTGGCGAAGCGCGGCTCGACCATGAGCGTCGTATCGCTCAGGCTGCGGAGGAAGGCGACCAGGTCGACCTTGTTCTGCGGACTCAGCGTGAGTGGCGCGATGCGCGGATCCTTGAACGGCGACGCGCGCCCGTCCCCGGCGTTCGGACCGATCGTGATGAGGCGCCCGCCGCGGACGTAGTGCTCGACCACGTCCTCGAGCGTGCTGATGCTGCCGTCGTGCATGTACGGAAAGGTGAAGGCGAGATTGCGCAGCGTCGGGATGCGGAACTTTCCCAGGTCCTCGCTCCGTCCCGTGCGGTCGAACAGGCCGCGATTCCCCGCCGGGTAACTGCCGTTTCCACCGATGTTATAGAGCCCATTGTTGGCGAACGCGTCGTCACCAACCGTGCTGCCACCCGTTACGTCGGCGGCCGCGGAGAAGAGCGGACCGCGATGGCACTCGGCGCAATGCATACCAGGCGAGAAGAAGAGCTGCTCGCCGCGCACGGCCGATGCGCTCATCGCTCCCGACTCGCCGCGGCGTGCCCGGTCGTATGGACTGTCGAGCGCGATGATCGTGCGCTCGAATGCGGCGATGGCGCGCGTGATGTTGTCGACCGTGAAGGGATCCGGCTGCGAGGGAAAGGACGAAGCGAAGAGCTGCCGATACAGCGCCACCGCCCGCACCCGGTCCAGAAGGAGCAGTTCCTCCCCCTTGAGTCCCAGTTCGACGGGACGGTCGCCGAACATCGGGACCAACGCCTGCTGCTCCAGCGTGGGCGTGAGCGGATCGCCCCAGTTAAAGCGCGCGAGCCATGCGGTGTTGGCGATGCCGATGCTGTTTCGCGGGTGCGGTTCCCCCGTACTCCCGACCGCGATGTTACGGGCGTCGGCGAAGGCGAATTCCTGCCGGTGACAGGAGGCGCAGGAGAAGCCGCCGTTCCCGGACAGTCGGGTGTCGTAGAAGAGACGGCGCCCGAGCTCGACCTTCGCCGGAGACATCGGATTGTCGGCGGGGACAGCCGGCGCCGACCAGCCGGAGGGAAGCGACCAGCGGAAGTCGAGCGGATCGCCGGAGAGCGGCGGCGTCGACGGATGGCCATCGCCGGCGCACGCCCCCCCGACCAGAAGGGAGGCGACGACGATTCCGTGCTGAACGTGCTTCCGGATGCTACGCAACGGTCAACTCACCGGCGGTGGGGGGGCGCACGCACTCGAACGTCGCGTTCCCGTGGAGGGTGTGGATGCGACGGAGCGGCGGCATCGGGTGAAACGTTGTGATTGCCGCCGGCGTGTTCCTCCTACAAACTCGCCAAGTGCCAGCGCACGTCAAGCGCGATGGGCCGGGTTGTGTGCGACTGCGGCGTACTGGGCCACCGAATCACGGGGCGACAGTCCTCCATAAGCTAGCCGATTCTTAACTGACCAGCCGCTTCATGCCCTCTCCCGCGTGTTGCAGTGTCGGGTGGCGCTCCGCCGTTCGCGCCGTACTGGCCTGCACGGCGCTTTCAGCCTGCATTGTCACAAGGGAGCGTCCATCGTCCGACGGGAGCGCAGGTGCTCCAGCCGCCGCCGCGAAGTCGACACGACTGGCGGCGGTCGCGGACATGGACGAAAACTCGGCCGCCGCAGCGAGCGTCTCCCAGCCAGGGATCATCTTTACGGTCAACGACTCCGGGAACGATCCCATGCTCTTTGCCTTCGATACGACCGGTGCCGATCGCGGCCGCTGGCGGCTCGAGGGGGCGCGAAACCGTGACTGGGAGACGGTCGCGGTCGGTCGATGCGAGGCACGCGGCGAGCAGTGGTGTGTCTTCATCGGCGATGTCGGAGATAACAGCCTGTCGCGTCCCTCGGTCACGATTTACCGCGTCGCCGAGCCGGCGCCGCTCGCTCGAGGAGGGGAAGGGGTTCTCACGCCCGACGTCCTGAGGGCGCGCTATCCGGACAGTCCGCACAATGTCGAGACGATGGTCGTCGCACCGGACGGTGCACTGCTGCTGCTCACGAAAGACGTGATGCGCAGTGCCTCAGGCGGGCTTCGTCCGACGATGATGTACCGGCTGGCGACTGGTGCCTGGCGCGCCGGAGCCGCCGCCGCGGCCGGAGCCCCCGCGGCAGCGGAGCTGGTCGACTCGCTCCCGATAGTTCCGCGGTCGCGGCCGGGAGGGCAGGTCACCGATGCGGCGCTCTCGCCGGACGGGCACGTCCTGGCCGTGCGCACCAATGCCCAGCTGTACGCCTTCGTCGTCGATTCCGCGACTGCCCGACCGCTGCACGACCGCGCGCCAGCCGTCTGCGACCTCTCGGCGTTGCATCAACGGCAGGGCGAAGGGGTCGGATTCGTGCGATGGGACGGGACCATCGGCCGGTTCGCGCTGACCAGTGAAGGAAAGCGGGAGCCGCTCTGGCTGGTGAACTGTCCGTTGCCGGTTCGTTAGGCTGCAGGGGTCACGCGGCGACGTGGTCGGCGCGGCACAGGCCTATTCTCCGCGCGGCGCCGCCGACTCCTCGAGCGCGTCGAAGGCTGAACGACGCCCCTTGAACACGCGATAGAGATACGCCAGGGACGGTATGAGTACGATCGCTCCCGCCGCGAGTACGCCGAGGGTGAGGCGCAGCGTGATCGCCGGCGCGGCGGCGTCGTGCACGGTGAGCGTCGACGGGATGATGTAGGGGTACTGGGCGATGCCCCAGCCCCACACGATGCACGAAACCTGCGCGCCGGCGGCGATGCGGGCGAGGTGATACCGACGAGCGATAAGCGCCCCGAAGGCGAGCAGCGCCGCCGCCGCGGTGGCCAACTGCAACGGGAGCGCGGCGGGGGAGCGCATCACTCCCGCGATGATCCGTGGCGCGTGCGCGTCGGCCATGGCCAGCGTCCCGAAGGCGCAGACGAAGACCGCCACCCCTGCCGCCAGCGCCCGTCGCCGGAAGTCAGCTTGCAGCTCGGCGTCATTCCCCGCTTCGACCGTGAGGTAGACGGCGGCCAGGAACGCGAACAGCGCCAGCGAAAACGCCCCGACTCCGAGCACGAATGGGTTGGTCCACGGATGGACAAAGCGCGCCGCGAACGGCACCACGCCGAGCGTCGAGGCGCGTCCGACGGCGCCGGATGCGATCGCCCCGACGCAGATGCCTAACGCCGCTGGCGTGAGGATGCTCGAGAGCGAGAAGACCAGGCCCCACCGCCGCTGTACGCCGTCGTCCTGCGCATCGTAGGTGCGGAAGGTGAAGGCCGAGCCGCGCAGCACGATGCCGAACAGCATGAGCGACAGTGGCACGTGCAGCTCGGTGCCGATGACGGCGAAGGCGGGAGGAAAACAGGTGAACAGCAGGACCACCACCAGGATGAGCCAGACGTGGTTCGCCTCCCAGATCGGTCCGATGGCGTGGCCGATCAGCGCGCGTTGCTGCTCGCGGCGCGGCCCCCGGGCAAACAGGTCCCACACCCCCCCGCCGAAGTCGGCCCCGCCCAGCAGGACGTAGGCGTTGAGGGCGAGGAGCATGATCCCCGCCAGCAGGGCCGGAAGCGTCAGGACGGATTCCATACGGATTCCATGCAGGTCAGTCTCCTGCCGGTCGCGGCGGTGCGACCGTCGAAGCCGGCGGCGTCGCACCACGCGCGTCCCGCGGACGACGCGGCTCGCGCGGCGACGTCGCGATCTGTCGCCTGAGGAGGTAGATGACGATCACCCCAAGGAAGACGTAGAGCGCCGAGAAGAGCACGAAGGGGACGATGAGCCCCGGCATCGGCGTCACGGCGTCGGCGGTCCGCAGCACTCCCTGCACGACCCAGGGCTGTCGGCCGACCTCGGTGACGACCCATCCCGCCTCCGTCGCGATGAAGCCCATCGGGGCCCCGACCACGATCGCGCGGAGCAGCAGGTGCTGCTCGGCGAGCGCGCGCCGCCGCCAGCGGCACCAGAGCACCCAGAGGGAGACGAGTGCCATGTACGAGCCCAGGGCCACCATCACCTGGAAGGCCACGTGCACGATCGCCACGGGGGGCCAGTCGTCGCGGGGGACACGGTCGAGCCCCTGCACTTCAGCGTTGGCGTCACCGAAGGCGAGGATTGACAGCCCCTTCGGGATCTCCAGCGACCAGCGCGTGACGGCGGCCTCCTCGTCGGGCCATCCACCGATGCGCAGCGGCGCCCCGCGCTCGGTGGTGAACTGCCCTTCCATCGCCGCCAACTTGGCGGGTTGCAGCCGGGCCACCGCCTTCGCCGCGACGTCTCCAGCGATGGGCTGCAGCAACGACGCGGGGACCGCGATCAGGAGCGCGATCTCGAGTGCCCGGCGATGGAACGTCGCGCGCGGGTCTCGTCGCAGCAGGTAGGCGTGGATGCCGGCGACCGCGAAGCCCGTGGCCGCGTACGCCGCGAGCGTCATGTGCACCGTCTGCGGAAAGGCGGCCGGTGTCGTCATCGCCACGAGCGGATCGATGTCGACCGGGACTCCGTCCCGCATCACGAAACCGCGCGGCGCATTCATCCACGCGTTGGCGATCACCACGAAGATGCCCGACAGCACTCCGCTGAATGCCACCGCCACCCCGGACCACAGGTGCGCGCGCGGGGAGATGCGATCCCAGCCATACAGGTAGATGCCGAGGAAGATCGCCTCGGTGAAAAAGGCGAAGCCCTCGAGCGAAAACGGCATCCCGATGATCGCACCGGCGAACTTCATGAACCCTGGCCACAGGAGGCCGAGTTCGAGCGACAGCACGGTCCCCGAGACCGCTCCCACGGCGAACAGGATCGCCGTCCCCTTGGCCCACCGCTTGGCGAGGTCGAGATAGACCGGCTCACCCGTCCGCTGGTACTTCCACTCGGCGAGCACCATCAGCAGCGGCATCCCGATCCCCACCATCGCGAAGATGATGTGGAAGGCGAGCGACATCGCCATCTGCGAGCGCGCGAAGAGTAGATCAGTCAAGAGAAGACGAGAAGACGAGAAGACGAGGGCTCCCGATCGCACGCAAGTTAGCGCCTGATAAACGGCGAGTCGAAGCCTCTCGTCTTCTCGTCTTCTATCTCCTGTAGTCCAACGCCGGCTTCTCCCGGTCCA
>JBDTUA010000030.1:0-24619 GCA_040007995.1 Gemmatimonadota bacterium | reverse complement strand
TCACCCACCTCGTGGTGCGCGGAGGTTCCGCGCTCGGCGACGTCCCCATGGTGACGTCATCGCCAGCGCGCACGTTCCCTCGCATTCGCGTGCTCGCCCGCACGGCGCACCCAGCGCCATCGGCTTCACCGCGCCGTGGTGGACGCAGCAGCATCCGGGCGCGCCCCGACTCCTCCGATCTCGCACTCATCATCGTGGACGGCGAGATCGCTCCAGGGGATTCGGCAATGATCACGATTACCCAGCGTGATCCGTCGGCGGCGTATCTCACCGCACTCAAGGAAGCGCTCGTGTCGCGAGGCATCGCGGTCGATGGGAACGCGTCGCCATGGGGCATGACCACCACCTCCCAACCGCTCCTCACCGTCTCCTCGCCCCCGCTGCAAGAGATCCTCGGCCACTTTCTCAAGCCATCGCAGAACGCCATCGGCGAGATCCTGCTGCGCACGCTTGGGAGCGCGAAAACCGGCGTCGGTACGCCAGACAGCGGCGCTCGCGTCGTCCGGACTCAACTCCTGGAATGGGGCGCGCTCCCCGACGGCTTCATCGTGCGTGACGGGAGCGGGCTGTCGCGGAACGACATGGTCACCCCTGCGACGCTCGTCACGATCTTCGACGCCATGCGCCGGGACTCGACATTCCGCGTCTTTTACGACGCGCTGCCCATCGCTGGCGTCGACGGGACGATTCGCGGACGGATGCGCGACACCCCGGCCATGGGGAACGTGCACGCGAAGACGGGAACGCTCGAGATGGTCCGCTCACTTTCCGGCTACGTGACCACCGCCGACGGACGTCTCCTGCTCTTCAGCATGCTGGCCAACAACTGGACGGTTCCGGTGCGCGAGATCGAGCGCGTACAGGATGCCATCGCTGTCCGGCTGTCGCAGATGCGATTGGGCGATCGCTGAGCGCGCCGCGAGCGCGAAAGGGCGACCGCTGACTTTCAGCGGCCGCCCTTTCAACGCCCGTATCCGCCTCGCTCAGCCCCGAAGGTTGGGGTTGTTCAAGCGCTCCACGTCGGGAAGCGGAAGGCACTTCTGGCTGGCGAACGATCCACCAGCGTAGAACGCCGATCCAGGCGCGGGAACCTCGGGCAGGTCGAAGCGGGAGATATCGAAGTACCGATGCGACTCGAGGAAGAGCTCGCGGCGACGCTCTTCGATCACCTGCGCCTTGATCGCCGCGATGTCGGTGCTGACGTACGGCGGCAGACTCACCCGCGTGTGGAGTTGGTTGATGAAGCCGACGGCCGCCGGACCATCGCCCGCCTCGGCCGCTGCCTCGGCGCGGATCAGCAGTGCTTCGCGCCACGACGCCAGCGGAGCGGGCTGGGACAGCGCCGTGTACTTGGTCTGGATCCAGAGTGGCTGGGTGTTTGAGATGCGCCCGGTGTTCACCACGGGGACTCGCGGATCGGCCACCCCTTCGAACGTCACCCCGCGCACAGTGGGGGCAGCCGTGAAGCCGGACCCCAGGCCGTTCTGCCGATAGATCCGGTTCTCGACGCGAGTGTCCTTCTCGTTGAAGCGGACATTCATCGTCCAGTTGTTCGGAATGAGCGCGGCATCCGCCGCCGCAGTGGCGTAAAGGTTGCGATCGATCCTGGACCTGGCGCGACCGAGCAGCGACAGCAGCCGGATCGAATCCGCGGAGGAACCCGTCAGCGCCGACGCCGTGGTTATCGCCTTCGTGAATCGATCTTCTGCCAGCTGGAAGATCTGCGTACGCGTGAGCTCGGGTCCCAGGTCGATGGCGGCCGAGCACATCGCTTCGCCGAGCAGGACCAGCGAGTAGCCGGCGTAGACGGTCGCGCGGGCGATGAGCAGCTGCCGGCCGGGGACTTGTTCATCGCTCCAGCTCTCCAGCAGGCGCACCGCGTTGTCGGCCGAGTAACGCGCAATGGAGATCGGAGTATACGTCCCGCCGGGACTGGTGCACCCTGCGGTAGTGAATAGTCCGTTCGCCGGGTTGTTGGTGCGGCGGTCGAGATCCCACGTGGCGGCGTTACCCTGCCCATCGGCGAGTTCATCGCCGATGATGGCACCCGCCACAGTGTACGAACCCCACGCGCATTCGAAATCGCCCACCGCGCCCGCCACGATGACCGGTGCGTTGGAGGCGACCTGCAGGGTGGATTCCTCGATCAGCTGCGGGGCCTGGACGTCGAGCAGGGAGCTGCAACCAATCAGCAGCCCCGCCGACAGGACGGCGGCGAGCGACCCTCGCGACCGGTACGCCGGCCGCTTCGTATCAGGAGTGTAGGGGTGCATTTGTAAGTCTCGTGATCTCATAGTTGGTCTTCAGTGAGCAAGGCGGGGGCCGTCGTTCCGCTGGCGGCGGCCCCGCGAGCGCGATCAGAACGTGATATTCATCGACAGGAGGACCTGCTGGAGCGGCGGCACCTGTGCCTGCGCGGTACGCGCGAACTGTTCCACCGTCCAGAACGACTCCGGGTCAACGCTCGACCACTTCGTCCACGTCTTGAGGTTGCGGGCCGAGAGCGTCATGGTCGCCGCGGTTGCCTTCAGCAGCTGCGCGTACTTGCCGGGGAAGACGTAGCTCGCCGACACCTCGCGAAGCTTGGCGTAGCCGGCGTCGGAGTAGAACGTGGTGCGCAGGATGTTCGACGTGTTGTACTGCGCGATGAGCTTCGGATCGGCATTGAGCGGCTCGAGATTGGCAATGCAGCGGTAGTAGATCTGGCAGCGAATGCGATAGTCGTTGTCGAACTGGATGTTGCCGTTCTTGTAGTCGATGAGGGCGTAGAGGCGCACGCGCTTGTAGAACGTGGCCGTCGAACTGAACGAGCCCTCGTTCGGGGAGTCCCCGCGGCCCATGTATACGCGCGGGGCAATCGCCTGGCCGGCCGCGTTGAGGCACGGGGTCGAGCCCCCATTGCCGTCGGCACAGATCGCATTCTTCGTCTTGCCGGGATTCGCCGGGTCGAACTCCGCGCTCAGGACCTTGAGTTCCCAGAAGGAACCGACGGGATAACCCACCTGGTGACGAATGGCGCCGGTGCCGATGAACTGCTGATCGAGCGGCGTGCCTGGCTCGGCCCCAATGCTGCGCACCTCGTTGTTGTTGTGCGACGCGTTCAGCGTCATCTCGAGGTTGAAGTTGTTTCGATCGATCACGTTGCCCCGCAACTGGAATTCCACCCCCTGACTGCGGATCTCGGCGATGTTCGTGAAGCGCGATCCCGCAAAGCCGCTCGACGGTGCGACGGATTGCGACAGGATGGCATCCTTCGTGTCTCGCCGATACACGCTGAATTCGGTCGACACTCGATTGCCGAAGGCGGAACCGTCGAAGCCGAACTCGAACTCCTTGGCGCGCTCGGGACGCAGGTCGGCATTGCCGATCGAGTTGGGCGAAACGCCCGAGCCGTCGGCCGTGCTGGTCGGGGAGAATGTGCGCAGCGCCGAGTTGGTTGCCGGCTGCTGTCCCGTCTCACCGTAGGCAGCGCGGAGCTTGAGCTCATTGATCGGCTTGAGGAAGCCGATCTTGCTGAACCACGACTCCTCGTTGATGACCCAGCTTCCCTGAATCTTGGGATACTTGATCCAGGAGAAGTTCGTGCCGAACGCGCTGTTGTTATCCACGCGCAGGGCCGCGGTCAGGAAGAAGCGGTCGCCGAAGCTGAACTGCTCCTGTCCGTAGAAGCCGAGCGTGGAGTTGGCCACGTACGATTCGCCCGCGCTGGGCGTGCCGCCGGTGGCGTTCACCGTGGAGAGGCCGGAGACCGGGAAGTTCTGTCCGCCGGCGGTCAGGCTGTAGGTGTTGCGCCGGAAGAACTGGGCGCCGAGTGAGGTGTTCGCGCGGATGCCGCTCGTCAGCTGCGTCTTGAAGGTGCCGGCGTAGTCGGCGCTGATCACGTTCAGCTCACGACGCGTGGAGGACTTGGACCCCTGCTGCGTCACGAGGCTGGTGAAGAACAGCGCCTCATACGGGGTCATGCGCTCGGTGAAGCTCGTGTTCGTCTCCTGGGTCAGGTCCGTCCCCACCGTCAGGCGCTGGCTGAACCAGCTGCCCAGGTGGTGATTGACCGCCAGCGAGGCCAGCGAGCGGCTCGCCCCCTGCCCCAGTTGCGTCGCCGACCAGTACGCCTCGGGTGGCGCGGTCAGGAAGCCGCGTCGCAGGCTATCATTCGCTGTGTAGGGGGTTGCGCCGTAGAAGGCCGCGAACCACATCCCGCTCCCCGCTTCCTGCGGCACATCGATGTGCTGCTGGTTGAGCCCGACCGACATGTTGATGTCGAGATTCGGCCGCGCCATCACCGACAAGTTGGCATTGCCGGTATAGCGCCAGAGATTGTTCGTCGGCTCGATCCCCTTCTCGTTCGCGTAGCCGCCCGTGAAGTTGAACCGCACGACGTCGGTTCCGCCGTTGGCGCCGAGGCTGTAGTTCTGGCTCATGCCGTTCTTGAACAGTTCCTGGCCGATCTTGTGCTGCTCATCCACCGGATTCCAGCGATCGATGTTGCCGGTGATCGGATTCCGGCTGTAGTTCCAGCCGATGCGCTCCTGCGCATTGTTGAACCAGTTCGTGCCGTTGCGTGCGGTGGCGGTGAAGACCGTGCGACCAGCCTTGCCACGCTTGGTCGTGATGAGGATGACCCCGTTGTTGGCCTCCGTTCCGTACAACGTCGCCGCCGACGGACCTTTCACGATCTCGATGTTCTCGATGTCGTCCGGGTTGATGTCATTGAGGCGGGAGATGATGCCAGAGCCGAACGCCTGTGAGGTGGGGCCGGAGGACACATCACTCGCGATGCGGATGCCATCGACGTAGACGAGCGGCTGGTCGCTCAGTGAAAGACTCCCGGCACCCCGGATGCGCATGCGCGGTCCGGAGCCAACAGCGCCGCTGCCGGCGATGACCACCACGCCGGGGGCACGACCGTTGATCAGGCCCGAGACTCCAGGTGACGGCGCGACTTGCTGCACGTCGGCCGCCCGGATCTTGGTGACGGAATTGCCGAGTGCTCGCTTCTCCACCGGCTCCGCAGTTCCTGAAATGACGACCTCATTCAGCATCGCCGGGGCGCTCACCAGCGAGAGTCGGAGCGTGGTCTGGCCGACTCGCACCGACTCCGTGCCGGGCCGGTAGCCCAGTCGACGCAACTGAAGCGTGATCTGGGTTCCCTGCACGGCGGCGATCCGGAAGCGGCCGGCGCCATCCGTGAGGGCGGCAAGCGCCGTCCCCTCGACGGCAACCTGTACGTTGTCCAATGGTCGTAGCGTTGCGGCGTCGATGACGACACCGGCTACCGCTCCCCCTTCCTGGGCAGCTACGGGCCGGGCACCAAGCGCGAGGCCCAGTGCCAGCGCGATCGCGAGTGGCCGCGACAGACGAGCGGCTCTCACGTGCCCGATGCATTTGTGCCGGGTCACACTTCGGCTGAACATGACAACACTCCTGTTGAGGACCTGTGACGAGCTGGCGGTCAGGCCGCCGGGGCGAATACCCCTTCCTACACCTGCAGCACATGGCGTGAACGAGTCAGCACGCAACCGGCGACTTCGTATCAGGCCGAAACGTCCAATGTTGCTCGCCCCCCTGCACTGCAGTGCAGGCGGACGCGAAGCTGACCGCGGGATTCGGTGCCGCGCTCTCCCTATCGCACTCGCACAAAGCGGAGGTGCCGCACGCGCCCTGCCTCGAGCATGAATCCTGTGACGCGCCCGTTCGCGTCGCGCACCACGTCGATCACGTTGCCGCCACGAGTGAAGCCATCCTTGTAGGAGGGCTCGATCACGCCCTGACGCCGGTGGTTCGCGTACACGACGAGCTGCCCCTTCTCGACCGTCCATGTGTGCGTCGCATCCGCCTCGTCGCTCCGATAGTCTCCTGCGTACTCGGCGAGCTTCGCGGGCGTGAGCGCGGCGGTGTCCGCGCGCGTGAACGTCACCAGGTCACCCGATGTGCGAACGATCATGCGCGACGGTGCCGCGCCGTCGCCTTCGAACCGGACCTCCGTCCCGTTCCCCATCCGGAAACGACCACCGTCGAGCGGTACGTACCGCGTGCGCGCCCCGCCGACTCCGAAGAGCGTATCCCCAACAAGACGCGTGCGCCGGACCTCGCCGCGTTCGACGTTGCGCCACACGCCCACGAGCGGGCGCAGACTCGCCACCGGCGCGTCCTTGGTCACCGCGCTCTCCAGCGCCGCCGTCCATGCCCCGGCGCTGTCGGGCTGCATGCGGTCGCCGAGGTAGATCGCCGCGACCTTGCGCGCGAGCGAGTCAGGACCCGATGTCGTCAGGTTGCAGAAGGTGGCCACGGCGAAGCGTTGGTCGGGGAAGCGGATGAAATGCCCCCGATACCCCGCCCAGCTTCCACCGTGGGAAACCGTGCGCAGCCCGCGCAGCGTGCCGACGCTCAGGCCGATGGCATACGCCTGCGTCGCTCCCGACGACGCCGGTGAGCCGTCGATCAGCTTCGTCGCCGTCGTCATGATGTCGAGGATGTCACGCCCGCCGACCGTGGCCGAGTCATAGTTGTTCAACCAGCGGCCGAAATCCTCAACGCTCGTATGCACCGCCCCCGCCCCGACGATCGCGCCATCGTAGGTCGAGCTGGAGACGCGAAATCCGCCCCCGGGGCTTGGCGAATATCCCTCGGCGCCGTTGGGGATGATCGTCGTGACGTCCGCATGGTAAAGCGTCTCGTGCATCCCGAGCGGTCCGAAGATGCGCTCCTGCGCGAACTGGGCGAGCGTCTGGCCCGTGAGCCGATAGACGATCTGCGCGGCGAGGATCCAGCCTGAGTTCGTATAGAGATATCGCGAGCCCGGCTCGTAGTTAGGCTCCGTCGATCCCAGGATGACCCGAAGCGCGTCGACCGTGTCCCCGCTGAATGTGCGCCCAGTCTGACCCATCAGGAGATAGAGGTCCCGCAGTCCGCTCGTCTGGCTCAGCGCGCGGCGGATCGTGATCTTGTCGCCGTAGGGCGGCATCTCAGGGATGTATTTCCTGATCGGATCGTCGATGTTGAGCTTTCCCTCCTTCTGCAGCATGAGCATCGCCATCGCGGTGAACTGCTTGGAGATCGACCCGACGTCGAGCACCGAACGCGGAGAGAGTGCGACGCCGTGCTCGAGGCTCGCCATCCCGTAGCCGCGCGCGTACTGGATCTTTCCGTCCTGGTAGACCCCGAGCGCGCAGCCGGGGGAGTCTGTGCGGTCGAAGGCCTGGAAGACACTGTCGGCGGCTCGCGCGCGGGCGTCGCGCGCGCCGATGATGTGCTGGGCGTCGGCGGTGCTCGACACGGTAACGAGCGCAGTAACGAGCGTGGCGACGAGAACTGCGCGGGGGTGGCGCATGCTGATGACCTGGAAGCGGGCGGAAGCGAACGGCGGGGTGCAGACTGTGAAATGGTGCACGCGAACGCGCCCATCGCCACCTGATGCGAAATATTCGTTCGAAGGATCCGCTCTAAGGTCGAGATCCTGGATCAAACCCTGTCACGCCTGCCTGCTCCGGCGTCGCCCCTGCGAACAGGATGCATCGCATGTCGTGCTCTCAGTGCGTCGTAAACGGTCGGCACGATGGTACGGTCGTGCGCTCATGCTTGCAATATCTATATAGCGCCCGAAACGTTGAGCCGCGCGTCCTCACAACCCGTGCGGCTGTTCTCGACGCCACCAACAACCAGTGCCTGAAACGCTCGTCGCCGACATGAGGCGGCGCTCGCCGAAAACGTTTTCAACGCGATGGGCTTCGCCGAGAAGTCTGCCTGCCACGGCGCTGTCGTGTCGGTTGACGTGCGTGCGCAGCGCCCCCTCGCCTCACTTCGCAGGCGGAGCTGCCGCGCCGGTGACAACGAGCGTCTGTGTCATGCCCGCCGTCTTGTGCGACCCTTCCGCCAGCGGGCAGAAGACCTCGTACGTCCCCGGCTTCAGCGTCACGGTCAACGTCGCGACCTCGCGTGCACCGATCTGTCGCGTCCCCTTGTCCATGCCGGGACCGACAACCTGCACCGAGTGGGCGACCGTTCCCTGGTTCTTGACCTCAAAGGTGACCGCGCCGGCCTTCACCGTGTCCTTCGACAGGCGCAACTTCCATTCGGTCAGCGTGATGGATACGTCCTGTGCGGCAGCGGTGGTCGAGAACGCCGCGAGGGCGGAGAGGGCCGTGAAGGCGGAGAGGAGGACGAATCGGGGGATACGGGACATGTCGTGAGGATGGAAGGGAGTGAGACGTGTCGACGATCACCGCATCCAGCATGACGTCGTTAAGCTCGAGCGCGACCTGCGGCAGCCCCAAGGTATTGTCGTAGATAGGCTACCATCTCCCGCGATGTCTTGCGAGGTGCCGTCATCACATCGGGCACCGCCAGCGGCCGCGTGCATAACCCGGTCGAGTTTCCCCGACACGGCGCTCGGACAGGAGACGCCTGCTATCCCTCGGCGAATTCCCCGAGGATCCGGCGCGCGCGCGCCCCTTCGTCGATGGTCTGCCGCCCCCGGCTCCCGGCCCACCACGCGATCGCCCCGAGCGCCATCACTGCCAGGAGTAACCCCCACTCCAGCGGCCAGACGAGCGCCGCCCCCGAACCGGGGACCACCATCACGATCAGGATCAGCAGCGCACCCAAACCGGCGAATGTCGGGATTACCCGTCCCAGCGGGATGCGATACGGACGGGGGAAATTCGGACGGTCGCGCCGAAGCCGCGAGAGCGAAAAGGTCACCCCCATGAAGGCGAGCGCGATGCAGAACGACCCGACATCGATGAACGCGACCATTGCCCCGCGTCCGAGGAAGGCACCGGTCATCGTCAGCGCTCCGGTCACCAGGACCGCCCGCGCCGGCGTGGCGTGGATGGGGTGCGTCGAGCCCCAGGAGGGCGGGGCAATGTGGGCACGACCGAGCGAGAAGAGCACCCGCGACCCGGCGAGGAAGAAGCCGTTCCAGCTGGTGAGCAGGCCGAGCAACGCCGCCACCAGCACCAGGTCCGCCAGCACCGGCGACCCAAGCGAGATGCGGAAGGCGGCAGCGGCCGGCATGTCGGCGGCGGCGGTCTGCTGCCACGGCGCGGCGTGGGCGACGCTCCAGATCAACGCACAGTAGAAGAGCGTGGCGCCAACGATAGACAGCAGAATCATGAGCGACATGCTGCGCGGCGTCACCGACTGCTCGGCCTCCTCGGCCCCCTGCGGGATCGTGTCGAAGCCGACGAACCAGAACGGCGCCGTGACGAACACCGTCGCGATCCCTGCCAGGATCCCGCCCGACCCTTGGCCGACAAACCATGGCTCGGCATTGACACTTGAACCTCGCACGAATCCGGCCACGATGAACGTCAGCGTCACGGCGACGAATCCCACCGTCAACACCGTCTGGAGTCGGGCCGCACCACGCACGCCACGGTAGTTGAACCAGGTGATCACTCCCGTGGTGAGCAACGCAAGCACCAGATGCGATCCATAGACCACCTCACCCCCAACCGAATAGGCCGGCCAGAGGTCGAGTCCGGGGACGAGGTAGCTGAGCACACGACCGACCGAGATCGCCTCGAACGCCGAGACGGAGAGGTAGCCAAACGCCAGAAACCAGCCGACGAGAAACGCCTTCCCGGTGCCGAACGCCAGGTACGCATACGCGACCTCCCCCCCGGCGACGGGGAGCATCGCGCATAGCTCGGCGTAGCAAAGACCGATGGCGAGCATCAGTATCCCACCGGCGAGGAAGCCGATCACGGCGCCGAGCGGACCGGCCGCGTGTAGCCAGGTCGCCAGCGCTGTGACCCAGCCGACGCCGATCATCGAGCCGAAGGCGAGGGCAAAGAAGCCGAGCCGGTTGATGCCGCGGTGCAGCACCGGGCGGGACGACGGCGGCGTGGTGAGGTCGAGTGGAGGCATCGGGGAGTATCGAGCGGCGGCACGCAGAGCGCCAGCGCGAGGCCAAAGTCCTATCGTCGTCGGCGGTCGCCCGCGGCAGCCCTGCCTCGTCCCGAGGGTGCCGGCTTCAGTCGCGGCTCGGCGCACACCTCACGGACACACCGGCGCAGCCAGCGATGTGCAGGATCTGCGTCGAGGCGGGGATGCCAAAGCAGGGAGACCGTGATCTCCGGCGCGGTGAATGGCAGAGGAAAGGTGAAGAGACCGGCGCGCAGCGATTCGGTATGGCGATCCGGGACGGTGGCGATCAGGTCGGAGCCGCGCGCCAGCGCCAGCGCCACCGAGAAGCCGCTGACGATCGTGGAGATGTCGCGCGTTAGTCCCGTTGGAGCCAGTGCCTGGTCGATCAAGCCGCGGTCGAGTTCCCGCCGCGAGGTCAAGATGTGTCGGCCGGAGACGTATCGCGGCAGCGTGACCTCGCCCCGACTCAGTGGGTGGCCGGCGCGCACGACACCGACGAAACGATCGCGGAAGAGCCCCTGTGTGCGAAGCTCCGGCCCAGTCGTCGCCTCGACGACACCGGTCTCGAGGTCGATCGAGCCTTCGCGGAGCGGCGCGCTCTCCTTGTCATGCTTGGTGAGGAAGCGCAGCCGCACCGCCGGTGCGTCCTCGCCCACGCGCGCGATGAGGGCGGGTCCGAAGCATTCGGCGAAACCGTCGCTGGTGCGCAGCGTGAACGTGCGGGCAAGTCGCGCGAGATCGAGCGACTCGGCGGGGCGAAGCGCGGCGCGCGCATCCTCGACGATCTGTCCGACGCGCCCCCGAAGCTCGACGGCACGCGGGGTGGGCACGAGACCTCGCCCCGCGCGCACTAACAACGGATCGCCGGTCGCCTCGCGCAAGCGGGCCAGCGTGCGACTCATCGCGGACGGGCTGAGTCGCAGCCGTCGCGCCGCGCGCGCGACGCTTCCCTCGACGAGCAGCACATCGAGCGTGACCAGCAGGTTGAGATCGGGCGTCGACATGCATCCACCGGGCGCAGTGTGAGCGGCATATGTGGCGTCGGATGCACGAATACAATGCACGCGGCGTGAATGCCGCCATGGCCCGGTCTTCCCTACGCTTCTCGAGACTCCAATGTCGGAGTTTCCCAACGCGGAGGTCGTGATGTCGCACGCACTTGCCCCTTCGGAAACGCCGGCCGGCCGCGGCGCGACCACGACCCCCGGGGTGCGATGGGGTCTCGCCAGCCTGTCGTTGTCGATGCTGATGCCGTCGCTCGATACCAGCATCGCGAACGTCGCCCTCCCGACCCTGACGCAGGCATTCGGCGCATCCTTCCAGCAGGTGCAGTGGATCGTCCTCGCGTACCTCCTGGCCGTGACCACCCTGATCGTGAGCGCCGGACGGCTCGGCGACCTCGTCGGCCGCAAGCGGTTGCTGCTGACGGGTATCCTCGTGTTCACCGTGGCATCGTTGCTGTGCGGCGTCGCGCCGACGCTCGCGCTGCTCGTTGCGGCGCGGGTGGCGCAGGGGCTCGGCGCGGCGATCATGATGGCCCTCACCATCGCGCTGGTGGCGGAGACAATACCGACGGCGCGGCGCGGCAGCGCCATGGGGCTGCTCGGGACGATGTCGGCCATCGGGACCACACTCGGGCCATCGCTCGGTGGTGTCCTGATCGCCGGCTTCGGTTGGCGCATGATCTTCCTGGTGAACGTGCCGCTGGGGATCCTGAACTTCGGACTCGCCGTCGTGTCCATTCCGCCCGACCCGGCGACGGTACGACCGCGACGTGCGCGCTTCGACGCGACGGGGACCGTCGTACTCGCCGCAGCGCTCGCTGCCTACGCGCTCTCCATGACGATAGGGCGCGGGAGCTTCGGGCTCAGCAACCTGGGGCTGCTGGCGCTCGCATTCGTGGGACTGTCGCTCTTCCTCGTCGTGCAATCGCAAGCTGCGTCGCCGCTCGTGCCGCTCCCGATGTTCCGTGACGCGACGTTGAGCATAGGTCTCGCCACGAGCGCGCTGGTCTCGACGGTGATGATGGCGACGCTGGTCGTGGGTCCGTTTTATCTCTCGCGCGCACTCGGGCTCGACGCGGCTCGCGTGGGAGTCGTGATGTCGGTCGGTCCGCTCGTCGCGGCGCTGGCCGGACTGCCGGCCGGTCGGGTGGTGGATCGTTTCGGGGCGCGCCGCATGGCGATCATCGGCCTCGCCGGTCTCGCGTTAGGCATGGCCGCACTCGCCCTCCTGCCGGGACAGCTCGGCGTAACCGGCTACATCGCAGCGATTGCGGTCGTCACGACCAACTATGCGCTCTTCCAGGCGGCCAACAACACCGCGGTCACGAGCGACGCACGAGCCGAGCTACGGGGTGTCATCGCGGGGCTGCTGGGTTTGTCGCGCAACGTCGGCCTCATCACCGGTGCATCGGTGATGGGGGCGGTCTTCGCTGCGGCATCGGCGAGTGCCGACATCGCGTCGGCGCGACCCGACGCGGTCGCGACGGGGATGCGCAGCACCTTCCTGGTCGCCGCACTGCTCATTCTCGTCGCGCTCACGCTCGCGATAGTCGGTCGTCCACGACAGACGTCGCCGCCATTGCAGGGCTGCGCCTCGTGACGCGGTGATCAGGGAAGCGAGGCGGACCGGGAAGTCCGGGATCGGTCACGCGGCCGCATCAACGGATGCCGCCACTGCGCATCGCGATGGTTCATGCCGCGACCATCGCCATGATGCGCCCACCCTCACCGCCGCTCACCCTCCCCCTGCCACCACTGCCGCGGCAACTCCCGCTGCCGCGGCCAGACCTCGCGCAGCGACTCCGTCTCGTACAATCGTCCGTTGACCATCACGTAGCGGATCGACATGGAGTTCCGGATGTCGTCGAGCGGATTCCGGTCCAGTACCTGCAAGTCGGCCAGCATGCCGGGTGCAATCGACCCGAAGTTCTTCCCCTGCCCGATCGATTCGGCGCCGTACAGCGTGGCGACGCGCAGCGTCTGATGGTTGGTGAGGCCACCCGACTGCAGCATCCACAGCTCCCAGTGCGCGCCCATGCCTTGCAGCTGGCCGTGCGCGCCGAGGGCGACTCTGCCGCCAGCGGCAACGACCTTCTGCACCGACTGCGCCAGGTGCGAAATCTCGTACTGGTTGGGGAGGGCGAGCACGCCGCGTCGCAGCGTGCGGCGGTCCAGCTCCTCGTGCGGAAGGAAGCGACGCAACTTGGCATCGTCGTGCACGTCCACGTCACGGTACCAGAGATTCTCCCCCGCCAGCCCCGCGCCGGTCACGATGAGCGTCGGCGTGTAGGTGATCCCGCTCTCGGCGAGCAGCTTCACCACGTCGCCGTAGACCGTGGTCAGCGACAGCTCGTGCTCGACTCCGGCGAAGCCGTCCAGCGCCAGCGTGAGGTTCATCTTGAAATCGCTCGTTCCCTCCGACGTCGGCGTGAGCTGCTTTTCGCGCGCTGCCATCACCAGCCACTGCCGCTCGATCCGGTCGCCGACGAGGTAGTTCTTGATCGTCCCGGTGTGGTAGTAGTCGGCGTAACGGCGCGCGACGTTGCGGGCGTCGTCGAGGCTCTTGATGTCTTCGGCGGCGAAAATGCCGCGCGCGGTGCTCAGGATGCGCGGCCCGAGGATGTCGCCAGTGGCCACCTCGTCGGCGTAGGTGATCACGTCGGGGGTCATCGTCTGCGGGTCGCGCGTCGCGGTGACACCGTAGGCCATGTTGGCGAGGTATTCCCAGACCTGCTTGCGGTGCACGCCCCACGGCGCCCACATGTGCGCATGCACGTCCACGTAGCCGGGGAGGATCGTCTTCCCCGCGACGTCGATCTCGCGCGCACCAGCCGGAATCGTCACCGCTCCCCGTGCGCCAACGGCGGTGATACGGTTGTCGGTGACGACGACGTCGGCGTTCTCAATCACTTCGTCGCCCTTCATCGTGATCACTCTCGCCCCGCGCAACGCCACGCTCCCGCGCGGGACGTCGCGCGACATGCGAACGGAGATGCCCGTTCGCTCGATCGCCTTTCCCGTTGCGAGGTCGTAGGACCAGTAGGAGTCGCCGAGCGCCCAGTGGGCGGTGCGTCCGCCGGTGCCCCATTCGATGAAGTCGGCGCCCACGGTCGTTAGGCGCCTGGCCGGGAGCGGGGTGGTCGCCGACGGGAGAAAGAGGTTCGGCAGCCGCTCGCCGGTCGGAGGGACGTCGACGAGCCAGACCTGCTGGTTGACGAGTGCCAGCACGTGATCGCCGGCGGGCGAGAGCAGGATCTCGTCGGCAAGGGCGGGGGGGTTGCGCGTCCACTCCCATCCGTCGATGCGCAGGTGCGACCGTCGGTCACTGCCATCCCAGCGCACCGAGATCAGCCCGTCGATCGCGTCGGTGAAGTAGAGACGGGTGCTGTCGCGGGTGAAGTGGGGGAGGCCGTAGTGCTGCGACGCCCAACGCGGGGCAGTGTTGACGGGCGTTATGACGGTCGCCTCTCCACCCGCGGCCGGGATCCAGACCAGTTCCTGCACCTGTGGCCGTCCGGTCCGCAATTCGTCGAAGTAGGCGATGCGCTGCTGGCGCGGTCCACGCGCGACGACGATGCGTCCGTCCGGCGCCCACGCCACCTTCTCGTAGAACGCCTTCGCCCTCGTCAGGCGCACGGGGGGCGCACTGCCATCGGCACGCACCTTGTAGACGTCTCCTCCCTCGAGGTCGTTCCACGTCACGTAGGCGATCCACGCACCGTCGGGCGACCAGGATGGGTAAAAGGCGCCATCAGTGTCCTGCCCGGAAGCGACTGCGACGGCGTCTACGCGACGAGGCGGTCCGCTCGCCTGCGGACCCGTCAGCGGCTGCACCCATAACCGCGCCAGCGCCGAAAAGGCGAGCGCGCTCCCGTCGGGCGAGCGGCTCGGCTGCTCGATGCGACGCGCCGCGACCATCGAATCGCCGACCGGGTAGTCGAATCGTGCGAGGGGGCCGAGTCCAACGTCGACATCGGCGCTGAACGGGATCTCCGTCGTGCGCCCGTCGGGAACCTCGATGCGCCAGAGCTTTCCGTGGAACGAGGCGATCAGTGCCTTGCTGTCCGGGGTGAACGACGCGCCCGGCAGGAAGTCGCGGGTCGTGGCGCCTTCCTGGTCATCGCGATCGACCGCGGGAACGATCCACCGCTCGTCGCCTGACGAGAGTTCCACCAGCTTGAGACCCGTCACGCCGTCGCGACGCGTCCCGTAGACGAGCCACTTGCCGTCGGGGCTCGGGGTGGGGCGCATCGCGCCGGTGATCTCCTGCGTGCGACCGTAGAGCCGCCCGCTCGAGCGGTCGAGGAGGGCGACCTGTGCCTGCGCGTAGCCCTTCGTGGCGGCGGCGCTCACCCACGCGTAGCGCGGATCGTGGCCGAACGCGATCCCGAAAACGGCGCGCGGACGAGGGGCCGTTGAGTCGCCTGCGGCCGCCGCCGACTGCCGCCCCGTCAGCTGCACCCCGCTCCCGCTCCCCGTGCGATGATACATGAAGAGCTGATAGTCCTGCGGCCGGTTGACGATTTCCATGCTGCGCGACACGACCACGAAGTCGCCATCCGGGGTCCAGTCGGGCGACACGAAGTTGCGGCGTTCGTCGCGCGTGACCGCCCGTGGATTGCGGCCGTCGGCGTCGGCGATCCAGACGTTGTCGGCTCCGGACCGATCGCTCACGTAGACGATCGCGCGCCCGTCGGGCGACCAGCGCGGCTGCGCGTCGAACGGCGTCCCACTCGTTATGCGCACCGCCGTGCCGCCAGTGATCGGCAGGGTGTAGAGGTCGCCCAGCAGGTCAAAGACGAGCGTACGGCCATCGGGCGACACGTCGAGCGACATCCACGTCCCCTCATCGGCGGTGAAGCGCAGGCGCCGCGTGGGCTGGAGGGGGAGGGAATCGACTCGCGTCGAGGTCGAGGCGGGCTGGGCGCTCGCGAAACGGACGTCGGCGCCTGTGCTACTGATCAGGACGCAGGCGACGGCGAACAGTCGCCGAGCGCTGGTGACGCAACGGATAGACATCGCGCGAAGGGAAAGAGGCGGGCCGAAGTCGCTCGGCGGGCGGGCGCGAGAAGACGCGTGCGCGCGTAGTCGCGCGCACGCGTAGTGTCACCCTCGGCCTCCCGGCGCGCCAGTGCGGGCTGGACATGTCCCGGGCACTTCGTACGTTGCACGCATTCCCCTGAGAGGAGCATCGATGTCCGCCCACCGCCGACTGTCCTTCACGCTCATCGCGACCGTGGTAGCGCTCACCGCCTGCGGCGGTAGCGAATCCAAGCCGGCGGCTGCCGCAGCACCCGACATCCAGACGCGGGAGGTGAGCTACAACGCGTTGGGGACCCCGCTCGAAGGGCTCGTGGCATGGGACGCCGCCGTGCCGGACAAGCGCCCCGGCGTGCTCGTGGTGCACGAATGGTGGGGACATAACGAGCACTCCGACGAACAGGCGCGCCGCTTGGCCCGCGCCGGCTACGTCGGCTTCGCGCTCGACATGTACGGCGCGGGGATGCACACGGTGCACCCCGACTCGGCGCAGGCCTTCATGCAGGCCGCGGTCGGCAACATGGACGCGATGGTCGCGCGCTTCCAGGCGGCGCTCGCGCAGCTCAAGGCCGATCCACATGTCGACAGCACCCGCATCGCCGCCATCGGCTACTGCTTCGGCGGAGCGGTGGTGTTAGGCATGGCGCAGAGCGGGATGGATCTCAAGGCGGTCGCCAGCTTCCACGGCGCCATGCCGCCCGCGGCGACGGTCCCCCCCGGCAGCGTGAAGGCACGCATGCTCATCCTCGCCGGTGACGCGGATCCTATGGTCCCGATTGCCGCCGTCGACAGCTTCGCCACGCGACTCAAGGCGGCGGGGGCCGACGTCCAGATCGTGAAGTACGCCGGCGTCATGCACGGCTTCACCAATCCCAAGGCCGAGTCGTTCGGGATGGCAGGGCTCAAGTACGACGCCAAGGCCGACGAGGAGTCGTGGGCCGCGATGCGGAAGCTGTTCGAGGAAGTCTTGAAGTAGGCGCCGGACCCACGTACATCGTTCTCGTGCCCCACATACACCGCGAGCGCGACACCCATCCTCTACGCACCAGAGTTCCTCCGTGTCCTCTGTGGTAAAATGCAGTTAACCACAGAGGACACAGAGGACACAGAGAATTGCACAACACGCCTAACGCGGGTCAGTCCTGCCGCAACGCTTCCATCGGATCCATCGCTGCGGCACGTCGCGCCGGCAGGTAGCCCGCGGCCAGCGTCGCCACGCCGAGGACGATCGCCGATCCGATGAGCAGCGACGGCTCACGCGGCGTGACTCCGAAGAGGAAGCCCTCGACGAGCCGCGTCGTCGCGAGGACGCCGGCGAGCCCGAACAGCAACCCGAGCCCAAGCATCACGGCGACCTCGCGGAGCACCTCGCGCGAGACGCGCTCCGGCGCCGCGCCCAACGCGAGGCGGATCCCGATCTCGGCTCTCCGGCGGGCGATCGAGTACGCCATCGTCCCATAGAGCCCGATCATCGCCAGCAGCAGCGCGAGCGCGCCGAAGAAGACGGAGAGGGTGGCGAGGAGGCGATCGGTACGCAGCGTCTCGGCCACCTGCTGCTCGAGCTCCCGGAACTGGATCGTCGCGCGCGGCGAGATCTCGGCGAGCGCCCGCGTCACGATCGGGCGGAGGGCCGCGGCGCTCCCCGATGCCTTGAGCTCGAACGACACCGTGCCGGCATAGTCCGGCTGCTGCGCCAGCGGAAGAAACAGTTGCGCCAGGGGGTTCTCACGCAGCGAGCGGTACGACGCATTGGACACGACGCCGACCACCTCGTAAGACCGAGTCGTCTGCGGACCATCCTCCATCTGGATCGTCGCGCCAACCGGGTTGCGGCTCGCGAAGAAGCGCGCGGCCGCGACCTCGTTGATAATCACCACGTCCGGCCCGCCCAAACGGTCCGCGGCGGAGTAGTCTCGACCGGCGACCAGTCGCATCCCCATCGTCGCGAAGTAGCCGTCGCCGACCAGGTTGATCCAGCTCAGCGCGTCATCGCCGCGCGGAAGCGTCACGCCGGGGACCTTCGCGAAGCCGTTCCACCCCTTCCGCTCCAGCGGCGTGCGGAAGGATGCCGCGGCCGCCGACACTCCGGGAATCGCCCGCAAGCGTGCCAACGCCTCCCGCTCTATCTCATGGCGCGCTTCCGGCGTCGCGTCGTCCCATCGGAAGTTGGTCTCGGCGACCAAAACGTTGCGGTCGTCGAATCCCTTGTCCACGTCGGCGACCGCGCGAAAGCTTCCCAACAGCAGTGCCGCGCCAGTGACGAGTACGAGGGAGAGGGCGACCTGCGCGGAGACCAGGATCTTCCCGAAGCCGAAGCGCGAACGCCCGTGTCCGGCCCCACGCCCGTGCGCCGTGAGCGCATCGTGTGGATCGACGCGGAAGGCGCGCCACGCAGGGGCCATGCCGAACAGGAGGGCAGTGAGCACCGCCGTCGCCGCGGTGAACAGGAGTACACGCAGGTCGATCGAGAGGTCGAGCGAGACGGGTTCCCGCGCGCTGGAGAGGAAGTGCAGCAACGCGTGGCTCCCCTGATACGCGAGCCCGATCCCGATCGCCGCACCAACGAGCGCGAGCAGCAGCCCCTCCGTCAAGAGCTGGCGCGCGACGCGCATGCGCCCGGCGCCGAGTGCGACGCGTACGGCCAGCTCCCGCTGCCGCCCTTCCGCGCGCACGAGCATGAGGTTGGCGACGTTGGCACAGGCCACGAGCAGCACCAGTGCCACGATGGACATCAGGATCATCAGCGCGCCGGAGTAGCTCTGGCGCGCGCCGGACAGGGCGCCGAGCGATTGCTGCGCCTCCAGCCGGCGGGTGAGGTATTCCGTCTGGTTCTCAGCCCCCCAGTCGGCCGGCAAGGTGTTCCGGAACCACGTCGCCGACTTCGCCTGCAGCTCCGCGTTTGCCGACGCCAGCGAGAGTTGCGCGGGAAGTCGGCCGAGGATCCGCAGGAACCAGTAGGAGCGCTTGTCGAGGAAGCCGCTCGACGGTTCGACGACCGGTTGCGCGCAGAGCGGCACGTAGAACGCGGGGGCACGGCCGGCCTCGAGTCCCTGGAAGCGTGGGTCGGCGATCCCGATGACCTCCACGGGGTGTCCCGAGAAGGCGATGGTACGTCCGATGACTCCCGGGTCGGCGCCGAGCGTCGACTGCCAGAACGCGTAGCTGAGCACCGCCGTCGCAGGACAGCCGCGTGCATCATCGGCGGGGGACAGCAGGCGCCCGCGTTCGGCGCGCACGCCTAACATTTCGAAGAAGCCTCCGCTCACCCAGAGCCCGTTGGCCGGTCGTACTTCGCCCGCATCGGCGAGGTTGACCGACAGGTCGCCGTACGCAAGGACACCGGCGAACGGGTGCTCGCCGTCGCGCACCTGCTCCCAGATGGGATTCGTGTAATCCCCCGCTCCGTCCTGCCCACCGACTTCGTCGATCACGACCAGCTCCTGCGGTGCGCGGACCGGAAGGTCGCGCAGCATCACCGCGTCGATCAGCGAGAAGATCGCCGTGTTGGCCCCGATGCCGAGCGCGAGCGACGTGATGGCGACGATCGTGAAGCCTCGGCTGGCAGCGAGGGAGCGCGCGGCGTAGCGCGTGTCGCGCCAGGCCGCATCGAGCCAGGTGAAGAGATCCGCGTCCTGCGTCGCCTCGCGTATCGAGCCCGTGTGCCCGAAGCGGCGTCGCGCCTCACGCGCGGCCGCCTCGGGCGACATGCCGTGGGCCACGAGTTCGTCGGCGCGTTCGGCGATGTGGAAGTCGAGTTCGCGCGCGACGTCGGCAGAGAGGTGGTCGCGGCGGAAGACGTTGAGGAGTCGGCGATACCACATGGGTCGTGTGCAAAAGAGGCGGTGGGCGACTGGAGCGACAATGCGGGCAGCACGCGCGCGGGGGCGCTAACGTCGTCGCTCACGCATATCGCAGCACCCGCTGGACCCCGTCGCGCAGTCGGGCCCACGAGGCCTCCTCCTCAGCCAACTGCCGCTTGCCGGCCGCCAGGATGCCGTAAAAGCGCGCCTGCCGGTTCTTCTCCGTCGACCCCCACTCGGCTTTGACCCAGCCGGCCTGCTCCATCCGGTGCAGGGCGGGATAGAGCGACCCTTCCTCGACCCGAAGCTGCTCGGCCGAGACGCGCTGGATGTGCGCCGTGAGCGCGTATCCATGCATGCTCCCCTGCGCGGCGAGGCACTTGAGGACGAGCAGGTCGAGGGTGCCCTGCAGGATGTCGTTGCGTGCGCGCTTCATACCAAGCTACCTATACATAATTAGCTAGGTATATCGCGCCGCACCGGGACTCCTGTCAAGGGGAAGCGCGACGGCGCTACCCGGCACCGTCTACGGCTGGACCCGCCGCGCCTGACGAAACGCCTCGATCATGTGGATCAGCTCCGCATTGGTGAACGGCTGCCATCCGTGCGGCTTCTTGGGACGGCCGTACTCGAAGGTGAAGTTGGCCTTCGGCCCGTCCAGCTTCGCCGCTTCCTCCTCCATCAGGTAGACCGCCAGCTGCAGGTAGTGGTTGTCCATGTCGCCGACATACGTGTGCACCTTGCCGGTGAGCAGCGGTCCGATCCTCGGCCAGTTCTTCTTGAGGAAGACGGTGAGGTCGAAGTGATCGCGCCAGTAGTCGGCCACATCGCGATTGATCGTCCCGGTGCGCCGGTTCCAGAGACGGCGCGGATAGCCGTCGGCGCCGGCGGGCCCGTAGGAGGCGTCGAAGGCGTCGAACTGTTGTCCGCTCCGCGCCTTGGTCCCGAGCGTCGCCTCGAGTTGGCTCATCTGTCGCACCGTCACGAGCGGCTGCCCCTCCTCGGTCTGCATCATGTAGCGCTCGGGCACCGGCGGCTGTGCACCGTTGGGGACGAAGGCGTTGGTGTCGGCGTAGTTGTCGACCAGTTGATTGCGCCGGAAGTCGACCGGGTCGGGATAGAGGCACCAGCCACCGCCGAAGAAGTCGGGGCGCTGGATCTGGAGGGCGAGGCACTCCCATCCCCCTGTCGAGCCCCCGGTCAGGAAGCGGGCGTTCGGCTCGGCGATCAGGCGGAACTCCTTCTCCAGCGCCGGGACCAGTTCGGTAAGCAGCGCATCCTGATACGGCCCGGTGTTGGCCGAGTTCACCGCGTACGAGTCGTCGTAGTACGGAGTGGGGTGCTGCCAGGTGATGGCGACGTAGCGCGGCATATCGCTCTGCTGCCAGCTCTCGCCGAACATCCACCCGGGCTCGCGTGCGCTGCGCTTGAGGCGCGTGGCGCGTTGCTCCGCCGTCTCGCTCCCCGGCTGGTCGTCGAAGCCGAACGGCGCGCCGAGCCCGAAGTGCCCCTGGACGTAGACCGCCGGAAAGCGCCGTGTCGGTTCGTCGTCGAAGCCCTTGGGGAGGAGGACGGTTGCGCCGATGTAGGTATCGTGTCCCCACCACTTGGTGAGCGACGGCGACTTCATCTTGATGCGCTTGACCCACCGGGTATCGGGCGGAACGACGACCGGCGGGAGCGCACGCGTGAGCGTGAGGCGCACCGGGGTCGAGGACTTCGGGTCCCAGCGCACGCTGATCGGTTCGCTCACCAGGTTCCCCGGGGAGACGTTCCAGTGCTGCCCCTCCCATTGGTCCCAGTGTACCCACAGCGTGTGCCCGTCGGCGCGCGTGACCTTGGTATAGACGTTGAGGAGCGCCTGCACCGTGTAGTCGCCGGCCGGCAGCTCGCGGAGGGAGGCGAAGGGGTAGCCGAGCGTGTCGGCGGTGATCACCGCGGGCTCGCCCGCGCGCCACTCACTCACGTCAGCGCCGAACATCGGGGCGGTGCCGCCGTAGCTCCCGGCCTGCAGGCGTGGTTCACGCTGGCCATTGCGGGCGAAGATGACGAAGAGACGTCCGGTCCGCGGCCCTTCGATGGGGGCGGCGTAGCGAACCTCTACCCGCTGGGCGTCGCCGTGCGCCGCAACGGCGACCAGCAGCCCGGTCGAGAGCAGGAGTGAGCGAAATAGCATGGGACGTCGGGGACGAGAGGGCGACCAGCGGGCGACGAGATTGTCATTCTGTGCCCCGTGTCGGCTTCTGGCAAATTCAGTGGCTGCCCTACACCAGAACGACGGAGTGCCGTCGTCACCGCCCTCCGACGAGCGCGAATCTGGCGCCCTGCGGGTCGGTCGCCTCCAGGATGAATCGGTCGCCTGGCACCTCGTGCGGCGTCTGCGTGACCTTTCCGCCGTGCTCGCGCACGAGCTGCTCCGCGGTAGAGGCGCTCTCCACGCCGAAATACGGCACCCAGATCGGCATCGGCACATTCGAGTTGTTCATCATCGCGCCGGCGCGATCGCCGTTGATCGAGAAGATCTGGTATGTCCCCATCGCGCCCATGTCCATGGCCGTGTCCTTCTTCCAGCCGAACACCCCGGAATAGAAGTCCCATGCTACTTCCCAGTCGGTGGTGTGCAATTCATTCCAGTTGAGGTGGCCAACCTTGGTGGTGCTGAAGGACTTGCTCTCGCCCTCGCGGTATCCCTGGATCACCGCGAAGCCCGCGCCCTGCGGATCTTCGACGAGCGCAATCGCGCCGACATTCGGCACCTCGAAGCTGCGAACGATCGTGGCCCGCTGGCCGGCCAGCGAGGCAACGGCGGCGTCGCGATCAGGCACGCCGACATAGGTCAGCCAGAAGGGTTGCGACATTCCTGCCGGGAGCGCCATCACGCCACCGACGTCCTCGTCCTGTGCCCGAACGATGAGATAGCGCTCGGGCGAGCCGGGAAAATCCGCCGCTGTCCATCCCAGCACTCTTCCATAGAAGGCGGCCGCCGCGTCGAGGTCGCTGGTCACGAGCTCGAACCAGCTGAAGCCGTTGGCACTCATTTCGACTCTCCGTCGGTGTCGAGAATAGGCACAAAGCCACCGAAGCTCATGCGCGTGTCGTCGAATGGCATGGGGCTCCCCAGCTCCTTCATACGCGGATCCTCCCGCATTCTCCGGTTGGCGGTATCTCGCACGCTCTTGGACGGATACTCGACCCAGGAGAAGACGACGACCTCTTCCCCTTCGACCTTGGCAGCGCGCTTGAAGTCGGTGACCTTGCCCTCGGGCACGTCATCGCCCCAGCACTCCACCACGCGCGTTGCCCCAAACTCCTTGAAGATCACGGCGGCCTGGCGCGCCATCTCCCGGTACGACTCCTTGTTGCTGGCGGGCACCGGGATCAGATAGCCGTCGACGTAGTTCATCGGCGAAGGGTCGCTCCGGATCATGATCGCGGGTTGCGTCGCCATCGTCGCGTGGTCGGCCAGGGTCAGTGTTTCGAGCACAGGTGCCGGCGGAACGATCGTGGATCCCGAGCCAACGCCGGCCAACTCGGCGACGACGCTCGACTGCAGCGGCAGGGTCAGGCCTTCTTCCTGTATGGACTCCATTTGGATACTCCTCGGGTGATCTGCGACGCGATCGCCTCTCATCGGTTCTTCGACCCGGGATCGCCCTCTTTCGCCCGGGCGCGCGCCTCCTCTCGCTGCTGCGCGCGGTCCTCCCGCATCAATCGATAGAGCGCCGCCAGATCGTCGCCGTCGTATGCCGGGTGATCCTCTGGTCGTCCGGTCCATCCCAGGCGCTCCCGACTCTCCACATGCGCCGTATTGGCGCGGCGATTGTGGGCCGACCGGTCGGCGCTCGCATCGTAGCGCTTGGGGACGCGGAGCGCCCGCCGCCCGCACTCGATACATAGACCGGGACGGGTGATCCGGGACGACTCCCCGCTGTCATCCCCCAGCTCGTCGCGCTCCAGCTGCAGCAGCCGCTCGATGAGCTGTAGCCGTTCCTGGCGACTGAGCGAGGAGAGGTCGAAGTCGATCGTGGCCTTGATGGCCGGGCGAGCGCGCAGGCTCTTTGCCTCGGCGAGCATCACCCCCCCCTGCCGCTTGAGATGACGACGGGCGCTGCGGCGGACCTCGTGCGCGGTCAGCGAGAGCCCCATCCGCGACGCCTTGAGCCGGATGGCCTGTTCGCTCCGCTTCAGCTCAAAGGCGATCTGCTTGGTGGTGGCCCGTGCGGTTGCCAGTCGCACGAGCAGGGCGATCTCGATGTCGCTCCAATGCGGCTTCCGCTCGGGGAGCACGATCGGGAAGGTCGTGCGGTGTCTGTTGCCCGTAATCCGGCCTGGACGCGCTTTCGGCACCCCGTTTACCCCCCGTTTCGGCGCCCCTCCGGAAAGTCCGCGAGTGGCATGGTACGAATTTCAATTTTTTTTCTCCTATGAAAACTGCACCAATCCGGAGAAGTGAAACAGTATCACGGTGGTATATGCTACAGAAGGGCGGGAAAGAGTCGGTGAGGGACCGAGCAGGGGTGTCAGGGCCGGTTCGGAGCCGCATGACCGGCTGTCGCGGACCATCCATTCGCACGCCAGACCCGCCGACGAGCTGTTCGGAATTGAAGACGAAGGGACGGTCGTCGTAGACGCACCGACGGCTGGCTACATCGACCAGACCGTCCCGGCGCACGCGCAGTCACCAGTAGCAATCGAACAGACGCTCGACCGACGTCCATCGACAGTCCCCGAGGTCGGGCCAACGCACCACCTGACCGCAACGACACGACGAGGCATCGAACGAACGGGTCCCCGCACCGGACCGACGATCCACACCGGCGAACCGACGCATGACCGAAGGCAACAGACGCTAACGAGTGTCGCACCGGCGTCGCTGGAAGTCGACGCGACACTCGGCAGGACTGC
>JBDTUA010000029.1:0-24882 GCA_040007995.1 Gemmatimonadota bacterium | reverse complement strand
CGTGCGACGACCCCGGCGCCGACGAGCGCGATACCGGCAAAGGCAAACCACTGGACGGCGTAGCTCTGGTGCGATCCCTCGTCGAGCGGCGGCAGTTCGACGCGGACGAGGTGCTCGAGCGTGTCACCCTGCACGAGCCCGATCCGTTGCACGACCAGGAACGGGGCAATGCGTTCGCCCAGCCGAGCCTCGATCGAGTCGCGTTCGAGGTAGCGCACGCCGCGCGGTTGCGACATGGTGGACACCATCCCGCGCACCGGAACAAACTGGTCGATGTATCCGTCGACGGTCGCCGAATCCCCCTCGTGCCACTTGGACAGATCGACCGTCATCCCATCGGGGGCGTATGCCCAGCCGCGATTGACCAGGATCGGCGGTCCGGCCGGGACGATGAGGGGGGTGAGCACGTGAACGCCGGGGGCGCCGTGCATGCCGCGTGACGTCAGGACCAGCTCCCGCGCGTAATCCAGCCGTCCCGTCAGCTGCACCCTTCGGAAGCGCGCAGTGGCCGAGTCGCGCATCGCCTCGCCCCACACCACGGCGGGCGCATCGAGCTGCGCCGCGACTTCGACGTTCTGCGCCCGGCGCTCGGCGAGTCGACCAATTTGCCAGATGCCGAGGCGCACACACCCCGCGGCCATGACGAGCGCGAAGACAATGAAAGCGAGGGTACGTCGCGGCATGGACAGGACGAGGGGAGGAGACGAACGAGGGAAGATAGCCCCCGCGCCATGGCCGCTGGTGGACGGGGACGTGCTAGAAGAGACTCATCTGGTCGCCGAGGTCCTCGGGGGCGACCACCGGGAGTCCGAGCGACTGTTGCAGCTCGCGGAGCGAAGCGGGAGCATGGCCGGCAAAATGGTTGTTGACGTAGCCGTACACGCGGGCGCGCCGCGCCAGTGCTGGGAGGACGGCGGCCCACGAGGAGAGCTCGCGTGAGCGGTCGACCTGGATGCGCGAATAGTCGACCAGGTCGCGATTCGGGCCCATCCAGCGCACGTAGGCGAAGTCGGCGGTCGGTCGCTCGGCGAGCGCGAGCATCGACTTGCGGGGAATCCATCGCGCGTCGGTCAGCGCGAGGGCGACGCGATGCTCGGCCAGGAGCGCGACGATCCCGTCCTGGATCCAGCCGCGCTGCCGGAATTCGACGGCGAAGTCGAGGTCGCGGGGGAGCGTGGGGAGGAAGGTCGCCAGCGCCGGCAGCTCGACGGGGCCAAAGTCGGGGCCGAGCTGGATGAGGACGGGGCCGAGCTTGTCACCGAGGAGTCGTGCGCGATCGGCGAACAGGGCGAGGAGATCGGCCGAGTTGCGGAGTCGATTCTCGTGGGTGATCTCCTGCGGAAGCTTGAGCGCGAACTGGAACCCTGGCGGAACCCGATCGCCCCATCCCTTTACCGTTTTGGCAGGCGGGACGGCGTAGAACGTGGAGTCGACCTCGACGGTGTTGAACGCGCGGGCGTACACGGTGAGGTAGTCCGCGGGGCGCGTCCCACTGGGATAGAACGGGCCTACCCACGCATCGTAGTTCCAGCCTTGGGCGCCGAGTCGAATCGAGGGGCTCATGCGGGCAATGCTCGGGTTGGAGCGGCGAGTGTCAAGGCGCGCGGGGGCGAAAGGTGAAGACCGCCGTGCATCTGGCTTCACAGAGCGGACTCTTGCTAGGGTTGGTATCAATGTGATATCATCTCGATACCATTCAATTGGAGTACGTGAGTCCATGGTACGCGAGATTGCCAAACCGGGTGTCAACGGGCTTGTCGCCCTCTTCGTGTCCATCGTCGTTACCGGCGTCGGGGCGGAACGCCTCATGTCGGGCGCAAGAGAGCAAGCGCCGGCGATGCTGACCGTTGGGGCGCTGCTGGTGCTAGTCGGCGTGCTGGGGGTGAGCGGGCTCTTCACCGTTCAGCCGAACGAAGGCAAGGTCCTGACGTTGTTCGGGCGCTACGTCGGAACCGTTCGCACGGCCGGACTGTTCTGGGCGAATCCCTTCTACACGAAGAAGGCGCTGTCGCTGCGGACGCGGAATTTTGAGACAGCGAAGCTCAAAGTGAATGACAACCATTCGAACCCGATCGAGATCGGCGCGGTGGTGGTCTGGCGTGTGGTGGACTCGGCGGAGGCGATGTTCGAGGTCGATGATTACACCAACTTCGTGGTGATGCAGTCCGAGGCGGCGGTGCGCGCGCTCGCGCAGTCGTACCCGTACGATGCGCACGGAGCCGACGATGTGGCGCTCAGCACGCACCCGGCGGACGTGTCGGCCGCGTTGCAGCAGGCGGTCTCTGACCGGCTGCAGAAGGCGGGGGTCGAGGTGATCGAGGCGCGGCTCAGTCACTTGGCATACTCCCCGGAGATTGCCAGCGCGATGTTGCGCCGGCAGCAGGCCGCCGCGATCATCGCGGCGCGCGCGATGATCGTGGAGGGCGCGGTCGGGATGGTGGAGAATGCGCTCGCGCTGCTGGGCGAACGCGGCGTGATCTCGCTCGACGAGGAGCGCAAGGCGACGATGGTGAGCAACCTGCTCGTTGTATTGTGCTCGGATCGTGACGCGCAACCGGTGATGAACACGGGGAGCCTGTATCAGTGAGGCAGTGGCAGTGACGATACCGCGCTCCCCTGGTGCGGGACAGGCGAAGGGCGCGCGCCGCGTGTCGCACGCGCGGCCGGGGGGGCGATGACGCCGCGCCGTCCGTTCCTGCTTCGCGTCGACCCCGCGCTGCTGGAGGGCGTGCAGCGCTGGGCCAACGATGAATTGCGAAGCCTGAACGGCCAGATCGAGTTCCTGCTGCGCCAGGCGCTGCGCGACGCCGGGCGCCTGCCGAAGGGCGACGGGACGGCTGGCGCCGATCCCGCGTCGGACCCTAACGAGGAGGAGGAATCACCATGATGCATCACCTGCTGCGCCGTCGCGGGCGGCCGCCAATCCTGGTCGGCGGACTCATTGGCGGCGCGATGGCGTTCCTGCTGGGCGGGATGTATCTCCTGCTGCGCTGACGTTGCACCTCACCCGCACCCGCGTGCCGTCGTGATCATCATCCCCCACACCCAGCATCACCCCACGACGCGTTCGCGCGCCTTGTCGGAGCAGCTGCGCGCCACGATCGCCGAGTTCCGGCGACGCGAGCCCAAGCTTACCGAGGCGGAGATCGAGGCAGCGCTGGTGGATGCGCACGCCAGCACGCACACCCAGCTGGCGCGCCGGCGCCGCCTGCTGGTCGTCGCACTTGCCGGGATCACCTTCGCACTGGGGGCGGGGCTGGTGGCCGGACGGGACGCGTGGCCGGGTGATTCGACGACGCTCGTGTCGCTGGCGGCGGCAGTCCTCATTTTTGTCGCCCTGCTCGCCGCCCTGCTGCTTCGATCGTTCAATAACCGGTAGCGGGGTCGCTGGTCAGCGATAGGTCTCGAAGAAGCCGGCCCCCTCGCCCGAGACGACGCGGCCGTCGATACGCCCCGACAGTCGCGCCACCCCCTTCATCTGGATGAAATACGGGCGCGCGATGGCCCGAGCGCGCCCGCTCTCGCCGCGCTCCAGCAGGGTGCCGCGCGTATCGGTGCCGGTCGCATCCTCGATGAGCAGCTCGACCTGCAGCGTATCGTTGCCTCTGACGTCGCGCATCACGGCGCGCGAGGGGACGGCAATGCGGTGTCCGTCCACGAGGATCGAGCGTCCGTCTTCGTATTGCACCTCACGGGGACGGAAGACGGCGCGGAAGCCGATCGAGTCGACCAGGTACAGGAAGTAGGGCGCGTCGGCAAGGAGCGAGTCCGGAGCGTCCACGCGACCGTAGAGAAAGGTGTGGCTCCCGGCGCGCGCGGCCCCCCAATCCCAGGTGACGCCGCGCCACGTTCCCCAGTTGTGGTCGTGGTACGCCTGCGCCCCGTCGAGTCGCTCGCACGCCGATCCCACGCATATCGTCCCGGTGGCCGAGGCCCGCAGTCCGGCCACGACGTAGCCCGACACGAAATCGCCCGCGCCTAACGACGTGCCGGGAAAGTAGGCGCCCGAGGCCGGCGCAACGATGACATCGACCCGTGCTTCCCCGCCGCCGTCCTCCGCGGGGATGCGCGCCTGCACGGCGTAGCGACCATCCGCCAGGACGTGCACAGAGGCGTCGCCCAGCCGGAGATCGGCGTCGGTCGTGGAATACCGGATGGCGGACCGGTCGATGCGACGTGAGAAGCGGCGTGCCCGCTTCCCCTCCTCGTGCATCGTGAGCAGGAGTTGCCCGCCCCACTCCCCGTCAGGAACCTTGCCCGCGAGCATGAACGTGAGGAAGGACCACCGACGACGGTCATCAGAGAGGACGTTGAAGTAGTGCCATTCGGCCCAGCTCTCCGGCTCGCGAACGCCGGCCGGCGTCTCATGGAAGTGATCGATGTCGTCGCGGAGTTGCGCGTCTGTTGGCGCGGCCCATCGCCTATCGCCAGCGTCGTCATCCCACGCGCCACCGACCACCTCTGGCGCGGCGCCGACCGCCCGGGTCGCGGAGGGGATCTCGCCACTTCCCCTCACTGCCAGCTCGGGGAGTGTCGGGCCGCGGAGGTAGAGAAGCTTTCCTTCCAGCTGCGGGGCGGTCGCACGCACCAGCGAGGCAAGGCGCGGTGCGGCGAGCAGCTGCAAGTCGACGAAGCGCGCGTTCGAGACCGAGAACCACATCCCGCCGACGCCGCCGGTCTTGAGGAGCTCGAGGTCCACGC
Organism: Gemmatimonadota bacterium; assembly: GCA_040007995.1. GTDB lineage: Bacteria > Gemmatimonadota > Gemmatimonadetes > Gemmatimonadales > Gemmatimonadaceae > SCN-70-22. The sequence continues at coordinate 20,181 of JBDTUA010000029.1, read as the reverse complement.
CTTCGGGAAGGACGGTGATCTCGCCGCCGCCGACCAGCGTTTCGTCCGCCGACTGAATGACCATGGCGTCACCGATGGACAGCAGCGTGATCATGACGCCGACGCCCAGTCCGAAGCCGGCCAGCAGAAGGAGCGAGCGCCAGGGGCGGAGGACGAGGTTGCGGAAGGCGAGGGTGAGGATCATCGGCGGTGCAACGCGTCAGCCCGGGGGGCGTCGGAATGGTGATGGCGCGTCAGTGGCGGTGGGCGATGTTGTGCATCGGGGGGGGCCCCCCGCCGCCGCCGGCGCGTTGCGTTCGTCAGAAACGATCGCTCCATCCACCATGTGCACCACGCGTCGTGCGGCACGGGCGAGCACTTCGTCGTGCGTCACGACCACGATCGTCATGCCGTCGGCGTGGAGGCGATCGAAGAGCGCGATGACGTCGCGTCCGGTCCGCGCATCGAGTTCACCCGTGGGCTCGTCCGCCAGGAGCAACTCCGGTGCGTTGGCGAGTGACCGGGCGATCGCGACGCGCTGCTGCTCCCCGCCGGACAGCTGCGCCGGACGATGCCCGCCGCGCGCTTCCAGCCCCACATACGCGAGCAGCTCGCGGGCCCGTGCGCGACGCGCGCGCGACGCGACGCCTGCCTCCGCCATCGGCAACTCGACGTTCTCCAGCGCTGTCAGCATCGGCATGAGGTAGAAGCGCTGGAAGACAAAGCCGATATGGCGGAGGCGGAAGTCGGTGGCCTCACGGTCGCTCATCCGGGACACATCGCGGCCGCGAAGCGAGACGCGTCCGCGCGTGGGCTGATCGATCGCACCGAGCAGGTTGAGCAGCGACGACTTGCCGCATCCCGAGGGACCGACAATCGCCACATACTCGCCCTCCTCGATCGTCAGGGAGACGCCGCGCACGGCGAGCACCGGGACGCCCGCCAGGGCGTAGGCACGCGCGACATCGACCGCCTCGAGCAGCGGAGGCCCCATCGGCACCTCGATGACGGGCTCACTCACGAGACGGCCTCCGTTCGCAGCGTCGCAGCGATCGGAAGCGAGCCGGCACGCCACGCCGGAACCACGCCCGCGAGCACCGCGGTCACGATCAGCAAGGCAAACGACTTGTAGGCAGCAGTCGGCTCGAAGACGAAGAAGTCGATCGCCGCTGGGAGTCCGGGGAAGGCGCGGAGGATCGTGTTCAGGTACCGCGCCGTCACCAGCCCCAACGCGAGACCGCCTGCGGCGCCCACCACGCTGATCGCCAGCCCTTCGAGCATGACCTGCTGCGCGATGTGCGGACGCGACACCCCCAGCGCCCGCATGACCGCCATCTCGCCCACCCGCTCCTGCACGCTCACCGTCACGAGCGTACTGACGAGCAGGAAGCCGACGGCAAGGCTGACCGAACCGAGGATCAACGCCAACTGTCGAAAGTAGCCCAGTCGCTGCTCGACCGACTTGACCGCGTCGGCTGTGGCGATGGCGGTCACCCGCGGTACCTCGCGCTCGATGCGACGGCGGAGTGCTTCCGCATCGACTCCGGCATGCGTCTTCACCATCAGGAGCGAGACCTGGTCAGGAGAGCCGCCGCCTCCATCGGCCACGAGTGCCTGCGCCGTGGCGAGTGGGAGCGCCACTGCGGGCTGGTCAGTGGCGAGGTAGTGGAAGCGCGCCTCGCCGGCAATCACGACCCGGCGCCGTGCCGTCCACATGTGCAGCTGGGCGTCGTATCCGGCGGCGACTACGACACTATCGCCGAGGGCAAGCCCGGCACGCGTGAGAAAGGTGGCGTTGGCGACCATACGGTCGACGTCGACGGCGTCGGTTCCGCGTTCGAGGGTATAGTCACCCTGCGCCGCCGGACGGATGCCTAACGCGAAGACGGCGTCGGCATTCGCACCGCGCACCACGTGCAGCGTCGTCCCCAGCACCGGCGACACATCCTGGACGCCCGGCAGCCGACGCACCACCGACTCGGCGCTGGCCGCGCCCGCGATCCGGGCCTCGGTATCGAAGGGGAGCGTCCCCTTGGGCGTAAGGCGCACCTCGAATCCCTGCCGCGTGAGCAAGGCGCGAAATGACACCTGCATACCGCTGGAAAGCATCACCATGTCAAGGAGCATAGCCGCCGACACGGCGACGCCGAGGATCGCCAGCGCGGTGCGCAGCGGGTGACGCCGAAGGGAGGACCAGGCGAGGAGCGCGCGCATCAGCGGCCAAAGAGGGAGAGCGGCGGAACGCCCGTCAGGCGTCGCGCGGCAAGGAAGCCGGCACCGAGACCGAGGACCAGCGAGAGCGCGACGGAGAAGCCCACGGTCTCCGACGTGACGATCGAGAAGGCGAGCGGCGTACGATAGACACCGCGGTAGTGCCAGTTGATGATCGCCGAACTCGCGTACCCGAAGGCCACTCCCGCTGCGCTACCAAGCATCGCGATGAAGGAAGCCTCGAGGACGACGGCGGCCGTGATGGTCCGGCGTGAGATGCCGAGCAGCCGCAACGCGGCGACGTCGCGCCGGCGCTCCTCGACCTTGAGGAGCATGATGCAGAGCAGGAAGATCGCACTGGCGACAATGGTGATGACGCCGATCGCCCGGTTGAAGCGCGAGACGACCGCGAAGGTGCGCGAAGACTGCGCCGCCACGTCGCTCGAGCGGTGGGCACGGAAACCGAAGCTTCGGGCATTGATGGCCGCGAGCGCGCGCTCGGTTGACCCTGGGGTGACGGCGACGGCGAAGCGGTCAACGCGGTCGCCGATACCCCCCAGTCGCTGCAGCTGGTCCAGGTGCAGGCGTACCCGATATTCGGCGCGTGCAACCTCCGACGGATCGGCCGCCCGCCTGACGATGGCTCCCACGACGACTCGCTCTCCGCGACCACCGGGCGAGGCCGACAGCTCCAGCGTGTCGCCCAGCCGAAGTCCTTTATCGCTCACGAGCCGCTCGTCGATCGCGATCGTGCGGGGCGGCTGTGCAGAAGCTCCGGCGATTGTGTCCACGCTCGCGGTGGTCATTGTAGGCGACGAAGCGGGCGACGAGGGTGTCGACGCGCGCTGCTGCGCGTGCACGCCGCGCGCCGCCGTCGCAAGCAGGCTCGCGCCGATCAGCAGGCGCATCGGGGGAAGCATCGGGAGAAGCATCGGAGGGCGAGACATGGAGACAGTGGTAAACAGCGTCGTGCACCGGCGCGTTCCCCTCGCATGCGGCCGCCGAGCCGAGGTCAATCCGGGAGCAGCTCGACCATGACGCGCGAGGCGAGGGCGGGCCCCACCTGGCAGCTCCCCTTCCCGACCTGGAGCGTCAGTGGTCCGTCGAAGGGCGCGCGTTCGGAAAGCAGCACCACGACGCCGGGACGAATCCCGATGCGCGCGAGGTACCGCAGCAGTTCCGAGTCCTCGTCGCTCACCCGCGTCACCCGCGAACGCTGCCCACGGGCCACGTCCGAGAGTGTGCGATGCTGCGTCTCGTCGATGACTCCTTCGCGCGTCGGGATCGGATGTCCGTGCGGATCGGTCTCTGGCTCGCCCACGGCCGAAGCCATGCGATCGACCAGCTCGTCGCTCACCGCGTGCTCGAGCCGCTCGGCTTCGGCGTGCACCCGATCCCACGGGTAGCCTAACGCCTGAGCAAGGTAGGTCTCGATCACCCGGTGCCGACGAATCGTGCGAAGCGCGGCGCGACGTCCAGTCTCGGTCAGTCGCACGCCGCGATAGCGCTCGTACGACACGAGCCCCTGATCGGCGAGTCGCCGCACCATGCCGCTCACCGACGCGGCGGCAATCGACAACTTGCTGGCGATATCGGTCGTGGCGGCGGCTCCCCCTCCCTGCTCGATTCCGTAGATCGCCTTGAGGTAGTCCTCGACCGACGCCGTTAATTCACCCGGCGGGACACCTGATGGCGCACCCGACGGCGCGGCCGACGAGGTCGCTGAAGGAGCAGCCGCCGCAGCAGCCGAAGGCACCGCCGACGGCGATGCGGCCGGGCGTTTCGTGGCCGGCTTCGCCTTCCTCGACGTCACGCGACCGGGGCGCGCTTACCGCCGGCGGGGGCGCGTACGAGAAGGACCGGAATCGACGTCGCGTGGCGCACGTCGTTCGCCACGCTGCCGTGAATGACGTCGCCGATGAACTTGTGCCCGTGCGTGGCCATGGCGATGAGGTCGCACCGCTCGCGCTCGGCCGCGGCCGTGATCTCCCGCGCCGGTTCGCCATTGGCCAGGATCGCCTCGGCGCGGAATCCGTCCACACTGAGGTCGTGCGCGACGCGCTCGATGTACTCGCGGTCCTGCTGCATCTCCTCGGACTCCCGGAGGTTCAGCGCGGCCAGATTTCGCGCCGCCCACCCGTCGGCGACGTGGATGAGCACGATCGACGAGCTGCAGTGCTTCGCGAGCGCGCGCACATGTGCGAGGATGCAGTCGTCGGTCGGCGTGTGCTCGAGCGGCACGAGAATGCGGCGATACATCAGCGCAGCCAGTCGCCGATCGTCTGCACGATCAGCCAGACGTTGAGGACTGCGATGACGCCGGCGATGCCGTAGGCCATGACCTTGAGCCACGTCGGGTTGACGAACTCGCCCATCTTGAGCTTGTCGGACGTGAACATGACGAGAGGAAAGACGGCAAAGGAAAGTTGCAGCGAGAGGATGACCTGGCTCAGGATCAGGAGCCTCGCCGTCCCGCTTTCGCCGTACAAGATGGCGGTGATCGCGGCAGGCACAATGGCGATTCCGCGCGTCATCAACCGCCGCAGCCACGGGCGCATGCGGATGTTGAGGAATCCTTCCATCACGATCTGGCCGGCGAGTGTCCCGGTCAGCGTCGAGTTCTGCCCGGAGGCAAGGAGCGCGAGCGCGAAGACGGTGCTGGCCGCCCCGACGCCGAGCAGCGGGGAGAGCAGTTGGAAGGCGTCCTGAATCTCGGCCACCTCGGTGTTTCCGGTTGTGTGGAAGGTCGCGGCGGCGACGATGAGGATGGCGGCGTTGATGAAGAGCGCGATCGAGAGCGCGATGGTCGAATCGGCGAAGGCGAAGCGCACCGCCTCGCGACGCCCCGCGGACGACTCCTCGTACTTGCGCGTCTGCACGATCGACGAATGCAGGTAGAGGTTGTGGGGCATCACCGTCGCGCCGAGGATGCCGATCGCGATGTACAGCTGCGCGGGATTGCTGATGATCTCGGTCGACGGGATGAAGCCGCGCGCAACCGCGCGCATGTCCGGACGGGAGATGATGATCTCGAAGAGGAAACAGACCCCGACGACCATAACGAGCGCGATGACCATCGCCTCAAGGAAGCGGAATCCCTTGTTCTGCAGGTAGAGCACCAGGAGCACGTCGAGCGCGGTGATCGCAACGCCCCACGACAAGGGAATGTGAAAGAGCAGATTGAGCGCGATCGCCGTTCCGATCACTTCGGCGAGGTCGCAGGCGGCGATGGCGATCTCGCACAGCACCCACAGCACGAACGACACCGGACGCGAGTAGTGATCACGACAGGCCTGCGCGAGATCTCGACCGGTGACGATACCGAGCTTGCTCGCCAACCCCTGCAGCACCACCGCCATGAGATTGGAGATGAGGATGACGCTGAGCAGGGCGTAGCCGAACTGCGAACCCCCCGCGAGGTCGGTCGCCCAGTTTCCGGGGTCCATGTAGCCGACCGCAACGAGATAGCCGGGGCCGGCGAAGGCGAGGAGCTTGCGCCACCACGTCAAGCCATGCACCGGGATCGTGCGATGCACCTCGGCCAGCGACGGCGTGACGCGCGCTCGCCGCCAGCCGGCGTCGGGGCCACTGACGGGGACTCGCTCCGGGTCGGGCGGGGGGGCAACGGGGGGCGAACTCATGTGGGACACAGGCAGCCAAGGGCGCGAAGCGAGCGAATTCTCCTCAGGGAACTTCAAGTTTAGGACGCCCTAACATTATAGTCGTCACGGTTCCGAGCGCAATTCCCTCCTCGGACGGTGAACTTTTCGCGAGGCGCGGATCCTTGCCGCCACGGTCAAGCGATCACTTCATGCCCGCCTGCACCTTGACGTACTCGGCCACCGACCGGTGGGTCGCGTACCAGACGCCGGGCTTCGTCTTCATGTGGGCGATCAACAGTTCGAGGGCCTTGATGCGTGAGCGATGCCCCGAGATGTGGGGGTGCATCGTGAGGAGGAAGAGCGTCCCTTCGTCGTAGGCGCGGTCGAACTCGTCGATCCAGACCTGCGCCACATCGCGCGGCGAGGCGTAGTTGGAGCCGCGCGGCGAGAAGAGTGGGGCGTCGTCCATGATCCACTCGACGGGAAGTTCCACCACGCCGGTCGGGACGCCGTCCTGATCCAGTTCATACGGGCGCTCGTCGGCCATGAGCGACGACTCGTACGTGAAACCGAGGTCGCGCACGATCGACATCGTGTTCGGCGAGAAGTTCCACGACGGCGCGCGGTACCCTACTGGCCGTGTGCCTGTCAGCTTGGTGAGCGTGTCGATGGCCTGCTGCACCAGTCGGCGCTCGACGTCTCCCGGCATCGCGGTGTTCATCTCATGAATCCATCCGTGCACCCCGAACTCGTGGCGCCCGGACCGCTGGATGAGGGCGACCTGGCTGGGATCGATCATCAGGCTGACGGCCGGCACGAAGAAGGTGGCCGGGATCGCCGAGCGATCGAGGAGCGCGACGATGCGCGGCAGTCCGACACGCGCCCCGTACTGCCCCTGCGAGAGTTCACCGACGGTCGGCTGCCCGAAGCGCAGGTTCACGGTCTCATTGTCGACGTCGAACGAAAGCGCCACGGCGACGCGGGCTCCCTGCGGCCACGATTTGGGCTGCAACGAACGGCCGGCACGGACGGCGTGCACGACGCGCATCACGGAGTCGGTCGACCACTCCCAACCCTGCTTGACGGGAATCTGGGCCGAGGCGAGCGCGCCATTCGAGAGGACAAGCGAGACGAGGGCGGCGGCGAAGGTCGCATGTCGGGACGGAGACGGCATGGCGAAATTCCTTTGGAAGGAGCGTGGCGGCGAGCTCGTGATGGCGCGGAAGCGCACATTTACCTGTTGCGGCTGGCGAGTCGACGAAACGTCTCGTCTCCCAGTCGAAGCTCGGCGACCGTGCCCGACGCGTCGAGGATGAACGAGACTGGAGTGGACGGATTGCGTCGGTCCGCCCAGCGAGCGAGGAAGGTGTCGTAATGCCAGTGCTCGAGCGGTCCGACGTAGTCGGCGCCCCACGCCGCCTGCAGGACGCCTCCCGCCAGCGTGACCTGCACCGTGCCGCTGAGCGAATCTGTATAGGTGCCGACGTAACGGTCGAGGGCGAGAGTCGGCGTCGTCCCCGCGACGCGCGCGGCGACGAACGCCGCGTGCGCCAGACGGGCGCGTGTGTCGGATCGGTCGTACAGCGCCTTGATCTCCGTCGACCAGTCGCGCGGTGGACGCCCCGCCACCAGGTCGAACGCGCGATACAGGAGCGCATGACGCAGTTCGCCGTGGTCGCGATTGGCGAGGATGTACACGCCCATCCGGTGCGACGGGATAAGACCAATCATCGCGCTCATGCCGTCGATGCTCCCCGTGTGCATCGCCACCTCGTCTCCGGCGTAGCTGTGCAGGAACCAGCCCAGTCCGTACGTGACGCGATGCACGCCGGCGAGCGCGGTCGTCGGATAGAAGTCGCCGAGGGGGACGATCGATTGGGGGGAGAGCCAGTCGATGAAGCGCGACTCGGAGACGAGACGCTTCCCGCCGACGCGCCCCGAGTCGAGCACGAAGCGCATCCATCGCGCCATGTCCGACACGCTCGACCAGACCGCGCCGGCCGGGGCGACTGCATCCACGGACCGGTTCTCGATCACGCGGAGCGTGTCGTCGATGACGAGGTGCGGCGTGGCGACATTGGGCTGTCCCACGGTGGCGGCGAGTGAAGGGAGCGTCTCGCGCATGCCCAGGGGATCCCAGATGCGCGTGCGGACCGCGTCGCGCCAGGGCCGGCCGGTGGCGGCGGAGAGGACCTCGCCGGCCATCGCGTACTGCACATTCTGGTAGGCGTAGCTGTTGCGGAACGACGAGGCGGGACGGAGCCAGCGCATGCGTCGGACGATCTCGCCGATGTCGTTCGTGGTCCCGTACCACAGCTGGTCGGAGCCCGGAAGTCCGGTGTGATGGGTCAACAGGTCGCGCACGGTCATCTCGCGCGTCATCACGGGGTCATATAGCTGCAATGCCGGCAGGTAGCGCTGCACGGGGGCGTCGAGCACCACCGCACCGGAATCGGCCGCCATCAGCAGGGCCAGCGCCGTCATCGCCTTCGTGGTGGAGCCGATCGAGAAGCGCGTGTGGATGTCGACCGGTTCGGGGCGGCCGAGCGTGCGCACGCCGTAACCCTTGGCGAAGAGAACCGAATCTCCTGCGACGATCGCGATGGCGAGCCCGGGGATGTCCCAGGCCTTGACCGCCTGCGCGACGTAGACGTCGAACGCGGCGAGATCGAGGCGCGCCGAACGCTGCGCGTGCGCGTTAGGCGCGGCGAGCAGGGCGAGCGCGGCGGTGGCGACGGCGGCGACGGCGATCGAACGGGGGAAGCGGAACATCGGGAGCCTGGGGTCGGGGGCTGCCCAATCTACGGCGGATCAACCGAGGCGCGCGAGCAGTTGTCGCAGGATCCGCTCGGTGAGCCCCCACACGACGTGCTGACCGAGGACGAAGCTCGGGACCTGCCAGGTGACGCCGCGGGCATGCACCTGCGACTCGCGCGTGCTCCCCGGTTCGCGCAGGACGTCGACGGGGACCCAGAAGGCGTCGGCCACTTCGTCGCTGAGGATGAGGGGAGCCGGCGCGTCGAGCGCCACCACGACCGGGGTGATGATGATCGCCGGCAGCGCTGCGGTGCGCGGCCGCACTTCATCGAGCGTGCCGAGGACGACTCCGAGGGCGGAGAGGTCGATCCCCGTTTCTTCCCACGTCTCGCGCAGCGCCGTTCGCAGGAGCGAGTCGTCGTTAGGTGACCAGCGGCCGCCCGGAAGGGCGATCTGGCCGCTCCACGGATCGCCTTCGCGCTCGGCGCGGCGAATCAGGAGGAGTTCGAGACGGTCCTCCGGCCCGGGGCGCAATGCGACGGCCACGGCCGCGCGGGCGGCGGCGCCATCGACGTCGGCGAGCGCTCCCGGCTCCGCCGACAGCGCGCGCGCGAGCCCACGCAGCTGCGGATGGACGAGTCGGGGATCGACGGGCTCCATGCAACGACCGCCGTCAGTCGTCGATATCGCCCCCGGCCTCGACCCACCCCCGGAATCCGCCGGCGAGCGAGGCGACGTCGGCGTAGCCCATCAGCTGCAGCGTCTCGGTCGCGAGCGCGGACCGGTTCCCGCTGGAGCAGTAGATGATGACCTTCCGATCGCGCGGGATCGCGGCCTCGACGTTGGTCTCGAGGATCCCGCGCGGGATGAAGAGCGCTCCCATGACGCGCCCGAGGTTCCATTCGTTAGGCTCGCGGCAGTCGAGGAACACGGTGCCGGGGTGCGCATCGCGCGCGTGCATCGCCGTTTCGGGCGACAGCTCCGTCACGCGCGCGCGCGATTCGTTGAACAGCTCCGTCGCCGTCTTGAACGTCATGCCGTACTCCCATGGGGAAGAAAGGGTCGGTAAGACCACCGCCGCCGGTATCTCGCGCCCGCGGTGCCGTTCCGGTAGTTTGGGCGCGTGTCTCTGACAACGAAAGTCCTGACGGCCCTGGCGTTGGGGATGGCGCTCGGCATAACCATCTCCGTGGCACACGTTCCCGCGCTCACCGGGCTCGTGGCGTTCATCGAGCCGCTGGGGACCTTGTGGATCAATGCGATTCGCATGACCGTCGTCCCGCTCGTCGTCGGCAGCATCATCGTCGGCGTCACCTCGGCCCCCGATGCGCGAACCATCGGGCGCATCGGGACCCGGGCGCTCGTCCTCTTCCTCGCTCTGCTCATTGCGGGCGGCGTCTTCGCTGCGGTGCTGGCACCGCCGCTGATGGGACTCATTCCGCTCGACCCGTCCGCGGTCGCCGCCCTGCGCGCGAGCGGGGAAAGCGCGACGACGGCGGCGGCAGAAAGCGTCGGCAAGATTCCGGGCTTCGCGCAATGGCTCACGGAGCTCGTGCCGGTCAACCCGGTGAAGGCCGCGGCCGACGGCGCGATGCTCCCGCTCATCGTCTTCTCGGTCTGCTTCGGCCTCGCGCTCTCGCGCCTAACGGGCGAGACGCGCGCCCTCATGGTGGGCTTCTTCCGCGGCGTTGCCGACGCGGCACTCACGCTGGTGCGCTGGGTGCTGGAAGCCGCGCCGATCGGCGTCTTCGCCCTCGCCGTGCCGCTAGCGGCGAAGCTCGGGGTGAGCGCCGCGGGCGCGCTGGTCGGCTACGTGGCCGTGACCGTGGTGGTCGTCGTCGTGTTCGCTGTTGTGCTGCTGTACCCCCTGGCAACGATCGTCGGTCGGTTCGGCGTCGTCCGGTTTTCGCGCGCGATTTTTCCCGCACAGGCCGTCGCCTTCAGCGCCCGGTCCTCCTTGGCGTCGCTCCCGGCGATGATGGAGAGCGCGCGCTCGCGCCTCCTCCTACCGGAGCAGATCACCAGCTTCTTCCTCCCGCTCGCCGCCTCGACGTTCCGCGTCGGTGGGGCGCTCGGGGTGACGACCGGCGTCGTCTTCATCGCCCACCTGTACGGCGTCCCGCTCGGACCGGCGCAGATGGCGTCCGTCGTCCTCACGGTCGTCCTGACGACCTTCTCGGTACCGGGCATTCCCGGTGGATCGATCATCGTGATGGTTCCGGTGCTCATGGCTGCGGGGGTCCCGGTGGAGGGAATGGGGATCCTGCTCGGGGTCGACACCATCCCCGACATGTTCCGGACCACTGCGAACGTCACCGGGGACATGGTCGCGGCCACGGTGCTCTCGCGCGGCGAGACGGACGAGGCTCCGCGCTCGGCATGAGTACGGCGGCGGGTCTCATGGGACTCGCCTGGAGCGCACCGTGGTGGCTCGCGCTCGCCGTCGCCGCGTGGCGATGGCGCGACTCTCCATCGCTGGAGGAGTTCCCCGACACGGCGCCCTCGCCAGCGCCGCTGCTCAGCGTGATCGTGCCGGCGCGCGACGAGGCCGCGCACATCGAGGCCTGCGTGCGTGCGATCCTGGCGAGTCGCTATCCGTTGCTGGAGTTGATCGTAGTGGACGATCACTCGTCCGACGGCACGGCGGCGTGCGCACGCGCGGGGGCCGCCGGAGACGTGCGGCTGACGGTCATCCATGCTCCGCCGCTGGCTCCCGGCTGGCTGGGGAAGCAGTGGGCGTGCCACCACGCGGCGGCCGTCGCTCGCGGGGCGTTCCTGCTGTTCACCGACGCCGACGTCCGCCACGCCCCGGACCTGCACGCGCGTCTCGTGCACGCAACGCTCGCGTCGGGCGCAGCGCTCGTCTCGGTCGTCGGCTTTCAGGAAACGCGCACCTTCTGGGAGCGCGTCGTCCAACCGTTCGTCTTCGCGATCCTGGCGCAATGGTACGGGGGGCCGGGCGCGGTGAATCGTGCGACCGATTCGCGTCGGAAGATCGCCAACGGCCAGTGTCTCTGCTTCCCACGCGCGGCCTACGACCGCTTCGGCGGTCATGCGACTGTGCGCGGCAAGTCCGCTGAAGATCTCGCCTTCGCCCAGCGCATGACCGCAGCCGGGATGCGGGTGCTGTTGACGTTAGGCAGGCGCCAGATGTCGACGCGCATGTACGGATCGCTGCGCGAGATCGTGGCCGGATGGGCGAAGAACGTGTACTCGGCGGGCCGCGAGACGCTCCCGGGCGGTGTCGGAGGGCGCTGGCTCGCCCGTATTCTTGTGCCGGCGCCGGCGCTGGCGGCCCTCGTCCCCGTCGTCGCGCTGGTGGGGGGCGCCCTCGGCTGGCTCAGCGCGGCGTGGCTGCTGTTCGGCGTCTTGGCGACGCTCGCGCTGACGCTCTGGTTCCTGGCGATGGGGCGCGAGTTCGAGCTGGCGCCCTGGTACGCCCTGACATTTCCGCTGGGCGCGCTGGTCTACCTCTACATTGCGGTGGTCGCCGTCCGTCGCGGCGACCGTGTGCGGTGGAAGGGACGCGCCTACGACCTGCAGGAGTGACCCGTCGCGCCGACTACGCGCCCGGCTTGTCGAGACATCGATCGACGAAAGCCTGCCGAGCGTCGCCGGGATCACGGGCTACGTGGAAGAATGAGTCCAGGAAGCCTGACAGGTCGCGCGCCTCGCCCTCCTCGAGGCGAGGTGGCTCCTTCAGAAGTGCCCGTATCGCGCCCTCGTGCTCAACGAAGCGCGCGATGCTCGGCGCCACCTCGTCCCAGCGGCGGCAGGGGCCTCGGTAGACTCGTTCCCGCACATTGCGGAGCCCGAGCTGCGGCGGTGGGGCGGCGTAGGGCGCGTTGACCAACCCGGAAAAGTCGAAGTCGTATGGTATCGGATAGACTGTGCCGGAGTCGGTGGATACGAGGCGGATGTTGTGCAGCGCATAGATCGACCAGTCGGTGTTGCCGATCAGGTACTCGAAGAGTGCCATCTGGTCGAGCGTGCGAGGCTCGAGGTCGGCGAACAGGGCACGCTTGAGTTCCCGCATGGTCGCCCCCTGCCGATCGGCCACGTCGTCCTCGTTCTCGATCCACATGGCCAACCGTGACGCGACCTGTCGGTTGGAGGCAGAATCGAGGTAGGTACCGAGGGAGAGCCGCGTGCGGAACGAACGCGGGGTGATCACGTTGAGGATTCGATACGCCAGGTGCTCACGACGCAGGAGCCGCTCGTAGCGCGCGTCGTCCTGGCAGTGTCCCCCGAGCTTGAGCGACTTCTGCCCGTCGAAGGGCGTGCCCTTCGCGAGCTTTCCCTTGTCGGGGAATCGCACGAGCAGGTTCACGAACCGGCAGGTCGTGCTCTTGAGGCGGTAGTGCCCCCGGGTCTGCAACTCGACCGGGATCCTCCGGTCGCTCCCGTCGGCGTCCTTGACCACCAGCGTGCCGGCATGGCGGACCTTGCTTGTGGAGTCGCGATTCCGGCTGATCGCGCGGAAGTCGGCAATCAAGGTGAAGGGAAGCGGATCGCGCGAGGCGAAGAGTGGTCGGGCCTCTGCCGCGATGCTGTCCCGCACGGTCTTGCGACGATCGCGCCCGCCCGGTACGGACTTGCCCGCTGCATCGGCGTCAGGTGTGGCGATGCGCTTCGCCTGCTTTTTCTTTTTGGCCGTCGTGTCCTGTTGCGCCGGTAGAGTGGCGGCGGTTCCGACTAGCCGGCGTGGCGCGGCGGGCGAAAGGAGCGCCACTGCCAGCGGTATTGTCAACCAATGCAAGGGTCGCATCCTGGAGGTTCCTCCGGGCTCAGGTCCACTGTTCGGCGGTCGCGCGCGCGACGAACGGCACCCCCTCATCCTGCACCTGACGGGCGACGGAATCGAGCCGCTCCCCCTTGCGCGCCCGCACCGCGAAGACGAGCGTCGTCTCGTCGTTCATCGACGTGCTGCTCACCAACTCGCAGCGCTTGGCCCGCGCCGTGAGGAGTCCCTCCACGAGCGGACGGGCGTCATCCACGCCGGCGATCACGACCGTGATGCGGCCGTCGAAGCGTGGTCGATCCTCCGTGGCGTCGGCGCCGGCCACCGGACTCTCACCACGCCGGCGCCGGACGCGCGAGGCCAGGGCGTCGAGCTGCTCGGGCGCGAGCGTCTCGAGGATCTCCTTGTCCAGGCGTGCAACAAACTGGCTCGTGCGGTTGGCGATCGCCATCGCGCGCAGCATGTGCTGCTCGGCGCGCTTTCCCTCAAGGGCGGGTGGGGTCCGCGCGAAGTCGGTCTGCCAGAGCGCCAACGCAATCGCGATGTAGAGCAGCGAGAGAACCAGCGCGACTTCCAGCTGCACGCCACAGGCCAACCCGAGGGCGCTGACCACAAAAATATAGACGGCGTCCTTGGAGTCTTCGAGCGACGTCCGGAAGCGCACGGCGGCCAGAATGCCGGCCAGCGAGAAGGCAAGGGCGATGCTGTTCCGCACGAGCACGGCGACCGCGGCCACGACGACCGGCAGCAGCACCAACGTGTGCACGACCGACTGCGAGTAGCCCTTCTTCTGGCGCGTAAACATGTAGGTCCATGCCACCGGGAGGGCGAGCACGAACGCGGCGACGCACGAGACGACGACGAGCAGCGTCACCAGCCCAGGGGGGAGCGCCGTGGCGCTGGCGGCCGCCGTCCCGAACTTGTCGACGGCAGATGGCGCGTGGCTCCCGCCGCCCACTCCGAGGATCGGTGCCAGCGCCTCGACCACATTGGCATGCGATGCAGGTGAGAGCAACGACCACGCACCCCAGGCGGCGAGCGACAGGGAGACGTAATACACGACCAGTCTCGACACGACACCCTGAAAGAGCGAGGCGATACCCGGACGCGACGACGGCATAGGGGAGGTGGGGAGTAGGGGTAGGAGCAGCCGTCCCGAACCTACGGCGCCGGGCGCACATCAGGGAGAGTCAATGCCACGGCCGGGCGTCGGCGGGAGGGCGTCGTCCGACGCCGAGCAGACAGCGGTTGTCGAGTCGCTCACTGACGATGCCGACAACGCGGCATGTCGCGCGCGAAGGGCGGCTCGGAGGCACGCCTCGACTGCGGATCTCAGATGCAACGGGCGCATGGAAAGGCCACCACATGCAATGATCCGGTAACGGGCCAGCGGGCGAGGGCCGGCATGGTGCGTTCGTGCTCACACGACGCCTCGCCTCCGACCTGCTTGCCCGATTCTCCGACGGCGAGCCTCCCCCCTCTCTCCTGGGTCACCTTGCCTTTCCAGGACCGCTCCTCCCGGTCGCGCGCTCCGTGGAGTTGCTGCACGACTTGCCGCTCGCACGGGCGAGCGTGGTGGCGGGTCCCGGCGTCCGCCGCGCCCTCTCGGTGGTGGTGCCGCCGGGCGTTCCCCTCCGGACGGCGCTGGCGACCGTCGCGTCGCGATTGCACGAGCAGTCGGCACACCACCGCTGGCTGGTCGTCGCCGCGGCCGCTGACGGAACGAGCGGCGGTCTTGCCGCCTGGCGGACCGACGGCTCCCGGGCGCGCATCAGCGCGCTCGTCTTCACGCCGGGGCGCCCGCTGGCGAGCGACGCGGAGACGCTGCTCGCGCTCCACGCGGCCGCCGAGGGCGACGACCTGCTGGTGCATCACCGCTGGTGCGAAATTCTGGGACGGGAGGCGCTCTCGCACCGGTTCTACCGCGCGCTCGAGCATCATGTGCTCGCGTTAGGCGAGGGGGCGCGGGGCGCGGCCCCCAGCGAAGCGCGCCGCGAGCTGGCGCTCCTGACGACCTCGCGACTCCTCTTCCTCACATTCCTGCAGTCGCGCGGTTGGCTCGCCGGCGACGCCGACTTCCTCGCGCGTCACTTCGATCGCGCCCTCGCCACTGGAGGCGACGCCCATCGCCGCTTCCTCGATCCGCTCTGCTTCGGGACGCTGAATACACGTGTCTCGCGCCGCGCCGCCTCCGCCCGGGCGTTTGGCCGCGTGCCCTTCCTCAACGGCGGGCTGTTCGCGCGCAGCCCGATCGAGCGACGCTTTCGCGCGGTGCGGTTTCGCGACGACGACCTCGGAGGGCTGTTCGACGACGTGCTCACGCGCTACCGCTTCAGTCCGCGGGAACAGCAGCGCGAGTGGAGTGAGAGCGCCATCGATCCGGAGATCCTCGGTCGGGCCTTCGAGTCGCTCATGGCGTCGCGCGAACGACGCGACACCGGTTCGTACTACACGCCCCATGCGTTGGTCGTGCGCGTCACCGAGGCGGCACTCGAGCAGGCGATTGCGCAGTCACTCGAGCAATCACTCGAGCAGTCACTCGAGCAGTCACTCGAGCCTTTGCTCGAGCAGGTGCTCGACGAGCCGATCGCTGCGGCCGGAGGTCTGCCACAGGTGCACGAGATGTTGCGCGACCCGACGGCGCTGGCGCCCCTTCAGGCGACCCGTCTTCGCGACGCGCTGTCGCACATGCGCATCCTCGACCCGGCCTGCGGTTCCGGCGCCTTCCTCGTCCATGCCCTCGAGCGCGTCGCCCAACTGTTGACCGGTACGGGCGACCCGCGGCCGACTTCCGACGTGCGTCGTGCCGTGCTGACCTCGTCGATCTTCGGCGTCGACATCAATCCCATGGCCGTCTGGTTGTGCGAATTGCGGCTCTGGCTGTCGGTCGTGATGGACCTCGATGTCACGGACCCGCTCGCGGTCCCGCCGCTCCCGAACCTGGATCGCAACATCCGCGTCGGCGACACGATTGCAGGAGGGGGCGCGGACGGCGCGCGCGACGACCAAGGGCCTCCCGTGATCGGCACGCTTCGCGCGCGATACACGCGCGCGACGGGGCGACGAAAGGTGTCGCTGGCACGCCTACTGGATCGTGCGGAGCGCGCGCGCGCGCTACATGACGTGGGCGAGCGCCTCGCCGTTGCGGTAGCAGAACGTCGGGCGCTGGTGCTGGCGGCGCGCGGACATGACCTCTTCGGCCACCGACGAGGTCCGGTCGGGGACGAGCGGGAGACGCTCGCCGACATCCGAGCCCGTGTCCGGTCGCTCCGCCAGTCGCAACGGGCGCTGGCGCGTGGCGGTGCCCTCCCCTTCCGCTTCGCATCGCATTTCGCTGACGTCATGGCCCGGGGGGGCTTCGACGTCGTGATCGGCAACCCGCCGTGGGTGCGCCTGCACCGGATCGCGGCCGACCGGCGCGAGGCACTGCGTCGCGAGTTCGTCGTCTTCCGTCAGGCGGCGTGGCAGTCGGGGGCGAGCGCCGCGGGGGCCGGCGCGGGATTCGCCGCGCAGGTCGGCCTGGCCGCGCTCTTCGCCGAGCGGGCGATCGAGCTCCTGCGGCCACACGGGACGATGGCGCTGCTGTTGCCGCTCAAGCTGTGGCGGTCGCTCGCCGGCGGGGGCGTACGGCGCTTGTTAGGCACGGTCCACGACCTGCGCCTGCTCGAGGACTGGTCCGCCGCCCCTTCCGCCTTCGATGCCGCCGTCTATCCATCGTTGGTTGTCGTGCGCCGACGCGCGCCCACCATCGCGGCCGGAGCGGGCCGGGGCGCCGCGGCAGCGCTTCGGGCGCTCCCGTCGGGGGCGCCGGCGCGCGACGCCAACACGAGTGCTGCGGGTAATTCGGTGCCGGTCGTGCAGCTCGGCGTCCACCGCCGTGACCTCGCCATCAGCTGGAGCTGCGCGCGCGACGCGCTCCCCTTCGACGCAACGCCCGGGGCGCCGTGGCTGCTCCTGCCACCCCCCGCGCGTGAGGCCTTCTCCCGGCTGGCCCGTGCAGGACCAGCGCTCGCGGACACCGCCTTCGGACGCCCGACACTCGGCGTGAAATGCGGCTGCAACGACGCGTTTCTCGTGGAATGCGTGGAGGGCGGACTCGACCACGCGGAGGTGACGGCCGGCGGGCGTCGCGGTGCAATCGAGGGAGCGCTTCTGCATCCCGTCCTCCGCGGTGAGTCGGCACGGCCGTGGACGCACACCCGCACGCGGGAGCGCATCATCTGGACGCACGACGCCGCGGGACGACCGCTGACCACGCTCCCCCCCCTCGCAGCGCGCTGGCTGGCGCGCTGGCGGGGCGCCCTCTCGCGACGGTCAGACCTGCGTGGTCGGCAAGCCTGGTGGTCACTGCATCGCACGGAAGGGGCCGCCAACGATCGCGCGCGCGTCGTCTGGGCGGACGTGAGTCGCGGACCGCGCGCCTGCATCCTCCCCGCACGCTCCAGCGTCATCCCGCTGAATAGCTGCTACGTCGTCACGTGCCGCGATGACGTCGACGCGGCCGCGTTGGCGGCGCTGCTCAATTCGCCCCTCGCCGCTGCGTGGCTGGACGCCCTTGCCGAACCGGCGCGGGGCGGCTTTCGCCGGTACCTCGGATGGACGGTCGCGCGCTTCCCCCTACCGTCGGACTGGGATCGCGCACGCGCGCTGCTGGCACCGATCGGGCAGCGCGGAGTCGCGGGCGAAGTTATCGGGAACGAGGAACTGCTCGACGCAGTCATCGCCGCTTACCGCGTGCGTCCCTCCATCGCGCGCGCCCTCGTTGAATGGACGTGGCGATGACCTCCTCGCCTGCCGCACGCTTTCTCCGACAATGCATTGCCCGACTCGCAGGTGAGGGAGACGCAGGCGCGCGAGACGCGGCGATGTCCTGGTCGTCGATCGCAGCGACGTTCCACGAACGGCGCGCGGTCGACGAAGAGCGGATGCTCGGCGGCGTCACGCTGCTGCCGCACCAGGTTGCGGGGGCGAGGCGATTGCGCGAGATCCTCGACGCGCTCGGCGGCGCGCTGCTGGCCGACGAGGTGGGGCTCGGCAAGACCTTCACGGCGCTGCAGGTCGCCCGTCGCGCGCGACGCCTCCTGATCGTCGCTCCCGCTGGACTCCGCTCCATGTGGCACGACGCCTGCCGCCGTTCCGCGGTGCAAGCTGAGATCACGAGTTACGAGCGCCTGAGTGCCCGGCGCAATCCTAAGCCAGGACGCTGGACGCTCGTGGTTCTCGACGAGGCGCATCATGCGCGGTCTCCCGCGACGCGGCGATACCGCGTGCTCTGCGAACTCACGCGTGGCGCAGATGTCCTGCTGCTCACCGCCACGCCCATCCACAATCGGCGACGCGACCTGCAGTCGCTCTTTGCCCTCTTCCTCGGCGCCGGTGCCGAACAATTGGACGAGGCGACGCTCAGCGCACTCATCGTGCGGCGACGGGTGGACGAGCTCGCATATCCGCTGCCTCATCTCGGGGCGCTCGTCCGACATCCCGTGCCACCCGCCAACGGGGTGCTGGACGCACTGCGGGAGCTCACCCCTCCCCTCCCCCCGGCGGACGGCGGAGTGGCGCACGCGCTCGTCATCCTGCAGCTGACGAGAGCCTGGTGCTCGAGTGATGCCGCGCTCCTGGCGGCGATCCGGAATCGCTTGGCCACCGCCGCCGCACTGGAGCATGCGCTCGAGAGCGGACGCCTCCCTGCGCGTCGCGATCTCGTAACGTGGGCCGCAGGGGCAGATGGAAGCGTGCAGCTGGCCTTCCCAGAGTTGGTGGCAGCGCCCGTGGAGCTGCAAACGTCCCGCGCGTCGCTCGGCATCGTACGCGCGCACGCGGCGTCGCTCCGGCGGGTGCGCGCGCTCGTGCGCGGCTCGGCCGCGCGCGACGAGGCCCGCGTCGCCGCGCTGGCGCGTGCCCTGCAACGTAGCGACGGACGGCAGGCCGTAGTCTTCACTCACAGTGCCGAAACCGCTGAATCCGTGTTCGTTGCCCTACGCGGCACCTTCCGCGTGGCGCTGCTGACCGGACGCGGTGCCTTCCTGGCCAGCGGCCCCGTGGCGCGCGACGACATCCTCCGGCAGTTTGCACCTGGCAACACGTCCGGCGCAGCCGGCGAGGTCTCCTCAGCGAGAGACGGGCGGTACCGCGCCGACGCGATGCGTATCGACGTGCTCATCGCCACCGACGTGTTGAGTGAAGGGGTCGACCTGCAGCGCGCGGCCGTCGTGATCCACCTGGACCTGCCGTGGACGGCGGCCCGCCTGGAACAGCGCATCGGAAGGTTGCGCCGCATGGGCTCCCCCCACGCCGCCGTGGAGGCGCACCTGATCGCCCCGCCGGTCGGCGCGGCAGAACTGGCGGTCACCCTCGCCCACCTGACGCGAAAGGCCTCCCTCGCGGCGCGTACGATGGGACGCTCGAGTCTCCTCGGCGATGCGGCCGAGTGGTCCGGCATCCTCCCCGGGATGGCGACGAGCGCGCCCGCCACCGCGCGAGGCGCGATGCTGTCCGCGCTCCGCAGGCTCGAAGCGTTGGCAGCGCCTTCGCGCAGATCGACGCGGCCGGAGCTCGTCTGCGACCCGGACGTTCGTGCGCCGCCCGGAAACGTCCGTTGGCGGCTGCTTCGGCACGCGTCGGAGTGCACCCTCGCCCTGGTCACGCTCGACGGCTTCCCGCACCTGCTCTCCGCCACGCCTGACGCGGTGACACTCGATCCGTCCGCAGTCGTTGCCGCATTGGAGAATGTGCTGGGCGACGCGGTCGAGAATCTGCCGGAAAGTGCAGCGGAGAAAGTGACGGAGAAGGAGGTGGGCGACGCGGTCGAGAGCGTGAGGGAAAACGCGCCGGAGAACGCGCCGGAGAACGCGCCGGAGAACGCGCCGGAGAACGCGCCGGAGAACGCGC
>JBDTUA010000028.1:0-25586 GCA_040007995.1 Gemmatimonadota bacterium | reverse complement strand
ATCAATGACCAATACCGGGTGTGTTTCCGGTGGGAGGAGGGATATGCCGACCAAGTCGAAGTCACGGACTACCACTAAGTCTTCTTGGGGCACGCCGCTCGTGCAGCGCCGCCTTCCAACGCAGCTGCCGCCGACACATCCTGGCGAGATGCTCCGGGAGGAGTTCCTTCTGCCGCTCGGGATCACCCAGTCGGCCTTCGCGCTGCAGCTCGGGGTGTCCTTTCCACGGTTGAATGAAGTGATCAATGCCAAGCGCGCCGTCACGCCGGACACCGCTCTACGGTTGGCCCGCGTCACCGGTATGAGTGCAGATTTCTGGCTCGGGCTGCAGCAGGACTGGGATCTCTGGCATGCCCTTCGGTCCGAGGACGCGGCGGAAATCGCCCGGCTGCGCCCGTTGCACCAAGCCACCTGAGGGCAGCGAGCGAGCTCTGCGAACAACGTGCGGTGGAGCGAAGCGTGAGGGAGCGGGAGCGCCGATTCTCCCACGGACAGTCGACGTAGCGAGAGCACCAGCGCGGGATTGATCAGCTGCTTGAACGGTTCGGCCAAGGGAGTCGCTTGGCCAAGGGAGTCGCTCGGCCAAGAAGGGAGCTGCCGCGAGGAGATCCAGAGGTCCTACGGATGATCGCGTGCGGACGAGGCGCAGAAAGCTGGCCAGGCCCACGCGGAATCTTGATTGCGTCGCCTAACGACACTCCGCCACATCTTCGGGCCTCCCGGTTCGTTATCTCACCAAACGTCGACTGTATCGGCTCGACCCAAACAGTCGCGGACTCACAATGAGATACCGATCCACCATCCAGTCGTACCATCCATCCTCGAACGCGGTGGGAGCTACGCCCAGTGCGGTTTGCACATCACCGTGCGCGAGAATGAGGCGGGTGACGCCGTCGGCTCCCCACGTGAGCCGTACGTAGGTGAATCTCACCAATGCCGTTGGAGAGCCCTTGCACCTGAAAGGACACGCCACTTCGCTTGATCGTGCCGCCCCAACGTGCTTCGAAGCCGCTGTCGGTATGCATGATCACCTGCACGCTGGGCATCTCAGCGTGCGTCTTCGTCACCCGTTTATGCGCCTCTCCTCGCACTTTTCAAGCTGCCGTCAGGCAGAAATCCGCTTGCGCCGCCCCACGACACACCGCAACATCTTCGAGCCTGTCGGTTCGTCCCTCCCATGCCCCTGACGATGCACCCTTCGAGTTCGCGCCATCCTCGCCTCTCCACATCCCTCGCCGCGCTCCTCCTCTGCTCCAGCGCCGCGCTCCCGGTCGCTGCCCAGCGTTCCGCCACCCCCGCCGCGCGCGCCTCGTTCGACACCACGGCGCTCGCGCGCCTCACGTTCCGCTCGATCGGCCCCGCCAACATGATGGGGCGCGCCACGGACGTGGAAGGCGTTCCGGGCGATCCCAACGTCGTATACGTGGGCGCCGCCGCCGGCGGGGTCTGGAAGACGACCAACGGCGGAACCACCTGGCGCGCCCTGTTCGACAAGGAGCGCACCCTCTCGATCGGCGACATGGCCCTCGAACCCGGGAATCCCAACGTCGTCTATGTCGGCACGGGCGAGGCTAACACCCGGAACTCGGCGTCGTTCGGGCGCGGGATGTACAAGTCCACCGATGGGGGTGAGAGCTGGCGCTTCATCGGGCTCGGCGACACGCGCCACATCGCCCGTGTGATGGTCAGCCCCGCCGATACGCGGACGGTCTTCGCCTGCGCCGTCGGCCACATGGCAGGCCCCAACGCGGAACGCGGCGTCTTCGTCTCGCACGACGGAGGGGCGACGTGGAACAAGACGCTCTTCGTCGACGAGAAGCACGGCTGCGCCGACATGGACATCGATCCGAAGAACCCGAACATCGTGTACGCGGTGATGTGGCTCTTCGATCGCAAGCAGTGGACCTTCACCAGCGGCTCCGAAGAGGGGGGAATCTTCAAGTCGGTGGACGGCGGCACGACCTGGAAGAAGCTCGCCGGCGGGCTCCCCAAGCTGCTCGGGCGCGTTGGCGTAAAGGTGGCGCCGTCGTCACCCAACATCGTGTATGCGGTGGCCGAAGCTCGCGAAGGCTACGTCTGGCGAAGCGATGACTACGGCGAGCACTGGCGCAAGACGAGCGACGACGCCGCGACGCTCTGCCGCGGCTTCTACTACGCCGACCTGCGCGTCGATCCGGTCAATCCCGACCGCGTGTATTCGATCGCCTGTCAGATGTCCGTGTCCATCGACGGCGGGAAGAACTTCCGCCCGATCTCGCTCTCGGTCCATGGCGACCACCAGTCGATGTGGATCGACCCCACCAACCCGAAGCGTATCTGGCAGACGAACGACGGCGGGATCGCCGAGTCGCGCGACCAGGGCGAGACGTGGGACTTCCCGAACCGATTCCCGCTCTCGCAGTTCTACCAGCTGCACGCCGACAATCGTGAGCCCTTCTACTACCTCGGCGGCGGGTTGCAGGACAATGGCAACTGGGTGGGGCCCAGCCGGACGCGTGACCCGTTAGGCATCCTGGTCGATGACTGGAACCTGGTGAGCTATGGCGATGGCTACTACCAGGTCTCCAACCCCGACGATCCGGACTTCATCATCACCGACTCACAGGGTGGGATGATCTTCCGCACGCAGATGAAGACGCGCGAGCAGGAGGACATCTCACCGCAGCCACGGCGCAACGACGGTGCGCCGGTGAACGCGCTCCAGTACCGCTTCAACTGGAACGCCCCGATCGTCGCCTCGCCGCACGACGGCAAGACGATCTACTTCGGCGCGCAGGTCCTCTTCCGGTCCAAGGATTTCGGCGCGACCTGGAACGCCATCTCCCCCGACCTGACGAAGAACGACAGCACGCGCCACGGGTGGGCCGGCGGTCCGGTGATCACCGAGGAGACGACCGCCGAGTACTACAACACGATCTATAGCGTCGCCGAGTCGCCGGTGCAGAAGGGGTTGATCTGGGTGGGGGCGGACGACGGCAGTTTGCAGCTGACGCGTGACGACGGGGCGACGTGGACGCGATTGGAGAAGAACGTTCCCGGAGTCGGGCCCGAGGCAGTCGTCAGCCACATCGAGGCTTCACGACGTGCAGCGTGCACCGCGTACGCGACCTTCGAACGCAAGTTCATGGACGACCTCAAGCCATACGTCTTCCGTACCACGGACTGCGGTGCGTCGTGGACGAACTTGAGCGGCAACCTTCCGGACGGCGCGTTCCTCCAGGTGCTGCGCGAAGATCCGAAGAATCCCGACGTCCTCTACGCCGGCACCGAGACCGGCCTGTACGTGAGCGTTGTGGGTGGGAACGACTGGTTCCGCCTCGGGGGCAACCTCCCCGCGGCACCAGTGCATGAGGTCCTCATCCACCAGCGCGAGAACGACCTGATCGTCGCCACGCACGGGCGCGGGATCTGGATTCTCGACGACGCCTCGGCGATCCAGGAGCTCGCCGCGGCCAACGCAACGCAAGCGCACCTCTTCACCATGCGCACCGCGACCCGCTTTGCCACCAAGCAGAACAAGGGGTCGCTCGGCAACTCGCTCTTCATGGGACCGAACCCGGAGTACGGCGCGATCGTCCGTTACTACCTGCGCGCCAAACCTGCGGCAGCGACACCGGTCACCGTGGAGGTCTTCGATAGCAACGGAAAGTTGGTGCGAAACCTCGGCAAGGTGCCGCGCGACGCCGGGATCAACACCACCGCGTGGAACCTCGGCTACGATGCGCCCCGCCAGCGCAAGCCCATAGACCCCGAGGACCCGAGCATCCGTTTCTTCGGCATGCCGTCGGGGCCACGCGTGCTCCCTGGACGCTACGTCGTGCGGCTGACGGTGGGGAGCGACAAGTTCGAGCAGCCGCTCACCGTGCGCGTCGACCCGACGTCGAAGACGACTCCCGAGGCGCTGCGCGAGCAGTTCACGGTGGCGATGGAGTTGCGCGACCTGCAGTCGCTGGCCAACGATACTCTGCGGGCGCTCGATGGACGCAAGGCCGAACTCGACGCTCGGCGCGCGGCCGCCGCTGCCATTCCCGATAGTGGGGGTGTGCTCGTCATGAAGTCGCTCGACGGCGAGCTGGCGCAAGTCGACTCGCTCTTCGATATCCTCGTCAAGTCGACCGACGTCCCGTACTGGAGCGACGGCCCGCGCATCAGCGACCGCATCGGGGCGCTGCTGCGAAATATCGACTCCGGCAACTTCCCGCCGACCGGGGCCCAGCAGAAGCTCGGAAAGGAGCTCGCGGTGGAGTTGCGGACGGCACTCGAGCGGGTGCGGAAGTATCTGGGGCGGTTTACAACGATGTAGCCGAGGACGGTGGGGAACAGCGCCCGGAGCTCGCGATGTATCGGGGAGCGCCGGGCGCTAGTTTTCTGCACGATGAATGACACCTCCGCCGCCGCCGAAGCTGTGCGCCTGACCGCCGTGAGGGGGCTGGATCCGGTCGCTCGGCTTCGACAGGCCCTGGAGCTGAGCGACACGTTGCGGCGCCTGTCGGCCGCTCGAACTGCGGCTACCGCCGCGAGCGGCGATTCTCCGCTAGAGTCGTCCGCACCGGACGGTGCACGCACTGGACGGTGCACGCACTGGACGGATGCCCCGTCTGGTACCACACTGGAGTCACTCGGCATGACTTTTCGATCCGATTCCGCAACCCTTCGGCGCACCGGCTTCCGTCGCGTGGTGTCCTTGCTCGCGACCGGTGTGGCCTTTCACGCGCTGGCTCCTTTCGCAGCGGCTGCCCAACCCCCAAGCCTCCGACCCGACGTGATGGGAATGTCCGGCGCCGTCACCTCGGACCATGCCCTCGCCACAGCCACCGGCGCCGACGTCCTGCGACGCGGCGGCAATGCCGTGGATGCGGCGAT
Organism: Gemmatimonadota bacterium; assembly: GCA_040007995.1. Lineage (GTDB taxonomy): Bacteria > Gemmatimonadota > Gemmatimonadetes > Gemmatimonadales > Gemmatimonadaceae > SCN-70-22. The sequence goes on along the minus strand of JBDTUA010000028.1, from coordinate 20,723 downwards.
CGCGATGGCGGGGGTGCTCGCCGTTGTACGCCCACACATGAATGGCGTGGGAGGCGACAACTTCCTCCTCATCCGGATGGCGAAGACGGGGAAGGTGTATGCGCTCAACGGCTCGGGACGCGCGGGAAGTCGCGCCACTCCGGAGTTCTTCGCCGCCAAGGGCTTGAAGTCGGTGCCGGGAACTGGAATCCTGTCCGTGTCAGTTCCGGGGGCGGTGCAGTCGTGGGAAGAGGCGCTCAAGCGTTTCGGCACGACGACGCTCAAGCAGGCGTTGCAGCCGGCGATCGGCTACGCGGAGCACGGCTTTCCGGTCTCGACCCGCCTCTCGCTCGACATCGGCGGCGAAGCGAAGAAGGTCGCGGCCGACAGCGCCCTCGCCCGCATCTTCCTGGTCAACGGTGCGGCCCCCGCCCCCGGCACGATCCTCGTGCAGCGCGACCTGGCCGCCACCCTGCGCACCATTGCAGCCGGCGGCGCCAACGCCTTCTATCGCGGCCCGATCGCGTCGAAGATTGCCGCGTTCATGGATCGTGAAGGGGGACTGCTCACGGCAAGCGACTTCGCCAAGCATCGCGCCAACTGGCAGGAGCCGATCAGCACGACCTACCTCGGCAAGAAGGTCCTCGCATTCCCCCCCAACACCCAGGGGGCGACCTTCCTCGAGATGCTCAACCTCGCCGAACTGCAGGATCTCACGGCGATGGGACGGACCTCGGCCGACTACGTGCACGCGCTGGTCGAGGGGGCCAAACTGGCCTATGCGGACCGCGACCGATACATCGCCGATCCCGACTTCGCCTCCGTCCCGATCGATCGCCTCCTCTCCAAGGACTACGCGAAGGAGCTCGGGAAGCGCATCCGGCGCGACACCATCGCGGCCGACGCGGCGGGTGACGGCACGCGCGACGGGACCGGCGACACGGTCTACCTCACCGTCATCGACAAGGACGGCAACGCCGTCTCCATGATCCAGTCGCTCTTCGCCGCCTTCGGCAGTGGGCGCATGGTCCCCGGGACCGGGATCACGCTGCAAAATCGCGGATCGCTCTTCTCGCTCGATCCCTCACACCCGAACATCATCGCCCCGGGAAAGCGTCCGTTCCACACGTTGAGTCCGGCCATGGCGCTCAACGACGATGGCTCGCTCTTCGCCACGTTCGGGACGCCGGGCGGCGACGGACAGCCGCAGACGCTGATCCAGATCCTCAACAACGTGCTGCGGTTCGGCATGACGCCGCAGCAGGCGGTCGAGGCGCCGCGCTGGCGTGTGTTTGGCAACGGACGGTTAGGGGTCGAGCCGGGGCTGACCGACGCGGTCCGTACAGAGTTGACGCGCCGCGGGCAGCGGGTCTCCGTCGAGCAGCCGAGCGCAGATTTCGGTGGGGCGCAGATGATCGTGATTGATCCGCGATCGAAGGCGCGGATGATCGGGTCGGACTACCGGCGGGAGGCGTACGGGATCGCGTGGTGAGGGCAGAGGGAGCTTCAACGCGCTCGTCACATCGGCTATGTATGGTTGACGCGACCTCCCTCCGCCTTCGTGACACCGCATGCCCCTTGATCTCCTCACGCACAGCGACGCCCTCGAGGCGGACGCTACCGCGCTTCTCCAGCGTCACCCGACGCACGTCATCTACAAGCACAGCCCCTTCTGCTCGCTCTCGTTCGTCGCCGAGGAGCAGGTGCGTAGCTATGCCGCGGAGCCGGACTCGATACCGGTGACGCTGGTGGACGTGATCCGCCAGCGGGCGATGTCTGATGCGCTCGAGGAGGCGACCGGGGTGCGCCACGAGTCGCCTCAGGTGCTGGTCGTTCGCGATGGGCGCGTGATGTGGAATGCCTCGCACCGTCGCGTCACGGTCGCCGCGCTGCAGCTGGCGACGCGCGCAGAGTGATCCGGCGGGGAGGCGAATTCCCATGCGGCCTCACCCGAGACCCACCGACTCTTGAGACATAGCGTCGCCGAACGGTCCGCGTGTCGACCGGCAACCGCGAGGCATGTGACACCTGTGACCTGAGGGAGGATCGGCTGGCGGTCGGGTTCGCACGGAGGGCTTGACGATGGAAATTATAGTATTACTATCTATCACGCTAGTACTACTATCACTTCGTTGTCGAGCGAACACGTGACCGAACTGTTCAAGCAGATCAAGTACGACCTTCCGGCCAGCATTGTCGTCTTTTTCGTGGCCGTCCCGCTCTGCCTCGGGATTGCGCTGGCCTCCGGGGCGCCGTTGTTCGCGGGCCTGATCGCCGGCGTCGTGGGAGGGATCGTGGTGGGCGCGGCGAGCGGCTCTCAGCTGGGGGTGAGCGGACCCGCCGCCGGACTCGCGGTGATCGTGCTCGGCGCGATCGGCTCGCTCGGCAGCTGGGAGGCCTTCCTGGTCGCGGTGGTGCTGGCCGGCGTGATTCAGGTCGGGATGGGGTACGTCGGCCTGGGCGGAATCGCCTACTACTTCCCCTCGTCGGTCATCAAGGGGATGCTCACCGGAATCGGGCTGCTGATCATCATCAAGCAGATTCCGCACGGTCTCGGGGTGACCCGGGCGCCGCGTGACGATCTCGTGACCGGTGGTGGCAGTGCGGCCGTCGGTTCGTTGCACGCCATCGTGGAGATGGTGTCGCCGGCCGCGATCGTGATCACCGCGATCTCATTGGGCCTGCTCATCGCGTGGGATGCGGTGCTGTCCCCGCGGTGGAAGGTGTTCCGCCTGATTCCCGGGCCACTGGGTGCGGTGGCTGTGGGAATCGCGCTCGCCTGGTTGGCGCGGTCGGGGGCGCTCCCGTTCATGCTTCCTCCGCACCAGATGGTGGAAATCCCGGTCGCCGGGAGCATCTGGGAGTTCTTCGGGCAATTCTCCACGCCCGACTTCTCGACTCTGGTAAGAAGCGACGTGTACGTGGTCGCACTGGTTCTCGCGGTCATTGCCAGTCTCGAGACGCTGCTCTGCGTGGAGGCAACCGATCGTCTCGACCCGCAGAAGCGCATTACGCCCACCAATCGGGAGCTCAAGGCCCAGGGACTCGGCAACATCCTGTCCGGGCTGATTGGCGGATTGCCCGTGACCCAGGTGATTGTCCGCAGCACCGCGAACATCACGTTCGGGGGACGCACGAAGCTCTCGGCGATCCTGCACGGCGTGCTGCTGATGATCTGCGTCGTCGCGATTCCGGGGATCCTGAACCTGATTCCCCTGGCGACGCTGGCGAGCATTCTCTTCATCGTCGGCTACAAGCTGGCGAAGCCGGCGCTGTTCCGGCAGATGTATCGACTCGGCTGGGAACAGTTTGTCCCCTTCACGGCGACGGTCGCCGGCATCCTCGCCACCGACCTGCTGCGAGGCATCGCCATCGGGCTGGCGACGGGAGTGGCGATCATCCTTCACCACAACCTGCGCAATCCGTTCACGTTCTCGCAGCATCGCCCGGAGACCGAGGAGTACGTGATTCAGTTGGCCGAGGAGGTGTCGTTCCTGAACAAGGGCCGCATTCTTCAGCAGCTCCAACTCGTCCCAGCGCACTCGCACGTCGTCATCGATGGTTCCCGCTCCAAGGTCGTGGACTTCGACGTCCTCGAAATCCTTCGAGATTTCCGGATCGGCGCCCCCGCGCGCAACATCGCCGTGGAATTCCGCGGCATCATCCTGTAGGAGACAGCTGCCATGAAGACCTTGACCCGCGAGATGCGTGATGCACTCACCCCGGCGATGGCGATCGACGTCCTGCGCAAGGGGAACGAACGCTTCGTGAACAACCTGAAGGCCAACCGCAACCTCTTGCAGCAGGTCAACGAGACGAGCGAGGGCCAGCACCCCCTCGCCATCATCCTGAGCTGCATTGACTCAAGAACTTCTGCCGAGTTGATTTTCGACCAGGGACTGGGCGATATCTTCAGCTGCCGCGTCGCCGGGAACGTGCTGAACGACGACATCCTTGGCAGCATGGAGTTCGCCTGCAAGGTGGCAGGCGCCAAGGCCGTCGTGGTCCTTGGTCACACCAAATGTGGCGCCATCAAGGGCGCCTGCGACGGGGTGAAGATGGGCAACCTCACGAAGCTGCTGCACAAGATCGAAGGAGCGATCGAGATGGAGACCGAGACGACCAGCGACCGCACGTCGGACAATAGCGCGTTCGTGGAACGAGTCGCTGCCCTGAATGTGCGCAATGTCGAGCAGCAGATTGTGGAGCGCAGTCCGCTTCTGGCGCAGATGCTCGACGACGGCGAGATCGCGCTGCTCGGGGGGATGTACGACGTCGAATCGGGTTCCGTGACCTTTTACGAGGCGCGCATGCCCATGGGTACCGGGTGAGCCGAGCAGGCGCGGACGTTCCGGTCGCGACGGCCCTGGGCGGTGGTCGCATCACGCTGCAGGTCGATGAGAAGCTGTTCGTCAAGGACCCAACGTCCTCGGCCCTCGGCCTGAACATCATCGAGCATGGCATACTCCTGCTCGACGAGATCGGCTACGAAGACTTCACGTTTCGAAAGCTGGCGGAGCGGATCGAAACGACCGAGGCGTCCGTCTATCGGTATTTCCGGAGCAAGCATCTTCTCCTGCTCTATCTCACCTCGTACTACTGGGGCTGGATGGAGTATCGGATCGACCTGGCTACTCGCAACATCGAGTCGGCGGAGGCGCGATTGCGGCTCGCGCTCCGCGAGCTGACGCAGCCGATCACGAACGATGAATCGACGCCGCGCATTGACGAAGCGGCGCTCTATCGCGTGCTGATTTCGGAGTCGTCCAAGACCTACCTGCAGCGAGGGGTCGACGCGGAAAATCGTGAAGGATTGTTCCGAAGCTACAAGAGGCTGTGTCGAAGCGTGGCCGACGTGATCGTCGAGATCAACCCGGCGTACGAGTATCCGGTGGCGCTGGTCTCGACGGTCGTGGAGAGCTCGCATCGCCAGAAGTACTTCGCCGAGCACTTGCCGTCACTGACCGAAGTGAAATTGCCGACCGCGCATCGCTCCACCACCGCCTTTCTCACCGAGTTGGTGTTTCAGGCTATCGCTCGCTAGGGCGCCGGCGGGGAGGTGCGTGCGCAGGCGTCCCTCACTCCGGTGCCGGCGCGCGCTTCGCTCGCTGCCGCATGACGTCGATATACATCCGCTCGACCTTCTCCCGCGCCCAGGGCGTGCGCCGCAGGAACTTGAGGCTCGATGAAACGCTGGGATCCAGGGTGAAGCAGGCGATGCGCACGCGGCGCGCCATCTTCGCCCACCCGATCGTCGCTTCGAGTTCGGTGAGCATGCGCTCGAGCGTGACCCCATGGAGCGGGTTGCGCTCCTGCTCGGGCGGGGGCGGAGGGGTGGGCGGCGTCGGCATTGGACCGAAGGATCGCGGAACGCCCGGAGCGGCGCCAGTCATCACCCTCCCGCTCCGGCAGTATGCCACTCGAAACGCCTCCCGTATCCCCGCCGTCCCGTTTTCTGCCTTCTCGTCTTCTCGTCTTCTCGTCTTCTCGTCTTCTCGTCTTCCAAAAAATGTGCGGGACGGGCGCTCCTTGCATCACACCAACCACTCTCGCACCCGCTCCGCATACTGCCGACTTACCGCTACCTGCACCCCGCCGCGCAGCTCCACCACAAACCCGCCCCCGGCACGCGCACGCACGCTCGTCACACGGCCCAGCGCCACCATGGCCGAACGATGCACCCGCACGAACAACGCCGGGTCCAGCTCCTCCTCGGCCTCCTTCATGCTGCCGCGATATAGATGTGTACGCGCCGTCGTGTGCAGCTGCAGGTAATTGTCCGCCACATCAATCCAGTGCACAGTGCTTACGGCCACGAAGTGATGGGTGGTTCCCGAACGCACGACGTAACGCGTCCGGAATCCGCGCTGGCGCGTCATGACGGCCGCCCGCTGCACAATCTCCATTGATTCGGCACCGGTGCGGCGTGCAAACCGTTCACTTACTCGCGCGACCGCCGCGCCGAATCGTTGTTTCGTCACCGGCTTGTGCAGGTAGTCCACGACGCCCGCATCAAACGCCCTGAGCGCGTATTGCTCGAACGCCGTCACCATCACGATGGCTGGCAGCTTCTCCGGCTCCAGCGCCGCGATGGTTTCGAAGCCGTCCAACTCAGGCATCTGCACGTCGAGAAACACCACGTCAGGCGTCACGCGCGCAATCAGATCCAGACCTTCAATCCCGTTGCGTGCGGTGCCGACCAGCTCCAACGTGTCATGCTCCGCGATCAGCGACACGATGCGTTCCCGCGTCAACGGCTCGTCGTCCACCACAACGGCGCGCAGCGTGTTCATGCCGGCAAACCCACTTCTGCAACAGCCTCGAACGGAATGCTCACCCGCACGCGGGTTCCGCCACCGGCAGCGCGCTCAATGGCCAAGTGCTGGCTGTCGCCATACGTGGCCTGTAGACGGTTGCGCGTGTTGCTCAACCCGACACCATCGCTCCGCATCCGCTCGGTGTCCAACCCTGCTCCGTTATCGAAAACGTCAATCTCCAACTGCGCATTGTTCCGACGCGCGATGATTGAAACGCGCCCGCCTTCTGCCGTGGGCCCGATGCCATGCGACAACGCGTTCTCGACCAACGGTTGCAGCAGGAAGAGCGGAATGCCCGCAGCCAGCAGCGTCTCGGGCACGTCGAGATCAAACTGCAACCGGTCGGCAAAACGCAGCGCCGCAATTTCGAGATACGTGCGCGTGTACCGCAGCTCCTCCTCGAACGTGACCAGCGCACGTTCCCGCGGTCGCAACAGCTCGCGCAACAGGTCGCTCAGCTTGGCCAACATCTCATCGGCCGCGTCGGCGTCGCGATGAATGAGTGTGGAAATTCCCTGCAGCGTGTTGAACACGAAATGCGGCTGCAGTTGTCCCACCAATGCATTCAGCCGCTGCTCCAGCAACTCCGCCCGCATTCGCTCGGCCTCCAGCGCGGCGGCGCCTGAACGCCGACGCGACTCCAGCGCCACCACCAGCGCCACAAGTGCCACCCAGGGGGCCAGACTTTCACGCAACATGACAGGCAGAAACGCCGCAAAACCGGGACGCACGGGCGCACCACGGTACACCATCAGATAGTGGGTGACCCCCGTGACCAGCCACGGGATTGTCACCGAAGCAGCGGCAATCAACGCCACGCGCAATCCGCGGCCGCGCGTCTCCACGGTACGCGCCCCCCACATGAGCACCGGAAATACCGCCGCCGCCGCAAACCAGCCCAGCGATCCGACGCCCAGCAACCCAAGCAGTGTTGCGGCATCGGGCGGCGGGCCGGGCACGCGTGGGTAGGTGAGCGCGCCAGGCGAGGTTCCCTGCACCGGCGCACCGGCGCTCGGCACTTTTGCGTAGAGTCCCGCAGCCACTGCGATGGCGCTCACGCTCACCGCCACCAGCGACGCCGAGTACCGCGTTGCCCGCGATTTGGCGCTGGTTGGAGCCATGTGGGCGGGCGACGGCCGCGACCGCTCCAGTGCGGAGGAATTCACATCCCAATGCTGGAGCCCAGCGGCACCACGGGCAAGCGCTCCGGCGATCGTCCGCCCCAAGGATCCGTCCGTCGGTCCCTCGGCAGTGGAAATCGATGCGCTGCGCTGCAAAGGTGCAGGGAACCCTGCCGCGAGTCCTTCATGCGCACACGATTCACCACGTTGGTTCTGGCTGCCATTCTTTCGACTGCAACGAGAGGCACTTCGCGCACGCTTGGTGCTCAGCCGCGGCTCACACTCGACGCGACGCGCACCGTTCGTGACAGTCGCGGCGGAGATGGAAGGGCCTTTACGATCGTTTCCGCCATTCTTGGCGAGACTCGGCGCATCGACGTGGTGTTTCCTGCGTCGTTCGCTGCCAGCGCCTCCACGCGCCGCTACCCAGTGATGATCGTGCTCGATGGCGAGTCCCAGACCGCCCCAACCGCGGCCGTTACCGACGAACTCACTCGCAACGGGCAGATGCCGGAGTTGCTTGTGGTGGCCATCGAAAACACCAATCGCCTGCGCGACCTCACGCCGCCCGGCCTGTCTGTGAGTGGGAGCAGCATGCACGAGGGTGGCGACGTGTTCCTCGATTTCATCGAGAAGGAATTGCTTCCGGAAATTGATCGACAGTTTCGAGGGGCACCGCCTCGAGTGCTGGTTGGCCACTCCTCGGGCGCGATTCTGGCGACGTACGCCGCCGCCACGCGTGGCACGTACTGCTGCATTATTGCCCTCGACGCGCCCACCCATCTGGGTGAGAACTGGTTGGCAAACAAACTCACTGCTCGTGCGAAGGCCGCCAACGCACCGCTGCGCTACCTCTCATACGAAGCGCGTTTTGGCTGGGCCGACGACAGCTGGCAGGCGCTGGTTGCCGCAGCACCAAAGTCGTGGATGCTGCACCACGAGAAGCTGCCCATGGAGTCGCACGAATCGATGCCAATGCTTGGCATGTACTTGGGACTGAAGAAGACGTTCAGCGACTACTCCATGCTTTCCGCGCCAGTCGCACCCACCACCAGCATTCTGCCCTACTACGACACCATCAATAGATCATTTGGCGCGTCGGGCACGGAAATGTCTGTGATTCCCCCGCGGAAACTGCTGCAGGACGTCGTGGAAGACCTGCTCATGGAAGGACGCGGCGCTGCAGCGCGCGGCGCATACGAGCTTCAGAGGTCGTCGTACGGCGCTCCCGCCGACGCGAATGAAGTCCTGTCGCAAATTGCCGAAACAGAGCGCCGCCCCGCACCGACCGAAACTGTTGAAGCGCTGCTGGCGACGCCGTTTCCAACGCCCGCCGAGGCGCGGAATATTGTCGGCGCGTGGATGGGCAACGTTTGGATGAACGAAGACGAGCTGTACCCGGGCAAGCCGCCTACAGTGTTACGAATTGTCGTGAAGGACGGACGCGTGACCGGCGAGCTGGAGTCCAACCCGGCACCCGGCGTGATGCAGGTGCAGCCGCTCACGTATCTCCGCATCACCCCCGCGGGTTTCACGTTCGGTTTCATGAACGGCATGCGCCCGAGAGGTGTGCTGTTGTACGAGGGCACCCGAACCAACGGAGTACTGCAGGGACAAGTGCGCTTTGGTGGTGTGAGTTTCGTGATGCCCGAAGGCGGAGGACCCATCTACTTCATGTTCAAGAAGCAATGAGTACAGGGTGCGACTGCTCAGCGTGGACCAACTGTCCGCGCGGCGTCGCGCAGCTCGCCTATCGTCATTGAGCGTTCGCCGCGCGCAGTTGGGCAGCGGACGGCCCGCGGGGCGCGCCAGCGCGCCAAGGCCTCCCCCTCCACCCGCCGCCCGCCCGCCGGTCCTCACGCGGCGGGGTACCACGACCTATACTCGAGTGATCCCCGTTGAATTTCGTCTCTCGACGTTGCGTGCCACCCTTCGTACCGATTCCCGCTCGGCATGTCACCCACCGCCGGCCCGCCACGGGGTAGTTCCCCTATCACTAGCCTGCACCAGCTCCGGCATCGATACGGGGCCGCCGACTCCGCGCAGAAGAAGGCCCTGATCGCGCAACTGGAGCGACGCGCGATCGGCTCGGCGGCGCGACTGCGCACCTATCACGGCGACCTGCTCTTCCTGCGCGCCTTCCCCGACGATGCCGAGACGCAAGCGATGGTCACGCGCGCGCTCGCACGAATAGCAGGGCGGGTCCGTCGCCTGTCTCCGGCGCAGCGTCGACAGCTCGACGACACGGGCATGGCCGGCTCGACCACGCGGCACGCCTTCGCGTACGGGATCGCCGAGTGGCTCATCGGCACCGACGAAGACGTGGAGATCGACTGGGCACGGTTCGACGGCCCGGAGCGTCTCGACCCGCTCCTTCGACTCGTCCTCACGCAGGCGGAGTCCGACGCGTTCGAGTCGGGCGAGTTCTCGACGCAGGAGTGGTTGGAGCTGGCGCATGGGAACAGACCACGCGGCTCGCTCGGCTGGCTGATGCGTCGGAACGCGGCGGCCACGCACGAGCGCGGGGGCGAGCCCGACCCCGCGCTCGTCCGGCTGCTGTACGAGAGCCTGGAAGTACCGCTGGAGTGGCGCCTGACGAGTCGGCGCTCGACGTCGGCGAATGCGACCGATGCTGGCGCGATCGTCGCGCGCGAGGGAATGCGATCGGCGCCCGGTGACCCGCTGGCCTGGATCGCCACCCCACTCCCGGGGATCGCGCGGCTGTCCCGAGGCGAGGCTGCATCCTGGCTCGACGCCGCGAAGGGAGCGCTGGCCGCACGCTGCCGCGAGGTGCACGCGATTGCCTATGCCAACCCCGACGAAGTCTACGTCGCCGATCTGGGGGGCGGGGCGTCGCTCTGCCTCATCGGAGCTTCGGCCACCGATTGGCTGACGCTCGAGGCCAACTACGGCTATGTGTTGTTTGCCAACGGCGTTCCGGTCGGCTACGGCGGGGTCACCGCGCTGTCGGCGCAGGCCAACACCGGGATCAACATCTTTGAGGAGTTCCGGCGCGCCGAGGCGGCGATGCTGTTCGCGCAGACGCTGCGGGCGTTTCACACCCTGTTCGGCGTGACGCGGTTCGTGGTCAATCCCTACCAGTTTGGAGCGGACAACGACGAGGCGCTCTCGAGCGGCGCCTTCTGGTTCTACGACCGCCTGGGGTTTCGCTCGAGTGATGCGCGTGCGCGCGCCCTCGCCGACCGGGAACGCGCGCGACTCGCCGTCAGCCGCACACATCGTTCGTCGCCCGCGACGTTGCGTCGGCTGGCCAGGAGCGACCTGCTGCTCGAGCTGCCGGGCGCGAGGCGCACGTCGCTGTTCGAAGAACGCTGGCTGGTGACGCTGGCCACGGCGGTGACCACGGCGTTGCAGGCGCCCGATATCCCCGCTCGCCTCACGCGCCGAGATGCCATGACGGAGGCGGTACTTGAGGCCCTGTTCCCGGGCCGCAAGCGCGCGGCCGATGCGGCGTTCCTGCGTGGCCTGCGACGTCTCGCCCCGATGCTCGCGCTCGTGCGTGTTGCCATCGACCGGTGGCCCGACGACGACCGGGAGTCGCTCGTGGCGCTGATCCGTTTGAACGGCGGGCGACAGGAGCTGGGCTTTGCGCTCGCGTCGCGGGCGCATCGCCGGCTCTGGAGCGCGCTGCGCCAGTTCTGCCGCCAGCGGGAGGCGCGTCAGGGCTGGCGCGGTGAGTCTGCGGTGACACTTGCAGAGCAATTAATTGCTAAAAGTTGACAACCGGCACCGCGATCGGGCGGGCTCGGCCGTGTTCGCACAGAAACTGCAGATATGGGTCTCACTGTCTCGCGACCTCGAGTCCTGGACCCACCGGCCATGCGACGTATTGCCCTGTTCACCATCGCGCTGATCTCGTGGTCGGCGCTTCCCCTGGTTGCGCAACAGAAGGCTCCGCCCAAGCCCACACCGCCACGCACGACGCGCCCCGTCACCACCAAACGTCCGGTGGCACGCCCGGATACGACCAAGCGTCCGGTGGCGCGGCCGGATTCGACCAAGCGTGCCACTCCCCGTCCGCCGGTGCGCGCCGATTCCACGCGCCGGCCGGCGACTCCGACGCGCGCGGCGGCGGTACGACGGCCGCCGCCGCCCCCAAATGAACGCACCTTCGCGCTGACCGCCGGTGCCGCACGCGCGGGACTGGGCTTCGGCATCGGCCCATCGCTCGGCGGGGTGTTTCGCTACCGCAACGGTACGTGGCCCGTCGCCCTCCGTGGCGACGCGCAGTTTGGGCGCTTCAGCCAGACGCCGTCTCGGGGAGGGACGCAGTTGGTGGGTGATGCATCGCTCTCGCACCTCGGGGTTGGCGGAGGGATCGAGCTCCCGCTGGGGACGCCGCGCGCCACTGCGCCCTACCTCGTGGCAACGGCCGGTGTGTATCGCTTCGCTGCCTCGGGCCCGGCCGGCGACCAGAGCGACCTGCCCGACGGCGTCTTCACCGGAACGACCGATCTGGCCGTGGGCGTCGGCGCCGGCGTTCGATTCTTCAAGAACTTCTTCGTCGAAGGGCGTGTGGTCAGCTCTGGCGACTTCACCACTATCCCGATCACGATCGGGTACACTCTCAAGCGCTGAGCCATGCCGACTCGCACACTTCCCATCGCGCTCACCCTCGCGGCCTTGGTCGTGACCGCGTGTTCAGGGGGCGACAAGATCGTCAGTGCAAATGGCAGCACGCCGGCACAGGTCGTCCTCAGCGCCGCCGACTCGGCGTACCTCGCCAATCTCGTGGCCAACCAGGCGATCACCAACTTCAAGAACCTGCGCGTCATGCAGGCGGTGAACCTCGCCGGCTCGCTCCCCGCCGGGTGCCAACCGACGCTGAGCGGCACGGGCGATACCAACGGGAATCAGATCGCCGAGGATCAGACGCTGACCTTCACCACCCAGACCTGCACCTTCACGCAGTCGGGGACGACGACGCGCGTGAGCGGGAGCATCCGCGTGCAGGACCTGGGCGGGGTGCGCGGCTATCGGGTCACGTACAACACCCTGACGGAAGTTGCGACGCTGGCCGACACCACGGTGACGTTCACGCTCAACGGCGCCTACGAGGCGCAGTGGACCGCCGCGACGTCGGGGCGCACGCTGTTGGGGGTCACGACGACCATTTCGCGGCAGGAGCGCACGGGGACGAGCGCCGTGACCTTCACGCCGAACGTGAGCGGGATCTTTGCGCCTACGGGCAACGGACAGATCGCGGTGGGGCGCAACCTGCCAGCGGGGACGTTTACGCTGAGCGGGACGCTGGCGACAGTGCTCACCTTCAGCGGTTCGTTGCGCCCGACCGGGGCACCGGCGAGCCTCACGTACAACGTGGCGGTTTCCACGCCGGTGACCATGGCCTACGATGGCGCCTGCACCCAGGATCGGGCCTTCGCCGCCGGGCAGTTGCGCGGTGCGGTCAGCGGCTACGCACCGGGTGCGCTCACCTCGGCATTTGCCGGCTGCGGCCAAGGCGTCACGCCACCGCCTAACGTGAAGCGATAGGACGTGCGGGTGAGTGGCCGGGCTGTCAGGACGCGCTGGGTCGCGCGAGCGCAATGAGAGCGCTGGAGGCCGCCAGGCACAATCCCATGACGACGGACATCGCCCACACGCCGGCATCGACGGTCGCGCCGTTCGCGAAGGCCGTCAGGCCCGCCAGGAGCGTGGCCACGACGAAGATCCCGCCCGATTGACCGAACACGGCGCGGCGCGCGCGCCGCCGACCGATAGCGGCCGCCAATACTCCCCCCGAAAACAACGATGCGACCACCGCCATCCAGAGCACCCGGAGATCGCCTGACTGCATGGCCCGAAGGGCGCCGATCGTGAACGGAGTCAGGCCTGCCACAACAGAAGCCACGAGAGCAATATTTTGTGCGGGAGACCGGGTCATAGGCTGGGGCTGGGGTGCGCGGCACGGGCAACGAACAAGGACGTAACGATAATTGCGCATGAGGCGCCGTTCTCCTAGAGTCGACGCCGCGAGCCGTGCGTCGCCCCCATGATGCGTCGCTTTAAGCACCACTGATACCCTGTGATCCACATCCGTTCTATGTTGTCCGCTCCTGCGCTCCAATCCACGAGCTCGATGGACCCTCACTCAACACAGAGGCGAACTGCCTCCGTGCTGTGTGCCTCTTCCTGTTCGCGGGGTGAACGAGTGGACAGCGGTGGGCGATGCGTGGCTCCCGGCGCAGCAGCCATCCGCGCCTTCGCCGTGCTCCCCATCCCGGACGACATGCGCAACGTCATCGGAGGTGGGTCATGACTGAGCCCCTTAAACACCCGACCAGGTCTGTCCTCCAACCGATCGTGTGGGGTGTTCTGATCGGAGCCATCCAAGTCGCCTCACCGCTCGCCATGCGATGGCTCGACCCTGCAACCGTCCATGCGCTCTACATCGCGTTCATCGCCGCCGTCTACGTCGGCTTCGCCGTCGCCGATGGCAGAACCAACGTCATCATCGTCGAGACCATAGTCGCCGCAGTATTCCTCGTCCTCGCCCTGGTCGGCGTCACCGCATCAGGCTGGGTGCTGGTGGCGGGCTACGCCGCGCATGGCGCGAAAGACTTCTGGCAGCACCGAACGCAGTTCGTCGCAAACACCCGGTGGTGGCCGCCGTTCTGCGCCGCCGTCGACTTCCTCGTGGCGGCGGTCCTCGCCGTCGGGATTGCCTCAGGACATTCCTTGCTCTGATCGTGTCAACTCACACGGGCGACCGAACACCAGAGCCCGGCGATAGACGCCCACTAGCCCTCGCGCTCGCGGGGGAGCACGAGGAGCGCACGTGCGGCGCGCATCGCACGCGGGGAGCCGGCGATCGCCAGCACGTCACCGTCCGCCAGCCGCTCGTGGGCCCCCGGGTGCACTGATTGGAGCGCCGTGCCGTCGCTGCGCAGAATGGCCAGCACCTCGGCCCCGGTCGAGCCGCGCACGTCGAGTTCGGCGAGGGTGCGTCCGACGCCGGGATCGCCGGCGCGGAGGCGGAGGGAGTCGGGGTCGCCGAGTCCGGGAAGGAGTGCGGCAACGTGATCCATCGTCCGCCGCAGCTCCTCGTCGCTCCCGCGCGTTCGATCGTGCTGGGTCAGCGCCATGACGATGACTTCGGCACCGGCGCGCGAGTGGCCGTAGAGCGCGCGGGCGCTGCGCCAGACGACGACGATGAGAGTGACGCCGAGGGCGGCGAGGACACCGCCGGTGATCGCCTGGGGGGCAAGCGGGAGGATCAGGGCGAGCAGCGGGAGCGCGCAGGTGGCCAGCAGGGCGAAGTGCAACGTCGCGACGAAGGCTGCGCGCGGGGCGAAGGCGCGATCGAGCTTACCCACCCCCGGAGGGGGGAGGGCGCGACGGGCGAGGGTGAGGGCGACCGCGCGCGTCATGCGCACCAGCCCGGCGACCATCGGGATTGCGCCAACAATTGACAGCAGGACGACGATGACGCGCCCGGCCGGTGGTCCCCATCCCAGGAACTCCTCCACCAGCACGGCGAGCCGCCCCATCTCGGCGGCCGCCGCGACGATGAGCCCCGCAAGCAGGGCGACGTCGGCCACGATGAGCCAAGCCTCCCGCCGCAGCCCTGCCTCACGCCGCCCCTTGCCCGACGTCAGTCGCGCGAACCACGAACCGTACAGCGCCACGTATGTCTGCAACGCAGGCGGCAGGCCCCGATCCACTCGTGCCGCCACGGGTGCCGCCGAGCGCACGAGCCATGGTGTGGCCAGCGTCGTGATGGCGCTCACCGCGACCGCGAGCGGATAGAGAAAGGGGCGCGTGGCCGCATTCGTCGCCCCAACCCCGGCGATGATGAAGGAGAACTCGCCGATCTGCGCCAGGCTCATCCCGGTCTGGATCGAGCCGCGTAGCGTGCGCCCGGTGAGAAAGGCGCCCAGCGACACCGCCACCACCTTCCCTACCACCACGAGGACCGCGAACGCCAGGATGGGCCACCAGGTATCGCGCACGATCCGCGGATCGATGGCCATTCCGACCGAGACGAAGAAGATCGCCACGAAGAGGTCGCGCACCGGGGCAATGAGGTGTTCGATCTCCTTGCCCAACCCCGACTCGGCGACCAGCGACCCGGCGATGAACGCGCCTAACGCGACGGAATATCCGAAGCCGAGCGCCAGCAACGCGGCGGCGAACGAGATACCGATCGAGACGACCACCGTGGTCTCCGGGCTCCCCAGCGCGTGCACGGCGCGCACGAAGCGCGGCACCGTCACCCGACCCACCGCGATGAGGAGGACGAGGAAGGTGACCAGCCGGACCGCGGTCAGCGCGAGGTCCTTTCCCGACATGCCCGCCCCAGTGACGACGGTCGAGAGCAGGGCGATCAAGAAGATCGCGATCACGTCCTCCACGATCAGGATCCCGAAGACTGTATCGCGCACCGCTCCCGTAACCTTGTGCTCGGCCAAGGTGCGGGCGACGATCGTCGTGCTCGAGATGGCCACCATCGCGCCCGAGACAAAGGCTTCCAGCGGGGTCCAGCCGAAGAGCGTCCCCGCTGTGTAGCCGAGTGCGAACATCACGCTCGACTCGGCGAGCGCTGCCAGCCCCGACGTGGCCGCCACCCGGATGACGCGTGCGAGCCGGAACTCCATACCTAGCGCGTACATCAGCAGGACGACGCCGAGTTCCGAGAACTCGCCAACCACGACCGGATCCACCACCAACGGGACCGGGACATGCGGCCCCACGATCATTCCCGCCAGGACGTAGCCGAAGACCGCGGGCAACCGTAACCGTCGTGAAACGACGGTGGTGACGGCGGCCGCGCAGAGCACAATGGCCAGGTCGCGGAGGAAGATGTGGGACGGAGGCACGTAGCGGGGTTCGGGTACGGGTGCTGCCTGAGGGTGCGGCGGAGCGGCTATCGGAAGATCTGCAACACCAGCCAGCTCCCCGGGCCGGCGATGATGGCGGTGAACACCACATTGAGCACGAGCCCCGCCCGCGCCATCTGCGGGACGGTCACGTAGCCGCCGGCGAAGACCACCGCGTTAGGCGGAGTTGCGACGGGGAGCATGAAGGCGCAGCTGGCGGCGAGGGCGGCGGGCATGGCCAGCAGCACCGGGGGGGCACCGACCGCCACCGCCAGCGCCGCCACGATGGGAATGAACGCCGCGGCGGTGGCGGTGTTGCTCGTCAGCTCGGTGAGGAAGATGATCGTGACCGTCACGACCAGCACTGCCACGGCGACCGGGAGGCCGGCGAGCCCGGTCAGGTTGCTCCCGATCCACTCCGCGAGCTGCGTCTTTGTGATCGCACTGGCCAGCGACAGTCCGCCGCCGAAGAGGACGAGGATCTCCCATGGCAGCTGGCGCGCCGACTCCCAGCTGAGGGCGAACTCTCGCCGGCGGAGGTTCACGGGGGTCGCGAACAGCACCAGGGCGGCGAGGATGGCGATCCCGGTATCGGTGAGCCCCGGGACCACTCGCCCGATGAGCGGGCGAAAGATCCACGAGAGGGCCGTGGCAAGGAAGACGGCTCCCACAACCTTCTCGCCGCGCGACATGCGCCCGAGCGACACCCACTCCTGCTGGATGCGCTCCGACGCGCCGGGGATATCGGTGCGCGAGGTGGGATAGATCCAGCGCACCAGGACGAGCCAGGTGAGCGGGAGCCCGATCAGGGCGATCGGGACGCCCACGAGCATGTATGCGCCGAATCCGATGTTCACTCCATACTCGTCGGACATGACGCCGGCGAACAGCGCATTCGGCGGCGACCCGATGAGCGTCGCGAGCCCGCCGATGCTGCAGGCGTAGGCGATGCCGAGCATCAGCGCCACCTTGAAATTGTCGGCGGGCGCGCCCCCCTCGCCGTCCGCCTCCGACACCAACGCGACGACCGAGAGCCCGATGGGGAGCATCATGACGGCGGTCGCGGTGTTGCTGATCCACGCGCTCAGGAAGGCGGTGGACATCATGAAGCCGGCGACCAGCCGGTCGGGGCGCGACCCTACCAGCGTGAGAACGCCAAGGGCAATGCGCCGGTGCAGCGCCCATTGCTGCATGGCCTGCGCGAGGAGGAAGCCTCCGAGGAACAGTCCGATAATCGGGTTGGCATATGGCGCGCCCGCCTGGTCGATGTTGAGGATGCCGAGGATCGGGAAGAGTGCGATCGGGAGCAGGGCGGTCGCCGGTATCGGGATCGCCTCCGTCACCCACCACGTCGCCATCAACGCGCCCACCGCTGCCGTGCGCCAGGCGGGGAGTGTCATGCCGTCCGGGGCGGGGGCCGCCAGCATCAGAAAGAAGAGGACGAGCCCGAGGATGAGTCCTGCGGTCAACCGGGCTCCCCCGCCTTCCCACCATCGCGGGTCGACGTCCGGCCGCTTGGCCCGGGATCCTGCGCTGTCTGGTGTCATGCGGGCTACACTACGCCCCGGCGGCCACGCTGGCAAATCTCCACGCGGCGCTATGGTACGAGAAGAGCGGCGCCCCCGGCGGCGTCAGGCCACCCCTTCCGGCATCGCATCGATCCACGACATTGCAGGGTATCAGATCCACCCGTCTTCCCACTACCGTCCATTGATGTCATCCAATCCGCCGGCCTCGAGTCCCCCATCCGCGCTTTCCCGACGCGGCTTCGTCGGCACGGTCGCCGGCACCATTGCGACCGTCGCGTTAGGAAAGGGTGCGCTCGTCGGGACGGCCGGTGCCGCAGAGGCTCCTGCACGCACTTCCGCGGCCCCCGCGGTCTATCCGATCGGCATCGAGCTGTACGCGGTTCGCCGCGAACTCGCGCGCGACCTGCCGGACACCCTGGACACGGTCGCCAAGATCGGCTACGAGGTCGTGGAGTTCTACGCGCCGTATCTCGACTGGACCATCCCGTTCGCCAAGGAAGTGCGCACGCAGCTCGACGATCTTGGCATGCGCTGCTACTCGACGCACAACTCCATCGCGGCGCTCACCCCGGGCGAGACGATGACCAAGGCGATCGACATCAACCAGATCCTTGGCGCGCGGCACATCATCCTGGCATCGGCGCCCTCCGGCACGGAGGGCCTCGAGGGGTGGACGCGACTCAGCGCCCAACTCGCCGCAGCGTCGCAGCAGCTCGAGCCGCTCGGACTGTTCGCCGGATACCACAACCACGCAGCGGAGTGGCATACGGTTGAGGGGAACACGCGCATCATGGACGTCATCGCCGCCAACACCCCAGCAAACTTCGTCCTGCAGCTCGACGTTGGCACCTGTGTCGAGGCGGGGGCCGATCCGGTCGCCTGGATCCGGGGGCATCCCGGGCGCATCCGGAGCTTGCACCTGAAGGACTGGGCCCCCGGCACCGCCGAAGAGGAGAAGGGATTCCGCGTCCTCTTCCGCGAAGGGGTCTCGCCGTGGAAGAAGGTCCTCGCCGCCGCCGAGTCGGTCGGCGGCGTCGAGTTCTACCTGATGGAGCAGGAAGGGAGTCGCTTTACGGAGTACGAGACGGCGCGCCGCTGTTTCGATTCCTGGCGCGACCTACGCCGGTCGACCTGACGGCGAGAGTCACGTCGTTGAATCCCATCACTTCAACGAGCTGAGATACTCGAGTACGTCTCGCCGGCACGCCTGCGCATGACGGTCAAGCGCTTACTACGCGCCAAATTGCCGTAGGTGGTGGTCCATGTGCTTGTACATCAGGATGGCCCACTCGTCAGGCGTGAGCGGACCGAAGAATCCGTGCGGATGCGTCGTGCACGCGGCGGGGCCACCGTCGGCGAATCGATGCAGCAGTCCGAGCAACCGCGCCCGCTCCCGCTCAAGGTCGGGAGCGTTGGTGACGATGAATTCCGGCGCTGTGGGACTATCGCGCCGCATCGGCGCGTCGTCCGCGAAGACCATGCGCTTGACGAAGCCACCGATCAAGCGCCCGATGAAGACGCGCTTGATCAAGACATCGCCAAGCGCCGACTCGAATCCGATCGACATGTGCGCCATGGCCTGAGGCAGCGTCATCTTCCCCCACTGTCGCGGTGCGTCGGAGGGAAGGGAGAGAAGGCGCGCTTCGATCTCGGTAACGCGAACCGGGTCGTGCAGGTTTTTCACGGCATCTCGGCAGGTAGGAGTGGCGGCGACCAAGAAGCAGCGTCAGCGCCGGCGGCGCAAGTCGTCGCTCCGCCGACTCGCGTCACCGCGGTGCGCACCCTGAGGGAGCAGGACGGTGCGAAGCCCGTTGAGCTGTCCATCGGTGAACGCCCAGCGCTGACCCGACAGTACGTAGACCGGCTGGCGGAGGGTCATCACCGCGCGAGGGTTCAGCAGCGGCGTCACCGTCGCCTGTGCGTTGGCAAGCACCACCAGCTGCACGCGCGACATGTCGCTGGTCGGAATATCGCGTGGCACGCGCAACCATCGCGCTTGTCCGGGCTCGAGGCGTCCGATGCGCCACGCGCGTTTCTCGCCGACGAGATAGACGTCGACACGATCGCGTCCCTCGTTGTCGAAGCGCAGCGACTCCCGTCGTTCGGCAACTGCGTCGGAACGCGAGACGTGCGTCGCCGAAGTCGCACATCCGGCGAGTGTGACCGTTCCGAGTAGCGCGATAAGCGCGCGGGTATGGGCGGTGAGCATGAGGTCCTCCGAAGGGTGTCGATCCAGGAGGGCGACTTGACGCCCTCGGGCGCCGGAAGGGCGCTTGATACATGGCGCGTGAAATCGGGACAAACCCACTCACCTCGCGGGAGAAACCCTTTGCCGGTTCTGACGTTCTATACATGGAAGACGGGCGTGATCGATCGCGCCCTTCCCCGGGGGCAGGAAGCAGATGTTGCCAGCATCCAGACGCGCCGTCCCATCGACGGCCGGCATGTCATCGTGCGCCGTCGCTTCGTCACACGGACCGGATGAGGGTCCAGACGCCGGCAGCGACCTGCATGCGGTCACCGGTTTGCTCCACGCGTGGAGCGCGGGCGATGCCTCGGCGCTTGATGCGCTCTTTCCCATCGTCTACGGCGAACTGCGGCAGCGGGCCGGGCGCGTGCTCGGCCGCGAACGTCCGGGGCACACGCTCCAGCCTACCGCGCTCGTTCATGAAGCCTATCTGCGTCTCGTTGACCAGAAGCGCGTGCAATGGGAAGGGCGCTCGCAGTTCTTCGCCATCGCTGCGCGCGTGATGCGTCGGGTTCTCGTCGACCACGCGCGCGCGCGGCGCGCGGGCAAGCGAGGTGCGGGGGTGCAACATGTCACCTTGATCGACGCGAGACACGATATCGACGCCGCAAGCTCCGCACAGGCCGCCGATCAGGCGGTCGATCTTCTGGCGCTCGACGACGCGCTCGAGCGGCTCGTCGCCTTCGACC
>JBDTUA010000027.1:0-25617 GCA_040007995.1 Gemmatimonadota bacterium | reverse complement strand
GCGCGGAAGCCGGGCAGGAAGAGACCCCGGTAGTTGCGACGCTCGACCAGGGAATGAATCGTCTCGCCGTACGTGCGGATAGCGGCGATCACGACCTCGCCGTCGTCATCGCGCATGACGCGCGGTTCGGCCACCGACTCGGCCCCGCGCTCGATCGCCTTCGCATACGCGTCGCGCGCGTCATCCACCCACAGCGCCAGGTCGCGCACGCCGTCGCCGTGCGTATGCACATGTTCGGCGATGAAGGCCGCCTCGGGCGAGAGATCCGGCCGGATCGCGGTCGTCAGGACGAACCGGATCTTCCCTTGCTGCATCAGATAGCTCGCGCGGTCGCGCGTCCCGGTCTCGGGGCCTCGGTACGCCACGAGGTCGAAGCCGAACGCGGCTCGGTAGTAGTGCGAGGCCTGCCGCGCGTTGCCGACGTAGAACTCGATGAAGTCGGTGCCGTTGATCGGGAAGGTGTCGTGGGCGGTCTCGGGGATCGGCGCGCTGAACGTGGCCATGGCCAGCCTCGGTATCGGGATGTTCGGCGGCACGCAGGCCGCCCATTAATGGGAGCGCCATCGCGCGCCCAACGACTCCTGCTACCCCCGAATGTAGCGCGTGGCGAGATCGTACGCCGAGTGGTCCTACCGGTTGAACCCTCAGCGCCATCATCACTTAGGCGTTCAGCTGCGCCCCCATGGGCGCGTCGGCGTCGCGAACGAATCGACATGCAGCGCGCTGTGCTTCGGCCCCCCAAACGCGACGAGTGCCGAAAATCCGCGCCTCCGCGCTTTCGCCCGTCCCCTCCGGGCCGCTGCCGGATATCTTCGGTGGATGACCGCGCCACGCCCGGACACACTCGCCTTCTCGCAGGCCCTCGACGGGCAGTACCAGCTCGAACGCGAGATCGGGCGCGGCGGGATGGGGATTGTCTACCTCGCGCAGGACCTGAAGCTGGTGCGTCCGGTTGCGATCAAGACGCTCCCGTATCACTTGGCGAGCGATCCGCTCATTCGCGAGCGCTTCCTGCGCGAGGCGCGCACCGCCGCGGGACTAGCGCATCCGAACATCGTCCCCATCCATCGCGCCGACGAGCTTGGGGACTTCGTCTTCTTCGTGATGGGTTACGTCGACGGCCCCTCGATGGCGCAGCGCGTTCGTGAGTCAGGCCCATACCGCCCCGCCGATCTGATCCCGCTGCTCATCGACATCGCCTCCGCGTTAGGCTACGCGCACGTCAGGGGGGTGGTGCATCGAGACGTCAAGGCGGAGAACATCCTGCTTGATGCCGCCGGCCGTCGGGCGATGGTCACCGACTTCGGCATTGCACGACTCGCGCAGTCCGCCTCGCTGACGCAGACGGGCACGGTACTCGGCACCGTGCACTACATGAGTCCCGAGCAGGTGGTGGGCGAGCCGCTGGACGGACGGAGCGACCTGTACGCCTTCGGTGTCCTGGCGTTCTTCGCACTGACCGGACGCTTCCCGTTCGAGAGCGAGACGCCGTCGGCAGTGCTCGTGGCGCACGTCACGCGACCGGCCCCACCGATCCGAAGCATCGCCCCCACGATTCCGCCAGCGCTGGCCGAGATCGTCGATCGCCTCCTGGCGAAGGATCGGGACGACCGCTTCGACGACGCGGAATCGCTCGTCGCCACCCTGCGCGAGGCGGGACGCGGAATCCCCGACAGTGTCCCAGCCGCATCGTCGGTCGTACTGTCCTCCGACGAGGCCAACGCCGTGTGGGAGCGGGCGGCACTGTTGCAGGAAATGACCGGGCAGCTCACGCCACCGCCCAACCTGCCCTCTCACCCGGCCGCTCGTCCCGCGGTGAGCGACACCTCCGGTTACCGCATGGACGACGTGCGGTTGGCGGCGCGCGACGCAGGAATCGGCGAGAAGTATGTCGAGCGGGCGCTCGCCGAGCGCTCCCTCGCCGGGCCGGACGCAGACACAACCGGTGTCGTGCGCCCAGGCGTCGCCATGCAGGCGCCGATCAACCCGCTGGCCGGCGCGCGCTCGAAAATCGAGTTTGAGGCTGCCGTGCCGGGGGAGCTGAGCGACCTCGACCTCGAGGACGTGGCCGACGAGATTCGGCGCAGCGTGGGCGAGTTCGGCAACGTGAGCACGATCGGCCGCAGCGTCACATGGACCGCCTACGCCTCCCAGTCGTCGCATCGGAAGCTGCAGCTGTCGGTGTCGGCGCGAAACGGCCGCACGACCATTCGTGGCTTCGAAGACCTCTCCCAGACGGCCGGGGGGATCTTCGGCGGGATCACCGGGGGCGCCGGAGGCGGTATCGGCGCCGCCAGTATCGGGATCACGATGGCCGTGACGAACGGCGCGTTCCTCGTCGCCGCCCCGGTCTTCGCCGCCGTGGTCGCCAGCGCCTACGGCGTCGCGCGACTCCTCTTCGGCCGCGTCTCTCGAAACCGCGAGCGGCAGTTGCGCACTGCGGTCGAACGCGTCGCGCTGCGCGTGCGCGAGTGCATCGATGCGCGCGAATCCATGCGCTCAACCGACCCGAGACGACTCCGGCGATAGCGAGGGAGAAGCCTGAGCGACAGCACGGTGCTCACTCGCACGGCTCGGAACCGGCTCACTCTCCCGACTCCTGTCTCCCGTCCCCCGTCTGCAGCCCCAACTCCGGCAGGTCCCGGAAGTACGCCAGCGACTCCGGATTGGCGAGCGCCTCGGTGTGCTTCACCAGCCGGCCATGGATCACGTCGCGCACCGCCAACTCGGTGATCTTGCCGCTGATGGTGCGCGGCAGGTCGGGAACGGCGATGATGACCTTCGGCACATGATGCGGGGAGGTATTGGCGCGGACCTGCCGCACGATGCGCTGGTGCAGCGCGTCGTCGAGCGCGTGTCCCTCTCGCAGGCGCACAAACAGGACGATGCGCACGTCGCGCCCCTGTGCGCCGCCGACTTCCTGTCCCACCACCAGACTCTCGACGATCTCCGGCAGTTGTTCCACCTGGCGGTAGATCTCCGCCGTCCCGATGCGGACGCCACCGGGGTTGAGTGTGGCATCACTCCGCCCCGTGATCACGAAGCCGCCGTGGGCGGTGCGCTCGGCCCAGTCACCGTGTCGCCAGGCGTTCGGGTAGGTCTCGAAGTACGCCGCACGATAGCGCGCGCCGTCCGGATCGTCCCAGAAGGCGACCGGCATGCTCGGGAAGGGACGCGTGCAGACCAGCTCTCCGGCCTCTCCATCGACGGGCTGGCCCCGGTCATCGAAGATCGCGACCGCCATCCCCAGCCCCGGCACCTGCAACTCACCCCGCCAGACCGGACCCGCCGGATTGCCTAACGCGAAACACGAGATGATGTCGGTCCCGCCGGAGATGGAGCTCAGCTGCACGTCTGACTTGATGTCGCGGTACACATAGTCGAAGGACGGCGGGGCCAGCGGGCTCCCGGTGGAAAGGATGCAGCGCAGCGCCGACAGGTCGTGCTCGCGCCCGGGCGCCGCGCCGTCCTTCTCCGCGAGGGCGATCGCCTTGGCACTCGTCCCGAAGACCGTGATCCGCTCCACCTCCGCCATCGTCCAGAGCAGCGATCGGCGCGTGGGACCGTCGATCGACGACGTCGGCGTCCTGCGCGCCGTATCAGCCTCCGGCGCCGCCACGCACGCTTGCGGCGCGCCATCGTAGAGCACGACCGTCGCTCCCGTGGCCAGCGCACTCACCAACCAGTTCCACATCATCCACCCGCAGGTGGTGAAGTAGAAGATGCGGTCGTCGCGTGTGAGGTCGGTGTGGAGGAGGTGCTCCTTGAGGTGCTGCAGCAGCGTCCCCCCCGCGCCATGCACCATGCATTTGGGAAGTCCCGTCGTCCCCGATGAATACATGATGTAGAGCGGATGGTCGAAGGCGAAACGCTCGTACTCATCCACCGACATCGCAGGAGCCGCAGCCGACCAGTCATCGCCGACTGCGAGCCAGGCGTCCCACGACTGCGCCGCGCGCACGGCCGAGAGCTCCGGTGCGGCGCGCAGGACGGGCACGACGACGACACGTTCGATCGACGGGATGCGCTGCGCGATGTCGCGCACGCGATCCATCGTGTCGATCGACTTGCCCGAGTACTGATAGCCGTCGCACGCAATGAGCACGCGCGGGGCGATCTGGCCGAATCGATCGAGGACGCCGTTGACGCCGAAGTCGGGAGAGCACGACGACCAGATCGCGCCAAGGCTCGTGGCCCCCAGCATCGCGACGACCGCTTCTGGAACGTTGGGAAGGAAGGCGGCGACTCTATCCCCGGCGACGATCCCCTGCGCGCGCAACGCCGCCGCAACTCGCTGCACCTGACGGTGGAGCTCGGCGTAGCTCAACGCCCCCCGTCGCCCGTGCTCATTCCATGAGACCAGCGCGTCGCGTTCGTCACGGAAGCGCAGGAGGTTCTCGGCGAAGTTGATGCGTGCGCCGGGAAACCAGCGCGGCCCGAGCACCTGGTCGGGGGGCGCCATGCGCTCGAGGCCGATCACGACGCTCTCCCACGGCTCGGCGCGCACGCTGTCGGCGGCGCGCACGCCCCCGTAGCGCCACATCGCCGGCCAGAAGCGCTCGGGGTGTTCGATCGACCACCGATGGAGCGCGGGATAGTCGAGCCCCCCATCCTTCCTGATCGCCTGCACCTCGCCGTCAGCCTGCAGCTGACGGGCAAAGTGGATCAGGTGCGTCGCGGCGACGCGCGCCTGCGACGGCGACCACAGCGGCGCGTCGTCCTGTGCGTCTTCACCAGCTTGGGGGCTCACGTGCGCCCGATGCTCAGGGAGTGCAGCCGACCCCAACCAGTTCGACGTCGAACAGCAGGTTGGAATTCGCCGGAATGGATCCGTTGGCGACGGCGCCATAGCCCAAGCTCGGCGGAATGAGGAGGCGACGCTTCCCCTCAATCTTCATCCCCTGAAGCCCCACGATCCAGCCGTCGATGAGACGGTCGAGTCGAAAGCAGATAGGGAGACCGTTGTTGGCGCGGGGGCGCTCGTCGAACTTCACCCCACTGGGGAGGTAGCCGGCATAATAGATCTCGACCGTCGGCGTGCCAGTGAGGACCGCGCCCGTCCCATCCACCGTATCGAGATAGAAGACGCCGGTCGAGAGCTTCGTGAACTGGGAAAGCGTGACCCCCAGCGCGGAGGCCCACGTCTCCGACTCGAGCGGGACGGCGGGAGCAGCAGTGACGCTGTCGGAACTGCAGGCGCTCGCCGTCACGCAGGCAATGACGAGGGCGACTCGGCTGAACGCACGAGGGAGGAGCATGATGACTCGGGTCTGGTAGGCGATGGCGACGCGCGAACCCGTAAAACAAACGTGCGTCTCGCTATGCGTCTACCACGAGATCGCGAGTCAGTTCCGCCACCGACGTGCACCCCGAGAGTGCCATCGCCAGGTCGAACTCCAGCCGCAGGTGTTGCAAGACCTCCGCGACCCCCGCTTCCCCGCCCAGCGCCAGCCCCCACAGCGGCGGGCGGCCGACCAGGACCGCCCGCGCGCCTAACGCGAGCGCCTTCAGCACGTCCGTCCCGCGACGGATCCCCCCGTCGACGTAGACTTCGCCCCGGTCGCCCACCGCGTCCACGATCTCGGGGAGGGCGCGTGCGGTCGCGACTGACGTGTCGAGTTGTCGCCCGCCGTGGTTGGAGACGACGATGCCGGCGGCGCCGTGCTCGACCGCACGGAGCGCGTCATCGCCGCGTACGATCCCCTTGATCACCACCGGCAACCCCGTGATTTCGTGTGCCCAGGCGATGTCCTGCGGCGTGAGCGCCGTATCGTGAAGCGCCTTGAGGTGCTTGGCGAGTCCCGAACCGCTCGCGTCGGCCGTCGGGAGTCGTGAATGGCCAGACCCAGCCGCCACGGCGTTCGCGATCGTCAGGTGCCGGGGGAGCGTGAAGCCGCTCACGAGGTCGCGCTCCCGCCAGCCGAGCATCGGCGAGTCGACGGTAATCACGATCGCCGAATACCCCACGTCGCGCGCCCGCTCCAGCAGCGCCCGCGTCGCCCCGCGATCCTGATAGATGTAGAGCTGGAACCACATCGGGCCCGACGCCGCGGCTCGCACCTCTTCCAGCGACGTCGTCGCCGTCGTGCTCACGACCATCAGCGTTCCGCACCCCCCGGCGGCGCGCGCCATCGCACACTCCCCGTCGGGATGCGCCAGCTTCTGCATCGCGGTCGGCGCCACCATCACCGGAAAATCGATGGGAGTTCCGAGCACGGTCGTCGCGAGCGATCGTGTCGTGACGTCGACCATGGTGCGATAGCGAATGGCCAACCGCTCCCACGCGGTGCGATTCTCCCGCACCGTGATCTCGTCGTTCGCTCCGCCCGCGTAATAGCCCCAGGCCGCGGGATCCATCTGCGCCGCCGCGGCGGCTTCCACTTCGAAGAGATTGATCATGGATTCTTAGTGCGGTCTCCCCTCTCCTCGCAGATTCTTTCCTTGCCGCGGCGGCCGCGCGCCACTTTCGTCCACGGTAACGCGACCTTTACGGAGTCTGTTCACATGCGCCCGCAGCACGCCGTTCTGTCCTGTCTCCTGCTCGCGATCGCCGCCGTCCCTCGCCTAACGCAGGCGCAATCCGGCCCGCTGAAGCCCTTCAAGATCGAGGGACACAAAATTCCGGAGATCAAGACGCCGGAGCAACCCTCGTACAAGATCACGAAGCCGGAGCCCTACAAGGTCACGCCGCCGGCCACGCCCAAGGGGTACGGCGTCGTCGCTGCGCCCAAGCCGACGACCCCGACGCGCGGCAAGAGCGAGGCGTCGCGCACGGCGGCGGCGCGCAAGCCGGCGCCGGCGTCCCGCCGGGTCGTCGCGCCCCGGAGTGCCGCGCCCCCACCCGCCCAGCGCGCCGCGTCGTCCGGCAAGGGGCGCGGTCGCCTGCTGCGCGGCTTCCGGTAGTACCCCCCTGCGACGCAGCCCTCGCGGCCACTCGGCCGCGCGCCTAACGCTTATACTCGGACGACTTGCGCAAGGCGTTGGTGCACGTCGGCCAGCTGCTCGGGGCACGGAATCCGCCGCTCTCCGCGTTCGCATCGGGTCCGCGATCGAAGCCACGCCGGTCGCGGCTGAGCGTCTCCGCATCCTCGGACGCGAGGTACGTCAGCATCGCGGTGAGCACGGCGTTGTTGCGCAGATCGTCGAGCACCACCTTGTCGTAGGTGTCGCGCTGGGTGTGCCACGTGTACAGCCCGTACGACCAATCGAGCGCGCCCAGCCCGAACGCGGGCGCTCCGTAGCAGACAAACGACGCATTGTCGGATCCGCCGCCAGACGGCGCCCCGGGGAAGCCCAGCGTGATGTTGCGCGACATCTCGGCCGGAATGTTCGTCATCCAACGGGCGAGATTGCCGCTGGCGGTGGTCAGCCCCGACGCCGAGAAGTTAATGACCCGCCCCGTGCCATTGTCCTGATTGAAGAGCGCCTGCATCCCCTTCACCACCTCGGGGTGGTCCTCGGCGTAGGCACGCGAGCCGTTGAGCCCCTGCTCCTCTCCCGACCAGTGCCCCACGAGGATCGTACGCTTCGGATTCGGATAGACCTGCTTGAGGATCCGCAACGCTTCCATCATGACGATCGTCCCCGTGCCGTTGTCGGTCGTCCCTGATCCCCCGTCCCAGGAGTCGAAGTGCGCGGAGAGCACGACGTACTCGTCGGGCTTCTGCGTTCCCGGGATACGCGCGACCGTGTTGAAGACCGGGACCTCGCCCAGCGCCTCGGCGTCGGCGCGGACCCGCAGCTTGGGACCCTGCTTGTGCTCGGCGAGCCGATACAGCAGGCCGTAGTCCTCGCACGAGATGTCGACCGAGGGAACCTTCGTGGTGCGCGAATCAAAGACCTTCTGGACCCCCCACCCGCGCGACCAGTAGCTCGCCACGACACCGGCGACGCCGGCCGCCTCGAGGCGTACCCCCAACGTGCCGGTGCCCAGGCTCGTCGTGTACCCCGTCGCCTGGATCCGCTTCTGCCACGCGATGGTCGCGTCGGCCCGCGCCTGCTTCATGTGCTCGAAGGTCGCCGGCAGGGCGAACTTCTCCCAGTTGTCGTCCGGGCGGCAGGTCGGCTGCAGCATCGAGACGAGGACGAACTTCCCCTTCGCCTGCGGGAGCCATTGGACGAAGGCGGTCGAGTCGGCAAACTCGGGAAGGATGACGACGTCACCGATCACGTCCTTGTTCGCGGTGCCGCCACTCCACGCGAGCAACGTCCCCTCCAGCGAGCGCACGCGCGGCTCCATCAGGTCGATGTGGCTCGCCCCGCGTCGCCACCCCTTCCACGTCCCGTACGGCTCGTTCTTCGCATCGATCCCCCACCCCGCGTACGTCGACACGAGCCAGTCGTTCCCGCGCTTCTGCCCCGGCGTTCCGGTGAGGCGCGGTCCGATCGAGTCGCTCAACACCTGGATCAGCCGATCGGCCTGAGAACGATCCATCCCCTCGTCCCAGATCTTCCGGATGACGGGATCGCTCGTGGCGTAGGTCTGCGCGCCGAGCAGCGGCGCGGCGAGGGCGGAGACGAGCAGGGCGGAGAGTATTCGACGCATGGCGACTGTTGGGAAAAGGTGAAACGACTCCGGACGAATCTGCGGCGGCGCGCGCGTTCGCGGGAGTCGCACGGCTGAGGGCGACGGCGGACGGCAACGCACCGCGCGCTCGAGCGCGGCACCTCGCGCACACCGCCGCGCGCACGCCACAACCTTGCTCGTCGCCCAACATCGACGTATGAGTGACGGCACTCTGCACCGGACGAATGCATCATGGCAGCACGCAAGCAGGACAAGAATCAACCGAAATCACGACCCGCGTCGCCGCCTGCGAAGCAAGGGGCGAAACGAACATCGAAATCCGCCGCCAAAACGACGACGCGATCGGCGGAGAAGGGCGCGTCACGAACGACCGCGAAGGCGGCGAAGGCGGCCAAGGCGGCGAAGGCGCGTCCCGAGGTATCGGCGAAGGCGCGTCCCGAGGCATCGGCGACCGCACCGAAGCGCGGCACGACGCGACGCACGCCGGTCTTTGATCCGAGCCGGCTGGATCGCACCGTCATCGCCCTCCCGCTGGTCGAACGTTTCAAGGAGCAGGTGGCGTCTCGCTACGCGGGGACGGCGCCTCCCCTGCGACGCTACCCCGTGGTCATCGATCTCAACCTCGACTACAAGGACGGCCGCGACGTCGCCCGCACGGAAGTCATCGCCGACGTCGCCGAGTTGATGACCGCCGATGCGCCGGTCGACGAAGCGGCGCGCGGCAAGATCCGGGATCGGATGACGCGGACGTCCCCGATGCAGTACGTCGCCGCGCGGCTCACCGAGTCGCAGATCATCCGGCTCGTCCGTAGCGATGTCGACCAGGCGGAGAACCAGTGGAGCCACCGTCGGATCTACCGGATCTGGCCGGACTTCGAGGTGCACGCATGCCTCACGAAGAGCCCGATGACCGTGAAGGCCGACGCCGCGCGCATCGCCTTCAACGCCCGCGGCCGCGACATCGTGTGGGCCGTCATGGACTCGGGGATCGACGCGGAGCATCCGCATTTCGCCAAGTTCAAGAATCTCGAGGTCAAGGCACCGGTCGCGCACATGTCGTTCCTCTCGGATGACGACGCCGATGCGCTCACTGACCAGTTCGGCCACGGGACGCACGTGGCCGGGATCATCGGCGGCTGTCTCCCCGCTCCCGCCGAGCGCGCCCGCACACCGCGAGGTGCAACGGCGGCCGTCTACTCGGCGCACGGCGTGCGCGAGGAGGAGAGTGACGAGAAGAAGGTGGACGTGCGCGAGTTGGAGGAGCTCTGCAGCATCGCCCCCGAGTGCAAGCTGGTGAGCATGAAGGTGCTCAACGAGGAGGGCGCCGGCACCACCACCGCGATCATGCGGGCCCTGCAGAAAGTGAACGAGATCAACCAGAACGGCCGTCGCCTCCTGATTCACGGCGTCAACCTCAGCCTCGGCTACGACTTCGACCCCGAGTGGTTCGCCTGCGGACAGAGCCCGCTGTGCGTGGAGGTCGATCGACTCGTGCGCTCGGGCGTGGTGGTCGTGGTCGCTGCCGGCAATTCCGGATTTGGTTACCTGAACTCTGCCTTCACCAACGTGAAGCCGGCAGGGATGGCACTGACGATCAACGATCCAGGCAACGCCGAGTCGGCGATCACCGTCGGATCGACGCACCGCGAGATGCCGCACCTCTACGGCGCGTCGTACTT
The DNA here is from genome assembly GCA_040007995.1 of Gemmatimonadota bacterium. Taxonomy (GTDB): domain Bacteria; phylum Gemmatimonadota; class Gemmatimonadetes; order Gemmatimonadales; family Gemmatimonadaceae; genus SCN-70-22. Next base: position 15,411 of record JBDTUA010000027.1, on the reverse strand, counting down.
TTCGTCGAAGGGACCGACGGGCGACGGGCGCGTAAAGCCAGACCTCCTGGCGCCGGGCGAGAAGATCCTTTCGTGCGCCGCCGGCGCGAAGAAGGCCGACATCCTCGGCCGCGGCCGGAGTGCCGGCTCTCCCCCGGCGAAGCTGGCTCCCGACAAGCAGGTGCAATACATCGAGGACAGTGGCACGAGCATGGCGGCCCCGCACGTCTCGGGTGCTATCGCCGCCTTTCTCTCGGTGCGACGGGAGTTCCAGGGACAGCCCGAGCGCGTCAAGGCGCTCTTTCTCGACAACGCCACCGACCTCCATCGCGACCGCTACTTCCAGGGGCGTGGGTTGGTGGACCTGATGCGCACCATTCAATCCGTCTGAGGAATCGCACGATGGCCACCAAGAACGGCTTTCCGTATGCCGAAGTCGAGTTCGACGCCAAGGGGAAGTTCGGCGCCACCCAGGTGAAGGACGCGATCGAAACGCTGCGCGCGCCCGGACTCACCGACGTGCTGGTGCTCTCGCACGGCTGGAACAACGACATCGCCGACGCCCGCGCCTTCTACGGCCAGTTCCTGGGGTTCCTGCGCAAGGAGTTCGATGCCGGCACCGTCGCCGGTGCCGCCAGCCGCAAACTCGGCGTGGTCGCGGTCTTCTGGCCCTCGAAGAAGTTCGCTGATTCCGAACTCGTGGCCGGCAACGCCAGCTCGGTCGGCGGGGCGGTGAGCAAGGCGACGCTGACGAAACAGCTCGCCCTCCTCTCCGATGCGTTCACCGACAAGGCCTCGAAGGCGAAGTTCGCCGCAGCGGCCAAGCTGCTCGACACGCTGGAGGGCGATGTCGCCGCGCAGCGGAAGTTCGTCGACCTCTTACGCGGATTCTGGACGACCGGGAAGGCGGGAAGCGACGCGCTGCCGGCGGCGGGGGCGAAGCAGCCGGGCGACCAGATCCTGAAGGCGCTCGCCCCGCCGGTGCTCGATCTCCCATCGACCCAAACGCGCGGAAGCGGCGGCGCCTCGTCGGTCGGCGGCGTGGGAGGCGGCATCGGCGGCGCGAGTGGCTCGGTGGGAAGCACGGGCGCCGCAGCCGGCCTCTTCGGCTCGATCCTGAACGGCGCCCGCAACGCGCTGAACATGACCACGTATTTCACGATGAAAGAGCGCGCCGGTATCGTCGGCGCCAACGGGCTGGCCCCCGTCCTCCAGCGCATCCGCACCGAGCTACCGGCGCTCAAGCTGCAGCTGGCGGGACACTCCTTCGGAGGTCGGCTGGTGACCGCGGCGGTCAACGCACTCCCCAAGGGGGCGGCCAACCGCGTCCAGTCGCTCTTCCTCATGCAGGCCGCGTTCTCTCACTTCGGACTCTCCCAGAAGTACGACGGGACGAGCAACGGTCTCTTTCGCAGCGTCATCGCCGACGGAAAGGTGGCTGGCCCCATCTACGTCACGTTCACGTCGAAGGACAAGGCGGTGGGACTGGCGTATCCGCTGGCCTCGCGCCTGGGCGGTCAGGTCGCCGCGGGGCTCGGCGATGCGAACGACAAGTTCGGCGGCATCGGGCGCAATGGGGCACAGAAGACCCCGGAGGCGATCGCCAGCACCCTCCTCGCGCCGACCAGGGCGTATGCCTTCGCGCCGGGCGGCGTCTACAACCTCGATGCCACCGCGATCATCACGTCGCACGGCGACATCTGCCGCGCCGAGGTGGCGCACGCGCTGGTCGCGGCGATCGCCAGCACCTGAGCCGCGAGACCGCTGCACCTGGCGGGAATGACAGCGGCGCCCCGGATGCTCCGGGGCGCCGCGTCTCGTCCGAACGGGGGCGCGCTTAACGTCGCGTCGCGCGCCGCCTGGGCGCTACCGGCCGTCCATCGCGGCGCTGGTGACCCCGTCACCGCTCGCGTAGATGCCGTTAAAGAGGAACTTGAACGTGCCGTGCGGCGTCGCACGGAAGGTGATTTCAGGACCAAACAGGTAGAGCATCCCCTTCCCCACGTGGGCCTCCGCGGCCGCAACGCCGCCCTCCAGATAGCCCTGCCCCCAGGCCCAGCCGCTGCGCAGCGGCCTGTCGGTCGCATACCAGGCCACCGGACGCACGCCCTTCAGGGCGGCATCGGGCCCGAGGCGAAAGGTCGGCGAGTCGTCAAAGAAGACGTCGGTCTTGGCATCGAGGCCGTACGCGACGGGGACCGAATTGTCGACGCTCGCGCGGAGGATCGAGCCCGGCACGTAGAACTTCTCGCGGGGCAGTTCCTTCTCCACGCCCGCCGGCGTCCTCTCGACCATGTAGTCGTAGACAGGAAGCCCCAGCTGGCCCGCGATGTTGGTCGAGGTGCCGATGGCGATGATCGTCCCGCCCGCCTCCAGGAACTGCTTGAGCTGCGGGATCGTCTTGTCGGCGCTCACCCGGCCCAGCCACGGCCGGTACTGCGCCGGGATGTCCGCAGGCGCGGGCTGGCGGTTGAAGCGCTCCATCATCGTCGACAGCTCGCTCCCTCCCGTGCGGCCGGCGGCCGGGATCGCGCCGGTCACGAAGACGATCACGTCGTACTTCGCCTTCAGATTGCCGGCGTCGAGCGTGGGGGTATAGATCACATCGAACGGAAACTCGAACTGCTCGAACAGCCAGCGCGTGTGGCCCGACGGCATCGAGCCGCCGTACGTGTCCCACAGGGCGACGCGCTTGGTCGAGAGTCGGGTCGCCTCACCGGGGCCGTTGCTCGTGCCCTGGACGGTGATGCCAAGCTCCCTCGCTCCCCGCTCGACGATTGCCTTGCTGGCGGCGCTTGCCGCGATGTAGAAGGACCCTGCCGGGTGTGTCACGTTCCCAGCCGTCAGCGGCTCGTTCACGCGATACACGGTCGCCCCGCTCTTGAGCGCACGATTCACGACGACAAAGGCGTCGTTGATGCGCGGATCGATGAGGTAGCCCTTGGCACCGCCGGCGCTCGCGACGGTCTGGGCCGGCGTCACCGCCAACCCCTGGATCTTCTCGCAGGGACAGTCGAAGCCATCCAGCAGCCGATCGAACTTCACCCCCATCTGGAAGGCGAGCGTCCAGCCGGCGTTGTCGTACGGCGGTCTCGGTGGTCCACCGGGATAGGCAAAGTCGTTCGGATGGTCCTGCGGCTCGAACATGTCGAGCACGTACGGCCGGAACGCCTGCGCCGTCTTCACGACGTACGAGCCGGCCGGATACTGCCTGCCACCGGCGCTGAAGGACGCCGTCGCGCGCATCACCGTGATGTTGCTCTTACGTAGGGCATTCACGAACTTCGTGGCCGTCGGGAAGTCCACCTGGTCCGAGGACAGGATGAATCCGCGCGGGTCACGCTTCGTGGGGTCGCGCAGCGCCTCGAAGTACTTGGTGGGAACCGTGCCCCCGAACGGGTTGAGCGCCGCCGAGAGCCGGTCGCGCCCATTCCCTGCCGCGGCCGCGCTTGCACGGTCCTTGGTGATCTGCGCCTGCAGCTCGGCGATCTCGGTCGGCGTGGTGGTCCACGAGTCCCGGCTCCCCTTCTCGATCATGTTCTTCCCCATCCGGTAGATGTTGAAGAGGAAGTCCTCGCGACGCTTCGAGGCGATGTCGAAGACGGCGTAGTTGGCCGTCACCGAGTAGTCGATCGACTGACGGAAGTGCCAGGGCTGCGGGGCGATCGGGAACGGAAGGTCAGCGCGCGGCAGCTGATTGTTGACGACCAATGGAAGCTCCATCGGTGTCGGCGATCCGATCGTCTCCGTGAGGAGGCCGATCATGTTGTGGAAGTACACGGCGGTGCGCAGCCCGCCGTTCCACCACGTCGAGTAGCTCGACCCCGAGCGCATGGTCACGCCGGGCTTCCCTTCCACCGCAAAGCGCGTGTGCATCGCCGCTCCGACCATGTCGATCCCGAGAGGAATGAGCGGGTCGAAGTTATAGTTGAATGGGTCCCGGAACGGCGGCGCGAACATCACCGTCCCGGCGGGACCGGTCTGGTGGTGGTTGTAGACGATCTGCGGAAACCACTCGTGGTACTGGATCCGCGCGATGTTGATCGACTCGTTCTGGTTCAGGATGAAGAAGTCGCGGTTGTTGTCGTGCCCGACGTACTTCTGGTACAACCGCGGAATCGTGCCGAACGTCTTCTTCGCATCGTCGGGCTCCTGCATGTACCAGTTGGAGACGAGCTCCATCCCGTCCGGGTTGGCATGCACCGCCAGGATGATCAGGTCGTTCAGGATCCGCTTCGTCTCGTCGTCGTTGCGGCTGATGAGCTGATAGCTCGTCTCGATCAGCTGGTGGGCGCCCAGGACCTCGGTTGCGTGCAACCCGCCATCGAACCAGACGACCGCCTTCCCTTCCTTCGCCAGCGCGTGGGCCTCGTCGTCCGTCAGCCCTTCGGCGAGGGCAAGCTTGCGCGAAATCTCCTTGTAGCGCGCCAGCATCTTGAAGTTCTCGGGCGACGTGATGATCGCCATCAGCTGCGGGCGTCCCTCGGCGCTCTTCCCGATCTCCTCCACCTGCATGCGATCCGACTCCTGGTCCACCTTCTTCCAGTAGTCCATGAACTGCGTGTACGTGGCGAGCTTGTAGTCGTCGCCGATGTTAAAGCCGAAAAACTCCTTCGGCGTCGTGATGTGCCCCTGGGTCAGCGCGGGACTCGCGCTGAATGCGCTGCCGAGCACCATCGCCACGACGGCGATGACGGTCCGGCGCGATCGCCAGGCGGGGGAGTAAGCCTTCACGAGCATGGGGACGTCTCGAACGGGTGGAGAAGGAATGCGGGGGGTGAGCATCTCGACGTACACTACGACCCGACGGCGAACGCGTCCATAACGGCGCTGTATCGTACCCGGACACCCCGGTCCTTCGAGCGCCGGCACCAGTGTGACGGGCCGGACGCGGCCCGGACGCGGGCCTGGCTGCCACTCGATAGTACGCGGCACGACGCCCCGTCGCTGCAGCCATCCGTTCGCCCGGCAGGGCGGTAAAGCTCCCATTCGCCCGCGCTGGCGTGCGGCGAGGCTCCGAATCCGCACACGCGGCGGAGGTCGTCATTCCCGCGGTAGCCGCCGCGTGCAACGCGCGGGTCGTGGCTACATTGCGCTGGTTCGTTGACCCGCACTTGCCCCCTCGTGCCCGCTGCCAAGTCCCGCCCGCTTCCTGAGATCCACAAGTTCGGGGGGGCGTCACTCGCCGACGCCGCCGCCGTCGCCCACGCCGCCACCCTCGTGGTCGGCGAGCGGGGGCCGCGAGTCGTGGTCGCGAGCGCGATGGCCGGCGTGACGGACGCCCTGCTTTCGGGGAGTGCCAGCGCCGCGGGAGGCGACGGCGATGCGCTCCGCCTCACCGCGGCACTCCTCCGCACGCAACATCTCGAGGTCGCGCGAGCGCTGATCCGGGACCGCGCGCGACGAGCCACCCTGGAGTCCGCGATCGTCGAGATGACGGACGAGTTGGAGCATCTCGCGCGCGGCCTCGCTGTCCTGCGTGAACTGACGCCACGCACCTCCGACTACATCGTGGCGCGCGGTGAGCGACTGAGCGCTCGCCTGCTCGCGGCCGCGCTGGTGGAGAAAGGAGTTCGTGCCGAGTACGTCGACGCCACTGAGGTCGTGAAGACCGATGAGCAATTCGGGGGGGCGGCGCCGGACTTCGTCGCGACCGACGCGGCCGCGCGCGCACGGCTGGAGGACACGCTCACCCGAGGCATCATCCCCGTCGTCCCTGGCTATCTCGGCGAATCGCCCTCCGGACAGGTCACCACGCTTGGACGCGGAGGATCCGATCTCACGGCCACGCTCCTCGCGCGTTCCCTCAAGGCGTCGACCATCACCTTGTGGAAGGATGTGGCGGGCTTCCTCACCGCCGACCCGCGCATCGTCTCCGATGCGCACGTCATCCCGCAGCTCACGCCGCGCGAGGCGGCCGAACTGGCGTACTACGGCGCGAAGGTCCTGCACCCGCGGGCCCTCATCCCGTTAGGCGATCGCAACATCCCGATCCGCATCCGTCCGTTCGCCGACCCCGAATTCCCGGGGACCGAGATCTCGCGCCGGCGCACGCTGCGCGAGTATCCGGTGAAGGCGATTTCCAGCATGTCGGGACTGGCGTTGCTCACGGTTACGGGGAACGGGATGCTGGGGGTCCCGGGAATCGCCGCCCGAACCTTCGCCGCACTCCATCGCGAGCGCGTCTCGGTCTCGCTGATTTCGCAGGCGTCGTCGGAACATTCGATCTGCTTCTCCGTCCCGGAGGCGAGCGCCGAGGCGGCGCGCCGCGCCCTGCTCGACGCCTTCGCCGAGGAGATTGCGCACCACGACATCGACGGCGTGGAACTGCGCGGCGGTCTCTCCACGCTGGCCGTTGTTGGGCTGGGGATGTCGGGGACGCCGGGGATTGCCGCGCGGGTATTCGATGCACTCTCGACCGGTGGGATCAACGTCGTCGCGATCGCGCAGGGATCGTCGGAGCTCAACATCTCCGTCGTCGTCGAGGCGCGCGACACCACCGCGGCCGTACGCCGGATCCACGGTGCTTTCCAGCTCAACCGCATCGGCGGCGGACGCCTGGTGCGCCAGGACCAGGTCGACGTAGTGCTGCTCGGCTTCGGGCAGATCGGGCGCGCGCTGGCGCGTATGCTCCCGCGGGCGAAACAGGATGGGGTATCGCTGCGCATCGTTGCGGTGATTGACCGGAGCGGCTATGTGTTCGATGCCGCCGGCCTCTCGGCGCGACGGCTCGACGCGCTCGTCAGGCACAAGCTCACCGGCGACGGCCTCGCGTCAGCCGACGGCGCCCGGACCGCGTCGGCGAGTGAGGCGGTGCGCGAAATCGCCCGGCATGCCATGGCGCATCCCATCCTCGTCGACGTCACCGCGGATGACACGGTGACCGCCCTCACCCTGGCGCTCTCCTCGGGGATGGATCTCGTCATGGCGAACAAGCGCCCGCTGGGCGGGCCGCTGGTCGACGCCCGCAACCTCCTCGCCCTCGCGGCCACGCAGGGACGTCGCATCCTGCACGAAACGACCGTAGGGGCCGGCCTCCCGATCATCGACACGTTCCACAAGCTGGTCGACTCGGGCGACCGTATCCTGTCGATAGAAGGGTGCACCTCCGGAACGCTTGGTTTCCTCCTCGACGAGGTGTCGAAAGGCAAGAAGTTCTCGGACGCCGTCAAACGGGCCATGCAGCTCGGCTACACCGAACCCGATCCGAGGGACGATCTCGCGGGGACGGACGTGGCGCGCAAGGCGCTCATCCTGGCACGCCTCATCGGCTTCCAGGGGGAATTGACCGACATTCCCGTCGACTCGCTCGTCCCGGAACCGCTGCGCAAGGTGGCGCGCGACGACTTCCTCGCGCGTCTCACGGAGCTCGACGCGGCGTGGGACGCGCGGGCGCAGCAGGCACGAGACAGGAGTCAGGTCTGGCGCTACGTCGCCCGCATCACGCGACAACGTGTGACCGTCACGCTGCAGGCCGTCGCGTCGACGTCGTCGTTCGCTGCGCTCAAGGGAACGGACAACCAAGTCGTCTTCACCACCACGCGCTACCGCGAGAACCCGCTCGTGATCACGGGGCCGGGGGCCGGACCGCAGGTCACCGCGGCGGGCGTGGTCAACGACGTGCTGAAGCTCGCTACGACATGACCTACTTCATTCGCACCTCGGCGTTTGCCCCCGGGAGCATCGGCAATATGGGACCAGGGCTCGACGTGCTGGGCGCGGCGATCACCGGCGCCGGCGACACCGTCGTCGCGGAGTGGACCGATGTGCCCGGCGTAACCATCCGCGAGGCCGGCGCCCCCGACCTCCCCACCGACGCGGAGCGCCACACCAGCGGCGTGGCCGCGCTCGCGGTCATCCGTGCGGTGACGTCGTTAGGCAACACCACGCCGGCCAACGGCATCGCCCTCAGCGTGCACAAAGGGCTTCCGCAGTCCGCCGGTCAGGGGGGGAGCGCCGCCTCGGCCGTCGCCGCGGCCGCCGCCGTCAATGCGCTGCTGGGATCGCCGCTCTGCCCGCATGACCTGCTCGCCGCCTGTCTCGAGGCCGAAGAGACGGTCGCCGGCCGGCACCTCGACAACATCGCCCCCTCGCTGCTCGGCGGCGTCGTCCTGGTGCGCTCCCTCGACCCGCTCGACGTCGTCAAAATCCCCGTGCCCGAGCGCTTGCGTGTCGTACTCGCCCATCCGGACCAGCGCCTGCGAACCTCCGACGCGCGCTTAGTGCTTCCGACCGAAATCCCGCGCGCGATCGCGGTACACCAGCTCGCCCAGGTTGGGGCGATGGTCGCGGCGCTCTGCCTCGGCGACCTGGCGCTCCTCGGCCGGTCGGTCGACGATCGCATCGCTGAACCGGCGCGGGCGCCGCTCCTTCCGGGGTTTCGCGAGGCGAAGGCGGCGGCACTCGAGGCGGGAGCACTCGGCGCGTCCATCTCCGGCTCCGGGCCCACCGCCTTTGCCCTGTGTGACGGGGATCTGGTCGCGGCGCGCGTGGCCATTGCAATGGAATCGGCCTACGCCGCGGCAGGAGTGCCGGCGCGCGTACGTGTGGCCCAGGTCGATACGGTAGGGACGCGCATCGAACGTGTCGCGTCGGAGGGCGTATGATGCCCCCGAGTCCGCGCGTCTGGCAGGTGTGCGACCGCTGCGGGCACCGACTCCCCGACGACGCCGCCGATCCACAGTGTCCCGAGTGCGGTGGACTGCTCGCCATCGAGCACCCGGCACCGGACGCGTCGGTGAGCGCGCTGCGCGCACGCTTCGACAGTCGCTGCTGCATGCAGTCGCCAGGCGCAATGCAGTCCGGCGTCTGGCGCTTCGCGGAGATCGTGCATCCGCAGGCCGATCGTCCGGTCTCGTATCCCGAGGGCAATACGCCGCTGCTCGCGCGTCAGGCGATCCAGCGTTTTGCCGGCTGCGACGGTTTGTTGCTGAAGCATGAAGGGATGAATCCCACCGGTTCCTTCAAGGATCGTGGCATGACGGTGGGGGTGACGCAGGCCCTGAGACTGGGCGCGCGCGCCGTGGCCTGCGCCTCGACCGGCAACACGTCCGCTTCGCTCGCATCCTACGCGGCGCTGGCAGGCATTCCCGCGCTGGTCTTCGTTCCCGCCGGCCAGATCGCCCTCGGCAAGCTGACGCAAACGCTCGCGTACGGGGCCCGCACCTTACTCGTGCGAGGCGACTTCGATGCCTGCCTGTCGCTCGTGCGCGAGTCGAGCGCGAAGCTGGGCATTTACCTGCTCAACTCGATCAATCCCTGGCGCGTCGAGGGGCAGAAGACGATCGTGCTCGAGCTCCTCCAGCAACTGCAGTGGGATCCACCGGAGTGGATCGCGTTGCCGGCCGGCAACCTCGGAAACACGGCGGCGTTTGGGAAGGCGCTCCGCGAAGCGTCTGCGTGGGGGCTCATTTCGCGAGTTCCACGAATTCTCGCGGTGCAGGCCGCCGGTGCCGCACCATTTGAGCACAGCTTTCGCGACGGCTTCCGCGAGCAGCACCGGGTCAAGGCGGACACAGTCGCGACCGCCATCAAGATCGGGGACCCCGCGTCCTATGAACGTGCGGTGCGCACGATCCGCGAATGCAACGGGATCGTGACACAGGTAAGCGATGCGGAGATCCTCGAGGCGAAGGCTTCGATCGACGCCGCCGGCGTCGGCTGCGAACCCGCGAGCGCCGCGAGTGTCGCCGGCGTCCGGAAACTCGTGGCGGATGGAACGATCGGTCGGGGCGAGCGTGTCGTCGCAATCCTTACAGGACATGTGCTGAAAGACCCTGGCATTCTGCAGTGGTATCACCAGGAGGCGTGGCCTGCTCCCGTCAGCGCCAATCGGCCGGTGGAAATCGACGCGACGGTGGGCGAGGTAGAGCGCGTGCTGCAGGATCGCTGAACGCCCGCGGGCTGCCGGCGCCGGAACCTACCTCTTGAGAGGTACGGCCGAGATGATTCTACGAGAGACTCGTTACCCATCTGTTGACACAATCGTGAGAGACGGGGTCTTCCCGAGTGTACCGACCACATTCGACAGGGGCACCGGAGCGCGTGCCTGACGAGAAAGGGTTGGTGTCTGCGACCAGAAGTAGCTAATATCACAACACTTCTGGCATGATGTGTCGTGTCCAGTAGGTCTTCGGATGCGGTGCGTCCAACGACGCTGTTGCAGGTTTTCGCTCTATATCCAGAGGATTGAATGAGAAAACAACTAGTAGGAGCGGCCGTGCTTCTGGCGGCGTTCGCTGCCGCGCCGGCTGAGGCCCAGAAACCGCTGTCGCTCGAATTGGGCGGGTTTGGGCAGTACACCATGTTTGACAGCAAGTTGGACGTGAACAACGCCGCGACCGTCGGTGGGCGCGCAGCGCTGTGGCTGTGGAAGCGCTTTGCTCTCGAAGCCGACATCCAGTACGGCAAGACGGATTGGACCGCGGCGGGTGTGAGCGGCAACGAGACGAAGTCGCTGACGATTCGTCCGTACGCCGGCCGCCTGCTGTGGGCGATTCCGGCGGGCGAGAAGAGCTCCATCCTGATCGGCGCCGGCTACCAGAACAATGTCTTCATCGGTCGCGAGGTCGATTACGGCAGCGGCACCGTCGCCCGCAACGAATACGAGGATTCCTTCACCGGACTGCTGGGGCTACGTCACTGCCTCAACGACCGCTGGAACTTTCGTGGTGACGTCGTGAGCAACCATGCTCCGTCGCCGAATTTTAACAGCACGCCTGGCACGCTAGACGGTCGCGCGAACACCTATGGTGTGCGCCTCGGCGTTGGCGTGATGGCGCGCGGAGGCTGCTACAACAAGGCCCCCGCCCCGCTGCCGCCGCCACCACCGCCGCCGCCGCCGCCGCCGGCTGCCCCCGCGGCGCCCGCTGCACCCGTCGATGAACCGCCGACGTTGATGATCAACGCCCCGGCCAACGGAAGCGACTTCAACGGTCCGGTCACCTTCACGGCGACCTGCACCGACAAGGAAGACGGCACCGTGTCGAACAAGGTGACGTGGCGCAGCAATCGTGATGGTGATCTCGGTACCGGCGCCAGCGTCACGAAGACGCTTTCCGCGGGCACCCACACCGTCACGGCCACCTGCGTTGACTCGAATGGTCACCAGGTCACGCAGCAGGTGACGATCACGGTCAACGAACTGCTCGTTCGCTTGAACTGGGTCTACTTCAACTTCGACCAGTCCACCCTGACCCGCGCCGGGCGTGACACGCTCAACCGCGTCATCAGCACCCTGAAGGAGAAGACCGACTGGAAGGTCGCCGTCGAGGGTCACACCGACCCGTACGGAAGCGACACGTACAACCTGTCGCTGTCTGAACGCCGCGCGACCACCGTGACCGCGTACCTCACGCGCAACGGAATCGACGCCAGCCGCATCTCGCAGAAGGGCTTTGGCGAACAGTGCCTTGTCCTGGACGACGATCACGATCACCCGACGAAGTCCCGGCAGGCGCACAGCGTCAACCGTCGTGTGGAGATCTGGTCGGTAGGCGACAAGGGAGTCTCCGCGAACTGCCGCCGATAGATCTGAAGCACTCCCGATGTACGAGAACGCCCCCGGTGCCAATGGCACCGGGGGCTTTTTCGCACCTCCCCTCGGTCGCTGTCTTCCGACACCGTGTGGTCGCGGGCCATCGGGTCCAACGCAAACCCGGACAGCGGATCGCGTGCCCCGGCCTGTCCCGCGCGCGACGCCCTGCGACGGCCCCGCGACGGGCCCGCGACGGGCCCGCGTGGGGCCTTGCGTCACGCCCCTGCGGCACCGCTGCTAGCGCTTAGGTGATGAGCGGAGCGACTGAGGACGACGCCGGTTGGGCGGCGCGTTCGGTGCGCACCTCGCGCGCGAGCCGGCGGAGCGCCGCCCACGCCAGCAGCGCCAGCCCTCCCTCAAGTGCACCGACGAGCGCAAAGATCATGCGGTAGCCATCAGCAGAATCGCCGCCGCCCGTGGCTGCGAGGAGTAGCCCGCCGACCAGGGGGCCCACGAGGAATCCCAGCGATCCCGCCACCTGGAAGGCTCCGAACAATCCCTCACCGTGCCCGCGCTCCGCCAGGTCCGAGATGAGGAGCAGGTTCGGTGTGAACATGAGCGCCGAGAGCACACCCGACGCCAGCATCGCCAGCGGCAGCCAGGCGCGCGGCACGAAGCCGTACGAGGCGAAGACGACGCCGAAGAGCACGTTGCCAATCATCATCGGCGCGAACCATCCTACACGATCGGCCAAGCGCCCCGCCGGATAGCAGAGAATCGCAAACGGCAGCATGAACAATGCGATCAGGACGCCTCGCTCCGACGCCGTCAACCCGTGTACCTGCGTCAGGAAGAGCGTAAACGTCGAGACAAATACTCCGATGCTGAACCGATCCATGAAGGCGTAGCCAAGCGGCACCCATGCGCGCAGGCGCGTGCGATCGAATGCGTAGCGGCGCGGCGCGGCGCCAGCGTCCGGGGCGAGCACAGGGACAACTGGAATCGCCAAGGCGACGACCGCCGCCACCAGGAGAAGCGACGCACCGACGACGTACACCAGCGAGGCGCCGCGATCCACGAGCCATCCGCCGAGCGGCGACCCGATCGCAACGCCAATCATCAGCGCCGAGGCGAGCGCGCCGAGCGACCCTCCGCGGCGATTGCCCGAGCTGCGATTACTCGCCAGCATCAGGAGCGTCACCGCCGGGAGGTGAACCGCTCCGTCGAGTACGCGAAACACGTACAGCACCGGCAGCGACTCTGCCAGTCCCATGCCGACGAACGCCGCAGCATCGATGACCAGCGCCCCCACGATCCATCGGCGGATGTCGGCCGTGCGACGGGCGAGGCGCATGGCCAGCGGGATGGTGAGCATCCCGGCCAGCATGTTCACCGTCATGAAGGCGTGCGCATCGCTCGTCGAGCCGCCGTGCGCGAGCACGACCAATTCGTGAAGTCCCGGCACCAGGAGCGTGACCGGGACGAGCGTGAAGAACATCGTGAGGGCAATCGCCGAGCGGGTACGCATAGGCTCGAAAACTCGCATCGTCCGCTCGAAGTTCGCAACCGCACCAAGGACTTTCCCGGTCACTGCAGTATGCGCGTCCGGCATGCGCGTCCGGCATGCCCGTCCGGCTCGGCGTGTCCGATGAGGACGTGGCGGATGAACTTCGGCCCGTCCGGCGATCTCGGTTGACGGGAGGAGAGAGTGAACCTCACCCCTCGCCGCGCGGGCGCCGCACGATCTCGAGAATGCGCCCTTCGACGATGCCCCAGCGTCGTCCGGAGTCGCCGCTTGAGCACTCGCTCCCGCCAGTCAGCGTGCTGAAGGCGGGGAGGATGCCGGCGGCGTGGTCGACGACGAAGCATGGCAGGCGCGCCCGGTCGACGCCCCCCCTCACCGTCAGCACGGGATGGACGTGTCCGTGCCAGTTGAACAGCGCCATTCCCGCCGTCGCCGCCGTCGCCGCCGTCGCCGCCTCCGCCGACGCCAGGCGCTGCGGCTCGTGCGAAAAAAGGAAGGGGTCGACGCGCAGCAGCTCGTCGAGCCGCCGCACGCGCCACGACGCAGGCAGCTCGGCGACGCGACGATCGTGATTGCCGGGAACCAGGGCGATCTCGGACGGAATGCCCTCTCGCCACGCGGCGACGCGACGTACCATCGCGGCGGTCAGCCCCGCCGCGTCGTGCACGAGATCCCCGAGCACGAGCACCCGCGCCGCTCCCGTTTCCGCGACCGCCAGCTGAAGGCGCTGGAGATCGGCGGCCATCACCCCATCCGGAAGCGCCACCCCATCGCGTCGGAGGCTTTCCGCCTTCCCGAGGTGGAGGTCGGCGACGATGAGCCATCCAAGCTCCGGCCAGAAGAGCGAGCGGTCGCCCCGGAGCACGACGCGCGAACCGCACACCACAAGCGACAGTTCGCGAGGTGCTGACGTCGCGGCGGTCATCGGAGGCTCCGCCATGCTAGCCCTGCCAGCCCGCGATCATTTTCTGCACTCGGGTGATCAACTGCTCGGTCGACAGCCGCGACCCGAGACGGTCGATGACGAGCGGAAAGGCCAGCGGCGTCGGATGCGGAATGTCAACGACGGTCACCCGACTATGCCCCATGCGATCCAGCGCGCGTTCCAGCCGAGTGAGCTCGAACTGCTGCTCGAAGACTTCGCGACGCGCCTGGTGCAGCAGGAGGTTGTCCGGATCGTAGCGGGCGAAGACGTCGTAGACCAGCGAGGCGGAGACTTGCATCTGCCGGGTTCCCTTCCCCGCTCCCGGATAGCCGGGGAAGACAAGCCCCGCGATGCGCGCGATGTCCCGGAACTGGCGCTTGGCCAGCTCACCGAGGTTCACGCTCTCCGTCAGGTCCTCCACGACGCCGTCGGGCGAGAGGACCGAGGGATGCAGCAGCTCCTCGTCGACGATGGCGCTCTCCCCTACCAATTCGATGCCGTAGTCGTTCACCGTGAGCGAAAAGGTCGCTGGCCTCCGACGTCCGAGCCGGAGCGCGAGCAGTGCGGCCAGCGCCTGATGCGCGCGCCGACCCTCGAACGGATACACGAAGAGGTGATGCTCGCCTCGGGCGCGCCATCGTTCGACGAGGAGTTCGTCCGCCTGTGGCAGCCGCGACAGGCGCGCTTGTTCCTCCAGCACCGGGCGCACCGCGAGCAGCTCCGCCGAGGCCTCCTCCCAGCATCCACGTGCCGCGCGGTCGAGTTCGAACCGCACGCCCTCACCGAGCGACGTCGAGAGCGGAAAGCGGCTCCCCGACCAGATCGGCGTGAGTGACGGCACGACTTTCGATGCGCGCACATACGCCACGAGGTCCCGCACCATCACGAATTCGAGCGATCGTCCGGCGAAGTTGAAGCGATCCCCGGATCGCAGCCGGCCGATGAAGTCTTCCTCGATCGTGCCGAGTCGCGCCCCGCGCAGGAAGCGGATCTCCATGGTCGCGTCGGCGGTGATCGTCCCGATGGCGAGGCGATGAAACCGGGCGATACGCGGCGTGGCAACGCCATACACACCGTCCACCGCCGTGATCCGATGGTGCTGCTCGTACGCCGACAGCGTCGCACCGCCGTGCTCCACCATCGCGAGCGCCCAGTCGAACGTCGCCCGGTCGAGCGCACGATAGGCCCAGGTCCCCCGCACCTCCTCCAGCAACTCGTCGGGACGGAAGCCACCGCCTAACGCGCAGGTCACCAGGTGCTGCACCAGGACGTCGAGCGGCCCCTCCAGGGGCGCGCGCTCCTCGATCCGACCGGCGGCCAGCGCTACACGCGCCGCGGAAAACTCGACCAGTTCGAGCGCGTGCGTCGGGACGCCGTAGACCCGCGCCGTCTCGCCCGGGCGATGCGCCGAGCGTCCCGCGCGCTGCATCAGTCGGGCGATCCCTTTCGGTGATCCCATCTGCAGCACGCGATCGACCGGGGAGAAATCGACGCCAAGGTCGAGCG
>JBDTUA010000026.1:0-26644 GCA_040007995.1 Gemmatimonadota bacterium | reverse complement strand
GGACCGTGTTCCTGGAGAAACCCACGGCCGCTCTCGAGCACTCGAGCCACCCCCCAGTCCACCAGCAGCACCTCCCCGAACTCGCCGATCATTACGTTGCCCGGCGTCAGGTCGCGGTGAATCACACCGCGCGCATTGGCGAAGGCGACGGCGTCGCATACCTGCACGAAGAGGCGCAGGAGCTCGCCTCGTCCGAGCCCGGGGGCGTGTTGGGCCAGGGTGCTGCCGCGCACCAATCGCATGACGTAGAACGGGCGCCCGTCGGCGAGCACGCCGACATCGTGGACCGGAACGATGCCCGGGTGCTCGAGTTGCGCGAGGACCCGCGCCTCCCGCGTGAGTCGCTCGGCGACGCCGGATGCATCGCCCTCGAAGGCCAGCGCCTTGAGCGCCACCTCGCGCCCCAGCGACCCGTCCATCGCGCGATACACCGTCCCCATCCCCCCGCGCCCGATCTCTTCCACCACGGTATATCGCGCCCCGGCGTCCGGTACGTCGAGCGCATGCTGCAGGTGACGGAGCGCGGCGTCGCTGAGCGAGGTCACGGGTCAGCGGATCTCGAAGCCGAGCAGCGCACGCGCCTCGGCGCGGTACTCGACCTCGTCGGTGGTGAGGGCACGCAGCGTCTCGAGGACGTGCCCGCGCAGCTTGCGACGCGCCCAGTTCAGGTAGTTGGTGACCTGCGTCGTCGGGAGGCCGAAGCGCTCGCCGATCTCCGCGTAGTTAGGGCGCACGGTGAGATCGGCCCCTTCGATGTCGTACGCCACGAAGACGTCATACGTAACGGCGCGCCCGGCGCGCTCACACTCCCGCCGCAGCGCGTCGAGCGACTGCTCGAAGACGCTGCGCACCCACTCCCGCTCGAAGATCGCGTCCACCTCGGCGTCGCCGGCCGTGGCATGCGTTGCCGGGTCGAGCGGCACGTGCAACGCTCCGCCGCCGCGCTTGAGGCGCGTCGCCCCCTCGTGCGCTGTACTCGCGTAGGCCATGAGGCAACTCCTCAGGAAGGTGCGGAACCGTCCCTTCGCCGGATCGTACCGCTGCAGCCAATCCCGCTCGAAGGCGTGAGCGAGGAAGTCGTGGGCGAGGTCCTCGGCGTCGGACATATCGAGCTGCCAGCGGTGTCGCAGGACCGCGATGATCGGGGAGCGATAGACCCCGGCCAATGCCTCGGCCGCCCGCGATTTGATCGCCGGATCGGCGGAACCGAGCGCCTGGACGACGGAGCGGTGTGTGTCGGGGAAGAGCGGGCGCATCAAGTAAAGTGCGGACGGGGGACGGGAGACGGGAGACGGGGGTGCCGGCGCGCGATGCGCACCGGCCAACGCCCTCGCACCCAGCAGCCGGCGTGACTAGCCCCACATCCCCCCCAGCCCCCCCGCACACCGCGCAAAGCGCCGTGTGCACTCCCGTCCCCCGTCCCTCCTAGCCCGCGCCTTCGTACGCGCGCCTCACCCACCCCACCACGTCCCCATCCACCTGCGCCGCATCTTCGATTCTCACCCGATGACTCACCATCCCATTCCAGCTCCCCGCGGCTTCCAGTCGTCCGCTCGGGGCCACCCCCTTGAGCTTCAAGCCGAGGTCGAAGCGCGTCTTGGTCGACGGATGCAGCGTCGCGAACTGCGTCTTCCGCCGGAGAGAGAGATAGCCCTTCTTGGGCGACTGCTCGATGTCGTCGCCACAGACGAGGGCGGCGGCGAGCACCTTGTCGAAGATCGGGCGCAGCGATGCCTTGTCGCCGGCGAACATCTCGGCGACGAGATCATCCCCCGCCGCGACGCGCGAGCCGGCGTCGGACTTGAGCGTCATGTGCGCGACGAGATTGGCGTAGCCGTGCGTCATGGCGTGCTCTCCCTTGAGCCAGGAGACGAGCTCACCGTGCCTGGCCTTTCCGCTCTTCGTTGCCAGGGTGGTCCACTGCTGCAGCGTCTTGCCGGTCTTCTCCTTGAGCGACGCGGCCATGGTGGCGAGTTGTTCCTCGGGCGAGGACGCCATGTAAACCTCCGGGCTGAAGTGGGCTAGAGACGCTTTAGGTGTCGGCCTGCCGTCCGATTACGCTCGCGGTGACGGACGACGCGAGTCCGGGGTGTCAGTGATCCTCGCTGACAGACTCGCGCGCCCGCCGTCCCGGGAGTGACTCGTCCCCTACTTCAAGTCGAGCCCACCGACCGCCCGCAACCCCACCATCCGCCAGCGGCTGCCGCTGCGTTCCAGCTCCGCCGAGAAGCGCGCGCTATGGCGCTTGGTGGCGCCGAAGGGCGAGCGCACGTTGACCGACGCCTCGAAGTCGGCCGAGGCGCGCGCGCCGTGCAGCTGCACGCTTGGGGTGCCGCTGGGGCTCATCGAGATGCGGCCTTCCTTCATCAGGGCGATCCACTTGTCCTGCACGGCGCCGCTCAGCAACGCCCCCGCAGCACCGGTGTTGCTCCCGCTGAGAGTCGCCGCCGCGCCATCGATCGCCTCACGAATCGCCGCGATCGCCGTCGCTTCCCGCTCTGCATCGTTGGTCGACTCGGTCGGGGGAGTCGGTGGCGGATCAGCGCGTCCGGTGTTTCCTCCCGCGACTGGCTCCTTGCTCGCGCGCTCGACCGGCGCGACCGGCGTCACGGGGCGCGATCGCTCGCGCTCGACGGGCTTCCCCTCTCCGACGGGGCGGGTGCGCGACCCGCCAATCGGCGCCACCTGGCGCCCACCCCCCGCTCCGGACTCGCCACCGCCGACCGGAGTTCCCCCGCCGATCGGCGTCGCGGGGGCGTTGATGCGGAGCGAACTCGACTCCTCGCGCGTGGGTCCGCGAAGCGTGTCGGACTGCGCGAGTGCGACCTGGCGCGCGGTGTCGGGTGAGACGAGGAGCGAGTCGCCACGCTCGGTGACCGTTCCTCCCGGCGGGACCACCGGGCGCAGCGCGCGAACCGCGAGTCCGGTCGCGACGAAGAGCGCACCGGCGATCGCAAACGTCCGCCAGTCGCGCATCCACGCCGCGCCGCCTGATTGCGGCTGACGATCCCGCGGCCCGGAGCCGCCACTCGCGCCATACGACTCGCTCGCAAGTCGTGTGGCCGGCGCGGACGTCGATGCGTCGGCGTCCACGTAGCGGGTTGCGGCAATGGACGCGTCGCTCGCAGCGTGCGAGGGGGATGACGGTGACGGTGGGGGAGGCGCGAGGCGCGTCTCCCCTGGTGGCGTGAGTGCGTGCTCCGTCGTGGGGCGCACGTCGTCGTCGGCGCCGGATGGCGCACTGGCCGGTGTCGCCACGGGAGCCGCGAGGCGCGTCTCAGCGGGATTCGGGGTGCGGCGCGCTGGCGCCACCCGCGTGCCGATCGCCCCCTCCAGCGCCTCGCGAAAGGCCATGGCATCGGGGAAACGATCCTCGCGCTGCTTGGCCATCGCGCGTTGGATAATCTCGTCGATGACACTCGGGACGTCGCGCACGAAGTAGCTCGCCTCCGGTGGCGCCTCGTTGAGCTGCTTCATCATCAAGGCGTAGTCCGAGTCGGCCTCGAACGCCATGCGGCCGGTGACCAGCTCGAAGAGCACGGCCCCGGCGGCGTACAGGTCGGTGCGCCCGTCCACTTCCTCGCCGCGCAGCTGTTCGGGGGCCATGTACATCGGCGTGCCCACGGCGTGACCGACTTGCGTCTGGCGGCTCTTCCCCATGAGGCGGGCGATGCCGAAGTCCATCACCTTTACCGCGCCGTTGGACGCCAGCATGATGTTCGCCGGCTTGATGTCGCGGTGCACCACTCCCTTGTCGTGGGCGTGGTCGAGGGCGTCGAGCGTAGCGGCGACGAGTTCTGCAGCGCGCGCCCACGCGATGCGCCCGCTGCGCTGCACGATCGCCTCCAGCGTATCGCCGCGCACGTACTCCATGATCATGAGGAGCGACGCGTCGTGTCGCTCGAGCCCGTGCAGGGTGGCGATGCGCGGATGGTTCAGGCGCGCGAGCGCGATGGCTTCCTGCCGGAAGCGTTCGATGAGTGCGGCGTTACGCGCCAGCTCGGGGCGCAGGACCTTGATGGCGACCTCGCGGTCGAGCATCTCGTCGACCGCGCGGAACACCGCCCCCATCCCACCGTCGCCGAGCTTCTCGGTGATGCGATAGTTGCCGACGGTCGTGCCGATCATTGCGGGATCTCGATCGTGCGCGTCTCGCGTACGCCGGCTGCGGCGGGTTGGTATGTCGCCGCCATCGAGAGGATGGCGACGGAGATGTTGTCGTGGCCCCCGGCCTCGCGCGCGAGCGTGATCAGACGATCGCACCCGACCTGCGGATGCACGTCGCGCGCGGTGGCGAGGATCGTCGCCTCGTCCACCAGGTCGTACAGCCCGTCGGTACAGAGCAGGAATCGGTCGTCGGGGCGCAGCGCGAACGGCTGCGGCCAACCCGTCGCTTCCACATCGCGATGGCTCCCCAGGGCGCGAGAGATGACGTTCTTGTCGGGGTGATGGCGGGCCTCGTCACGCGAGATCACCCCGCGCCTGACGAGTTCCATGACGGCCGAGTGATCCTCGGTCATCAGGAAGATCTCCCCGTCGCGGATGAGGTAAATGCGCGAGTCGCCGACGTGCGCGCCGTAGGCCATCCCCCCCCGCACCAGCAGGACGGTGCAGGTGGTCCCCATACCGCGCATCTTGGCATTACGCTCGGCGACGTCGAAGATTGCCCGGTTGGCGGCTTGTACCGCGCGGGGGAGCGCGACGACCGGGTCGCCATCCATCTCCTCGCTCTCGAAGCGTCGCACGATCGTCTCCACCGCGAGGCGCGAGGCGATCTCACCGGCCTCGTGCCCGCCCATACCGTCGCAGACGACCGCCAGGAGCCCGCGCTTCTGCAGTTCGTCGTTGGAGGTGGGACGAATGATCCTGGCGAAGTCCTCGTTGATCTCGCGCACGCATCCGGGGTCGGTGGAGAGCCCGGCCTCGATACGCAGTTCGGATCCACGTCCCTCTCGCCCCGCCGCGCGCGCCACCTCGACGGTGGGGCGCGCCGACCCGGCGGATGGCGCTGCGCCGCGGGAGAAGAACCTGCCCAGGAAAGACATCACGACCTCGTGGAAGTGTGTTCAGCGCGCACGGCAGCGCGGCATGCTTTCGAACGTCTCGCCCATCCCTTCCTCGAGTCGCAGGGTGCGACGCAGCTCGTCGCATCCGGCCCGCTTGAGGCGGAGCTGCATCTCGGTGCGCAGCGGCGCTTCGAGTGTATAGGGCGTCGTACCGACCCGCACGTTGTCGATGTAGACTTCGGCGGGCCCATCTACCACGCGGATGATGAGCGTGCCGCGGCTCACCGCATGTGCGGATTTTCCTCCCGATGTCATCGAGCCCGAACGTCCCACCACCGGTTCGGGGGTCGGTCTGGCCCCTGGCGTCACCGCGACGGGCGACGGGTCGATCCGCTCGCCCGGACCGAGTAGCGTGGTCCCCCCCGTCACGACCGGCGGCCGAGGGGTGACCGTCGTGCTCTCGCCGCCGCGACTCGGCTGCGGATCGGGAGCGCTGACGGCCCAGAACAGAAACACCGCCGCCGCCGTTGCCATCGCGGCTGAAAGCGCGACGCGCCACTCGCGGGCGATCGTGCGCGCGAACTCACCGCTCCCGTGCAGCAGGTCGGTTCCCGGCAGCGGAGTCACTGCGCGTTCGCCCGAGGCCAGGGCGCGCAGGTCCGTCAACAGCGCTTCCGCCGTCGCGTAGCGATCCTCGGGACGCACCCGGAGGCAGCGGGATACGATGCGGTCGACCTCACGCGGGAGGTCACTGCGCAATGCCGACGGCGGGTCGTAGGCGCCGCGCATGATCTTCTCGCCCACGAATCCCGGCGCCCCGCCCTCGAACGGAGCGCGTCCGGTAAGCAGTTCGTAGAAGAGGATGCCTAACGCCCAGATGTCCGAACGCAGCTCCGCGTGCCCGGTGCGCAGCTGTTCGGGGGCGAGCGACATCAGCGTGCCGACCACGTTCCCGGTGCTCGTCAGGCGTGGCGTCCCGTCGGCGGTGGCGATCCCGAAGTCGAGGAGCTTCACCGCCCCGCGGCTGTCGATCTTGACGTTGTTGGTCTTGAGGTCGCGGTGGATCACGCCACGCTGGTGGATGTAGCCCACCGCGTCGGCGAGGGCACTCAGGATGCGCACGGCATCGGTGAGCGGGAACGGGCCGCGTGTGCGGAGCAGTTGATCGAGCGTTTCACCGTCGACGTACTCCATCACCAGGCATGGGACGCCGTCCACCTGCAGCAGCTCGTACATCTCGGAGATTGACGGGTGCGTCAACGCCTGGAGGATGCGGGCCTCGTTGTGGAACCGCTCGAGGGCCCGGGGAGTGACGGCGCCGCCGCTCATGACCTTGGCGGCGGCGACGCGTCCCGTGGCGCGGTGGCTCACCCGGTACACCGTGCCCATGCCGCCGGCTCCCACATAGTCGATCACCCGGTAGGGGCCGATCGACGAGTTGGCGGGGAGTCCGGCGGACATGGACGTGACCTGGAGAGCGTGTTGTAGCTGTCGGATTTACTTGGCGGACGTCGGGTCGCCGATCTTGAGCAGTTCCATCCCGTAGCGGATGGGGATCGCGAAGGAGATCTGGGCGTCGGTCGTCTTGCCGGCGAAGTAGATGCCGATCACGTTGCCGAAGGCGTCGAACATCGGGCCGCCACTGTTGCCGCCGCCCGTCGAGTTGACGGTGAGCTGGTACGTGTCACCGCTCGGGGCGAAGGTCAGGAAGCCATCGCGCACCTCGGCGTCGGCAGCTCGCAGGATCTTCCCGATGTTGCCGGTCGAGAGCGTCGGCATCGGCAGGACGCGCTGCTGCGACTCACGATTGAACATGTCACGCGACTTGATCACGGTGATCACCTCGTCCGACACGCCCGGATAACCCATCACCGTCACCGCGTCGCCCTGGAGCGTCTTGTCGTACGTGTCGACCATGTTCACATACTCGAGCGTCGGCGGTGCATCGACCTTGATGAGGGCGACGTCGTGGCGCTGCGAGGGGCGCACGTTGCTCGCCTCGAACGGGGTCGGATCCTTCGGGAAGCGGACCATCAAGTACTCGACGCGGGCCTGGAAGTCGCCGATCTCACCCTTCGGGCCGGCCTGCTTGGTCTCCGACGGGATCCACTGCGTCGGGGGACGGGTCAGGATGGGGCGGTCGTCCTCGCCGAGCAGGATCCCGCCGCTGCGCTTGTCGAGCATCGGGCCGACGTCGCTCTCGCCCTCGAAGCGGTACCACGTCTGCCAGTTGTACGCCACGTGCCGGTTGGTGATGATGAAGCCGTTCGACGTGACGACGAAGCCTGAGCCGCGCGCGCTGACGCCGATCGGGCGTCCGGAGTTGGCGTCCAGCGTGAGGGCCGGCTCGACCACGTTGTCGACTTCCACGTACGCCGGGATCGACTCGCGCCCGTTGTCGATGATCGGGTGCAACTTGCCGTCCTTCCCCTTGTAGCGGTTGTTGATCAGGCGGTGATAGACCTGCCCGCCCGTGCCGCGGTACGTAAGCTTCCAGCTGAAGTCGACCTGCACAACCGCGGCGCCGAACTTCATGGCGATCTCCGACGGCTGCATCTGCTTCGACAGCTCGCCGGCGCGGTTGAGCGCCAGCCCTAACGAGTCGAGCTCGCCCTTGGCCGAAGCCTGCGTTGCGAGCTGCGCCTTGGCGATGCTGTCCTTGACGAAGACCAGGCGCTCCTCGCTCTTCCGGGAGGATTCGTCGGTGTTCTTCTTCGCCCAGGCGGCCGCCGCGACGACCAGCAGGAGCGCGGCTGCGCCAACCAGCATGTTGTTGCGGTTGGACTTGGTCTTGGTCTCGCCGATCATGCGCTCGACGGTCGCCTTGCCGATCGAGTTCGGCGCCGGCGCGCCAACATTTCCGCTCTTGCTGCTGCTCGGCGACGAGGCGCTTCCCATCGTCGCGCCGACCCGCGTCTCGGCCGCACCCTGCACCGTCGCGCCGACCGGGCCGGCGACGCCGAGGCGCGTGGCCTTCACGTAGATGGCGGGGAGCGGATCGAGGTCGAACTGCAGCTCTGGTCCGCCGGCGCCGAGCTGGATCACGTCGCCCGGCTGCAGCGGCATCTCGCCAACGACGCGCAGCTTGTTGAGGAAGGTCCCGTTGCGGGAGTTCAGGTCCTGAAGCTTGAAGCGGTAGGAGTCGGCGCCATCCTTCGAGATGCGGGCGTGCTGGCGCCCCACGAGATCATCCTTCTCGGGATCGAAGCGGATGGTCGAGTTGGGGTCACGGCCGATCGTGAGCTCGGCGAACTGCTGGAGCGGAAACTCCTCCAGCTGCGAAGCCTTGGAGCCCTTGAGGTGTCGAAGGATGACGCGTTCCATGATGGTATCTCCGGGAGGGCGGCTGGGGTCGGAAGAGGTGCTCATACAGACACGCGCAGCCCCGCACCGAAGCGGCTCATTTCCCGCCGGCTTTCACCTCGGCAAGCCGGCGGGCCGTCGTCATCGTGATCTCCGCGTCCTCGCCACGCGTCTCCACCAGACGCGCGTACGCGCGGCGCAGCATCGGCTCCCCTTGGGCACGCCGACCGGTCATCGCCAGGTGATGCCCGAGCACCGCCTCCGACGACGCGATCGCCCAATGGTCCGGCGGGAGGTACTTCCTCCGAAGCGCCAGCGACCGGCGGAAGGCCGAATCGGCCGCCGCCACCTTCCCCTGCCCAGCGAGGGCGAAGCCCAGGAACTGAAGCGCCACCGCCGCTTGGGGATGGCTCTCGTGCATCGCCCCGCCGATGGCATTTACCACCGGACGCGCCGCCGCTTCGGTCCCCGGCCAGTCCTCGACGCTCGCGCGTAGCGATGCCAGCATCGCCAGGGAGCGCAAATAGTCGGGGTGATCGGAACCGAGTGATTCGTCCAGCACATCGATCGATTGTCGAATCAGCGAGTCCGCCTCGGCCGGTCGCTTCTGCGCGTCGGCAATGCCGGCCAGTGTGCGCAGCAGGTTTCCATAGTTGTTCGACCGCGTGCCGTGTACCTTCGCCTCGACCTCGAGCGAGGCACGCGACAGCGACTCGGCCTTCACCCAGTTCCCCTGGTACTGGTAGCTCACCGACAGGTTGTTGAGCGTGTACGGAATCGCGGCGAGCGAGGCGGAGTCGGTACTCCCCTGTCGGAGGGCGATCGACTCCTGTGCGTACCCCATCGCCTCGTCCAGTCGCCCCTGCTGCTCCACGTAGCGCGAGACGTTGTCGAGCGCAGTGGCCAGTTCGGTCGTGTGGCGCGGTTTGAGGCGGCGCTGGATGTCGAGCACGATGCGCCCGGTCGATTCGGCCGCGGCATAGTCGCCGACCGATTCCTCGAGCGCGGCGACGTACGACAGCGACATGCTCGTGAGCGGATGCACCAACCCGTACTCGCGCGTCCGCAACTCGGCGGCTCGGCGCACATGAACCTGCGCCGAGTCGTACAGCCCCAGCTCCACGTACGTCTGGCCGATGGTATGTCGGATTTCCGCTTCGATTTCCGGGGCGAGGTGCTGGCTGTCGATCTGCTGGGCGGCCTGGGAGAGGGCCTGGGCGACGGTGACGTCGCGGCCGCTGTTGCCGGGATCGACGGCGGCGAGCATGGTCGAGAGGAAGGTGTTGACCTGGGCGGTCTTGGCGCGTTCGGTCTCGGCGCGGCGGGCCTGACGGGTGGTGGCGACGATGCCGCCGACGAGGGAGGCGGCGACGAGGACGCCGGCGGCGACCTCGATGCGGCGGCGGCGCAGGAACTTGACGGTGCGATAGCCGAGGGTATCGCGCTGGGCGGTGACGGGGAGGCCGTCGAGGTGGCGCTGGAAGTCGGCGGCGAACTGCTCGGCGGAGCTATAGCGGCGGTCGGGTTCCTTGCGCAGCGCCTGGAGGACGATGGCATCGAGGTCGCCGCGGAGCTGGCGCTGGAGCCGGGGGAGCGAGGGTTCGCCGAAGTGGGGGAGATCGGCGGCGGTGACGAGGGTGGAGGGGGGCGGGGGCGGGGCGAGGGCGATGCGGGCCTGCATCTCGGCGAAGAGCTGGCCGTCGAAGGCGAAGGGGCGGTGGCCGGACAGGAGTTCGCAGGCGATGACCCCTAACGAGTAGAGGTCGCTGGAGGTGGCGATGGGGAGGCCGCGGACCTGTTCGGGGCTGGCGTAGTCGGGGGTGAAGGCGTGGAGGCCGCCCTGGGTGGCGGGGAGCTGGGCGGCGCCTTCGCCCTCGCGGAGGAGGCGGGCGATGCCGAAGTCGAGGAGCTTGACGGTGCCGTCGGCGGCGACGAGGATGTTGCCGGGCTTGAGGTCGCGGTGGACGACGAGGTGCTGGTGGGCGTGCTGGACGGCGGCACAGACCTGGCGGAGGAGCTGGAGCCGGGCGCGGAGCCCCAGGTGGTGCGCGGCGGCGTAGGCGGTGATGGGGCGACCGTCCACGAACTCCATGACGATGTAGGGCTGGCCCTCGGGAGTGACGCCGCCGTCGAGGAGGGCGGCGATGTTCCGGTGATTGAGGTTGGCGAGGATCTGGCGTTCGTAGCGGAAGCGGCGGATGGCGAGGTCGCCCTCGTGCCCGCGGCGGAGGAACTTGAGGGCGACGCGTTTCTGGAACTGGTCGTCGTCGCGGACTCCCTCGTAGACGGCGCCCATGCCGCCGACCCCGAGCAGGCGGGTGAGGGCGTAGGGACCGATGCGGGTGCCGACCCCCGCGGCATGGTCGCCCGCTGCCACCGCGTCGGCCAGCACGCTCCCCAGGGGACGGTCCCACGTCCCGCTCCCCCGCTCCAGCGCCGAGAGCAGGCTCTCCACCTCGACCTGCAGCGACTCATCCGCAACACACGCACGGCGTAGGTAGTTATCCCGCTCGCTCCCGGTCATCTCGAGCGCGGTGTCGAACAGCTCCCGCACGCGTACGAGCCGGGTCGGGGTCATCGGATCGGGTTCAGTCATCTCATCCCTTTGTGCGCCATCGACCCGCTTCTTCCTTGCGTCCCATCCTGGCAAGAAGATCGGCCAGGCGGATCGCGACGCGCTTGGTCACCTGCGCGTCGGCGCCGCGGGAGGCGGCGAGCTTGTCGTACGAGGCGGCCAGGATGCGGGCCCCTTCGGCCTCGCGCCCGACCTTCCCCAGGTGAAATCCATAGGTCGCCTCGGACGAGGCGATGGCCCAGTGGTCGGCGGGATAGTACTTGCGCCGGATCGCCAGCGAGCGGAGGAGGGCGCTGTCGGCTCCCGCATACTGCTTCAGCGAGTCGAGCGCGAGTCCGAGCGCCTGCAGCGTCGAAGCTGCCGACGGTTCGCCCTCATGTAAACCCTTGCCGATCTCCGCAACGACCACACGCGCGGCCACGACCGTGCCCGGCATGTCGTTCGCCTCGTAGCGCAGCTGCGCGAACATGCTGACCGAGCGCAAGTACTCCGCGTGATGTGGTCCAGCGGTCGACAGCAGGAGCCGGATCGACTCGCGGATCAGCGAGTCGGCTGCCGCGGGGTCGCCGAGGTCGGTGCGGATCGACGCGTAATTGCGTAGCAGGTTTCCATAGTTGGAGGAGTGCGAGCTGTGCACGCGCGCCTCGACCTGCAACGCCTCCACCGCCAGCGACTCCGCCCTGGCGAAGTCTCCCTGGTACTGATACGAGACCGAGAGATTGTTGAGCGTATACGGGAGTGAGGCGAGCGTGGTCGAGTCGGTCGCCTGGCGACGGATGGCGAGCGACTCCAGCTTGACCTTCATCGCCTCGTCGAGCCGACCCTGATGCTCAATCATGCGTGCGAGGTTGTCCAGCGCCGTCGCGAGTTCGGTCGCCTTCTGCTGCGAGCGCGGCATCCGCCGCTGAAAGTCCACGTCGATGCGGGCAAGCGACTCGGCTTCGGCGTACGAGGCGCGAGCCTCCGCCAGCGCGACGATATAGCTGTACGTCTGCGCCGAACGCTGGTCCAACTCGCCGTAGAGATTGCGGCGCAGGGCGTACGCGCGATCGATGTGCTTCGCTGCCGAATCGTAGAGCGAGAGTCCGTAGTACGTCTGGCCGATGGTATGTCGGATTTCCGCTTCGATTTCCGGGGCGAGGTGCTGGCTGTCGATCTGCTGGGCGGCCTGGGAGAGGGCCTGGGCGACGGTGACGTCGCGGCCGCTGTTGCCGGGATCGACGGCGGCGAGCATGGTCGAGAGGAAGGTGTTGACCTGGGCGGTCTTGGCGCGTTCGGTCTCGGCGCGGCGGGCCTGACGGGTGGTGGCGACGATGCCGCCGACGAGGGAGGCGGCGACGAGGACGCCGGCGGCGACCTCGATGCGGCGGCGGCGCAGGAACTTGACGGTGCGATAGCCGAGGGTATCGCGCTGGGCGGTGACGGGGAGGCCGTCGAGGTGGCGCTGGAAGTCGGCGGCGAACTGCTCGGCGGAGCTATAGCGGCGGTCGGGTTCCTTGCGCAGCGCCTGGAGGACGATGGCATCGAGGTCGCCGCGGAGCTGGCGCTGGAGCCGGGGGAGCGAGGGTTCGCCGAAGTGGGGGAGATCGGCGGCGGTGACGAGGGTGGAGGGGGGCGGGGGCGGGGCGAGGGCGATGCGGGCCTGCATCTCGGCGAAGAGCTGGCCGTCGAAGGCGAAGGGGCGGTGGCCGGACAGGAGTTCGCAGGCGATGACCCCTAACGAGTAGAGGTCGCTGGAGGTGGCGATGGGGAGGCCGCGGACCTGTTCGGGGCTGGCGTAGTCGGGGGTGAAGGCGTGGAGGCCGCCCTGGGTGGCGGGGAGCTGGGCGGCGCCTTCGCCCTCGCGGAGGAGGCGGGCGATGCCGAAGTCGAGGAGCTTGACGGTGCCGTCGGCGGCGACGAGGATGTTGCCGGGCTTGAGGTCGCGGTGGACGACGAGGTGCTGGTGGGCGTGCTGGACGGCGGCACAGACCTGGCGGAGGAGCTGGAGCCGGGCGCGGAGCCCCAGGTGGTGCGCGGCGGCGTAGGCGGTGATGGGGCGACCGTCCACGAACTCCATGACGATGTAGGGCTGGCCCTCGGGAGTGACGCCGCCGTCGAGGAGGGCGGCGATGTTCCGGTGATTGAGGTTGGCGAGGATCTGGCGTTCGTAGCGGAAGCGGCGGATGGCGAGGTCGCCCTCGTGCCCGCGGCGGAGGAACTTGAGGGCGACGCGTTTCTGGAACTGGTCGTCGTCGCGGACTCCCTCGTAGACGGCGCCCATGCCGCCGACCCCGAGCAGGCGGGTGAGGGCGTAGGGACCGATGCGGGTGCCGACCCCCGCGGCATGGTCGCCCGCTGCCACCGCGTCGGCCAGCACGCTCCCCAGGGGACGGTCCCACGTCCCGCTCCCCCGCTCCAGTGCCGAGAGCAGGCTCTCCACTTCGCGGCGCAGCGTCGGGTCTGAGGCGCACGTGCGTTGTAGGTATTCGGCACGATCGCTCGCGGTGAGCTCGAGCGCGGCGTCGAACAGGTCGCGGATCCGGGCGAGGCGGGTGGGCGTCAGGGCCGGGTCCTGCGCCGGCGTGTCGCGTCCCGAGCTCACATGCCGTCCATCTCCCGCTGCAGGAAGGCGCGGGCGAAGGTCCAGTCGCGCTTGACGGTCGCCGGGGAGATACCTAACGACTCTGCCGTCTGGTCGATGTCAAGTCCGCCGAAGAAGCGCAGCTCCACCACGCGCGCCTGGCGCGGGTCGAGCGCGGCGAGCTTGTTGAGCGCGTCGTCGAGCGCGATGAGGTCGACCGAGCGCTGCGGCGCCTCGGCCACCGACTCGTCGAGCGTCACCCGATCCCCCCCCTCCCGCTTCCCGGCCCGCTTGCGGCGCGCATGGTCGACGAGGATGCGTCGCATCGCCTGGGCGGCGATTCCGAAGAAGTGGGAGCGGTTCTGCCACGAAGCGTTGCGCTGGTCGACCAGCCGCATGTACGCCTCGTGCACCAGCGCCGTCGGCTGCAGGGTGTGGTCGTCGCGCTCGGCGCGCATGTAATGAACGGCCAGCTTGTGCAACTCGCCATACACGAGCGGAACGAGCTCGTCGGCCGCGCCGTCTGCCCCGCGCTGCAGGTCGACGAGGAGGCGGGTGACGTCGTGGGTCGTCTCCGCGAGCGGCGGTGGAGGCGAGGTGGTCGGGCTGTCGTGGGGGAGGGTCACGGCGCAGGGGGAGGAGGGGATCACCTGTGCAGTGCTGGCAGGATTCAGGCCAGCTGGAGCATATCCTCGCGCCATCGCCGGGAAAGAGCAAGTCGCGATGCGAGTAAAACGCGACGTGAGCCGAAGAGGCGCTCCTCTGCGCGTGACTGTGAGAAGGGCAGATGGTCATCCCGCCGCCCTCACCTTCGCTGCACGCCCACGCGCCTTTCCATTTCAGCCTCGAGAGCACCCATGGCCCCCGTCCGCTCCCTCTGCTTCGCCGCCGCCGCGTTTGTCGCCCTTGTCGCCCCGACCGGGTTGCAGGCGCAGTCGGCGCAACGCTACTCCGTCCAGGCTTCGGGCCTCTTCGTCGGGACCTTCGGTGAGGCGTACGACGGCCTCAAGGCCGGTCCGGGCTTCGAGGCCCAGTTCCGCATCACGCCCAGCGCGTGGTCGTACGGATTCGGCGTCCAGGGCTCCACGCACTCCTTCGACGATCCATCGCTCGGAAACAACAGCGTGACGCTCGCCGGCATCTTCTTCGAGCCGCGCCGCGTAATCGACGTCGGCAGTTCGCAGTTTGCCCCGTACGTCTCGGCACGCGTCGCCTTCCTGCAGCAGTCGCTCGACCTCACGGTCAACGGCACCAAGGTCACCGCCGACGCCAGCGGCGCGCAGCTCAACGCCGGGGGGGGAGTCCTCATCCGCCTCTCGCCCAAGGTGAA
Organism: Gemmatimonadota bacterium; assembly: GCA_040007995.1. GTDB lineage: Bacteria > Gemmatimonadota > Gemmatimonadetes > Gemmatimonadales > Gemmatimonadaceae > SCN-70-22. The sequence goes on along the minus strand of JBDTUA010000026.1, from coordinate 11,867 downwards.
CCTCGACCTCGGCGCGACCTACGGCCTGATCAACTTCGGCGACGTGCAAGTCGATATCGCCGGCGTCGGCAAGACGACGATCGACGGTACGAGCGGGAACGGCAGTAATCTGGTCTTGCGCGCGGGACTGGCGATTGGGATCAAGTAGGCAGAAGACGAGAAGACGAGATCGCTGCTCGTCTTCTCGTCTTCTCGTCTTCTACTTCCTGAGTTCTTTCGATTGCGCGAGATCTTCGCGGAACATTTCTTCCGCTTGCGCGCCGATCACCACGTCTTCGATCACGGCATCCAGCTCGAAGTTGATGGCGACGCCGAGGATGTTGAAGTCGGTCGAGCCGACGCGGACCCAGCGGCCGTCCACCACGTTCGTCTTGGCGTGCATCATCTCCCCGCGCCACTCCCACATCCGCACGCCGTTCTTCAGCATGCGCTGATAGAATGGCGTGATGACCGTGCGAAGCCACGGGTGATCAAAGCGCGACGGGACCAGGACGCGCACGTCGACGCCGTCGCGTGCGGCGCCGGCCAGCGCCTCGACGAGTCCGAGCGACGGGGCGAAGTAGGCGCTGGCGATCCAGATCGTGCGTTCCGCGCCTAACGCCTGCATCTGCAGCGCGCGCGAAACGCGCATGCGTCCGGGCTCCCCCTCGATGATCCCGACCAGCGAGGCGGGATCGAACTGTGGATCGAGATGCGAGGCGTGCGGGCTGCGGAGCAGTCGCCGGCCTCGGGGCCGTCCCTCCCGCACGCGCGTCCACATCCGCGCGAACGACTCCTCCATATCGATCGCTGCCGCACCGGCGATGTGAACCGCCGTGTCGCGCCATGGCGAGCGGCGACGTCGCAGCACCCCATGCTTCCACTCCTTCCCGATCCCAATCCCCCCGGTGACACCCGCGGCACCGTCCACCACCAGCAGCTTGCGATGGTCGCGCGGCAGCACGCCGAGCCAGCGACGGAAGCCGGGCGGCGAAAACATGCGCACCTCGACGCCTGCAGCGGACAACGGCCTGAAGAAGCGCATCGGGGTCCCCATGCGACCGATCCAGTCGACCAGGAGACGTACGCGCACACCGCGCCCTGCCGCCTCGATAAGCGAGGCGCGAAAGCGCTCGCCCACCTCGTCGTCACGGAAGATGTAACCCTCGAAGGCGATGCGCTCACGCGCGTCGGCGATGAGGGTGTCCATGGCATCGAAGGTGGCGGCGCCGTCCCGCAGCAGCTTCACGCGGTTCCCGCTTGAGACGTCGGCCGCCGCGATCCGCCAGAGGCCGCGGGCAAAGGTGCGCGTGCGTTGGGCGAGGGGGACGATGGTGACTTCCGCATCGACGGTGACGTCCGTCTTGCCGGTCTCACCCTCCTTAACGGTAACGTCCGCCGTGACCGTGACGTCTGTCGTCACCGTGGCGTTCGCCCTTTCTGTGGCGTCCGCCGAGACGGTGGCGTCAGCCGTGACTGTGACGTCGGCCGCGACGGGTGGCAGGCCGCCCGCAAAGTCGCTCATCGCTGGAGTTCGCGCGCCATCACCGGCCGGAGCGCCACACGTGCCAGCAGCGCACCGATCGAGAGCGTGAGCGCGACGAAGAGCATCTGAAAGCCGGTCTGGATCGCCCGGTTCACGTCCTGGTCCACCAGCGAGCCAAAGCTGAGGAAGCCGATCGTCCCGGGGACGAGCAGGACTGTCGCCGGTTGCTGCAGCACCGCCGACGGCAGCCGTAGCCGGCGCGCGACGATCCCGCTCACCGCCGTCGCCGTGAAGGCGCCCACGAAGGCGCCGGCATTGGAGCCTAACCACTGGCCGCCTCCATAGGCTGCCAGCGACGTGACCACGCAGATCAGCATGATCCATCCCGTGTCTCGCCGGCGGGCGTTGAACAAGTGCGTCATCGACAACCCGGCGGCCAGCGGAGAGAGGACGCGGACCCACGGCGGCACGTTGCTCGCCACCGCGAGGATCAGGCTCTCCCGCGTGGTGGCGGCGACCATCTGCTGCCCCACGACCACGCCGACCACCAGCAGCAGCAGCGTGACGACCGCCGCGAGGAAGCGCCCCGAGCCGGCGGTCCAGTGCCCCTGCGCCAGTTCGCTCATCGAGACCGTCAGGCGCCACCCGGGGAGGAGGATCACCAGTGAGGCGACGAGCACCGGCACCGGGCGGATGTCGGCGAGGTGCAAGCGGTCGAAACCGAACGCCGCCGACGAGGCGAGCGCCGCGATGAGCACCGTCGCCAACGGGTCGAGCGACTGGCGCCCCGCCACCAGGTGCAACACGAGGCCGACCACTGCCCCAAGGAGCGAGACGAGGCCGAGTTCGATGGTGTTCGCGCGCAGCAGGAGCGCCGCGGAGGCACTGAGCAGCGCGCACGCGAACACGTCGCGCACGAGCGAATGCTTCCGCTTCCACGAGAGCAGCGTCGTGAGGCGCTCGGCAGCGTCGCGCGGGGTGATCTCCAGCTTGGCGACGCGCTCAAGCACGCGGTGCAGCGCCACCGCCCGCGTATAGTCCGGCCCCGCCGCGCGCACGCGGATCACCTCAGTCCAGCGCCGCTCCGCCTTTCCCAACGTGAGGAAGATCGCGGTCGCCGTGGCCGTGCAGTCGGCGGTGAAACCGAGGCGGGAGGCGAGGAATTCGAGTCCCTCCTCGGTGCGCGCCGGCACCTCGTCGACCGCCGCGTACGCACGCGCTGCGAGGCTGATGAACAGCACGGCATCCTCGTCGGTGGTGGGTGCAGGCGAGGGCGGGGCCTCGTACAAGGCCGTGAGCGTGAGGACCGGAGTTTCGGCGGTGATCAATGCAGGGAGGGTCGGAGTGACGCTGCCTGACCTTAGCGCCGCACCACTCGCTGGAGAAGGGCGGTGAATGCCGCACCAGCGCCGCATTCCAGCGCGCCCGACTTGCGAGCCCCCCCCGTGACGGGCCATATACCCTGCATGCTATCCCTCGACCTCACCGGCAAGCGCGCCCTTGTGGCCGGCGTTGCCGACGACAACGGTTTCGGCTTCGCCATCGCGAAGTCACTCGCCGAAGCGGGCGCCTCGGTCTGCGTGGCCACCTGGCCCCCGGCGCTCAACATCTTCCGCACCCTCCTTGAACGCGGGAAGATGGACGACTCGCGTCGCATGGTCGACGGCGGACTGCTCGACTTCGAGCGCATCTACCCCCTCGACGCGGCGTACGACACGATCGACGACGCCCCGGAGGATGTCCGCAGCAACAAACGATACAAGGAGATCGGCGACTTCTCCATCGAGGGGCTCGTGCAGCGCATGACGAGCGACTTCGGGGAACAGCCGATCGACATCCTGGTCCACTCGCTCGCCAACGGTCCCGAAGTCCGGAAGGACCTGCTCGACACGTCGCGCAGCGGATACCTCGCCGCGATCAGCGTGAGTGCCTATTCGCTGATCTCGATGGTCAAGCGATTCGGTCCGCATTTCCGTGCCGGTGGATCGATCCAGTCGCTCACGTACATGGCCAGCGAGCGGGTGATCTACGGCTACGGCGGCGGCATGTCGTCGGCCAAGGCCGCGCTGGAGAGCGACACCCGCACCGTCGCATACGAGGCGGGGCGCCGCTGGGGCGTCCGCGTGAACACGATCTCCGCCGGTCCCTTCGCGTCGCGTGCCGCGAGCGCCGTTGGAATCGTCGAGAAGCTCGTCGAATACTGTGCGATCAACACCCCGATCCCCGAGGCGCTGACCTCAGCCGAAGTCGCACATGTCGCGACCTTCCTCGCCTCGCCGCTCGCCACCGGGATCACCGGCACCACGGTCTACGTGGACAAGGGCTACCACACCATGGGCATGGCAGTCGACGTCCCCGATTGGATGAAGGCCGGGGGACGGGCCCGCACCTAACGAGAACCGCTACTACCGACGGCGCGTCGCGCTCGAGTCGGGGACGAAGCTGAATGGCAGCTGTACCACCTGCTGCACCGCCGTCCCCTTCCGGATCGCCGGGAAGAATTTCTGGTCCTTCAGCGCGAAGCGCACGGGGTTGATGAACGACTCGTGCGTCGTCACCACGACGTTGAACGTGTCGAGATTCACGTTGCCCCGCGCATCGACGACGAACTCGGCGAGCACCCGCCCCGGCTCCATCGCCACGAACATCGAGTCGGGATAGACCGGGCGCACGAGCTGCGAGGAATCGACGCGCGCCGGCTGGTCGACCTGTTGCGCGGTGAAGACCGACAGCTGCTCCACCATCGCCGCGATCTGCGCCGCCGGTGTGGGCTCTCCCTTCTTTCGCTTCTTGGGACGCAGCTCACCCTGCCGCGACCAGAGCACGATGGTGCCGCACGCGCTGCTCACGGAGCGGTTCCCCTGGAACTCGGCCGGTACGCTCGCCGCCCCGCTGTAGATCTCGATGCCCTCGAAGGTGCGCGGGTCGACCGAGTCGAGGTCGAATTCGCCGGCATAAAGTGGCGATCCGTCGAGCCAGGTCAGCGGGGCGCAGCGTCCGCCGCGGAAGCGCACCTGGTTGGCGAAGCCGCGCGACTCCACGCGCACGCCCGGGACCATGCGGAAGAGGTCCGTCATGTTGCCGGGATTGCGGCGCTCCACTTGATCCCGCGTGATGAAGTGGCCGTTTCCGCGCGACATGCGCTGGTAGAAGCCCGCCATCCGTCCGGTGATCTCCTTGCGGCCGACCACCACCACGGGATTCAGCTGCAACGCGAGGCGGCGCAGCTTCACCTCCGTCTCAACGCTCGTCCCGGCGAGCACGGTCACCGTCACCGAGTCGGGGGCGAATCCGAGGCGACGCACGTGAATCTTGAGCAGTCCGGCGTTGGCCTTGGCAAGAACGAATTCTCCGTTCGCGCCGCTCTCGCCGGAGAGCGTCGACCCCGAGACAAAGATCCGGGCTCCTTCCACCGCGAGACCGCTCGTGTCTCGCACGGTCCCTTTTACCCCCCCCGTCCCGATCGCCCCCTCCTGTCCTTCGAGAGAGCCGGCCGCGAGGCAGGAGAGGACAGCAACAACTGCAGACCAGCGCCCTCGCATCGAGGGCTGTCCTGCACAGACTAGGTTCACTTGTTCCTCCCCCGCGTTCGGCGGGCGCGCGTGGCATCCTAGGGGTGAGAGCCAGCAGGCACCGACTATCGTACCCCCTTCGGCCGCAAAAAGCACGAATCCTTCGCCGAGGGGCTGTTATATCGGGGCGAACTGTGCGTCTGGCACGGCGACGTTGCTTACGCCCCTCGCGTCGCGCGGTGCCCGGGATAGCTTCTCGCGGCTCGGCGACCGGCTCCGATGCGTCGCCCCGCGCGCCGTGTGGCGCGCGCCGCTCTCGATCCCGTGACTCCTCCCGATGCCCCGCGCTCACCGCTCCCGTCCCCTCGCCGCCGTATCGCTGGCCTGTCTCGCCGTGTCGTCGCTCGCCTGCGGGCCGTCTCGCGCCGGCGCACCGACCCCGGACCGCGGCCCGTACGACGTGATTATCGAGCACGGACGAGTGGTCGACGGAACTGGCAATCCCTGGTTTGCCGGGGACGTGGCGATTCGCGGGGACCGGATCGTCGCGATCACCATCGCCGGCGGATTGCGCGACGCTGTGGCCCGGGAGCGCGTGGACGCCCATGACCGCGTCGTCGCTCCCGGCTTTATCGACATCCAGGCGCATTCATGGGAAGCGCTGCTCTGGCAGGACGGGCGCGTCGTCTCGAAGGTGACGCAGGGCGTAACGAGCGAGATCCTCGGCGAGGCTACCACGCCGGCGCCGTCCAACGACCGGATCGATGCCCTCGAACTCGCCGCGGAGATGGCGCCGCGCCGAGCCGCCCTGCAGCACTCGTTTCGAGGGCCCCACGGTTTCGGCATCTGGCTGAGCGCGCTCGAACACAATGGCATTTCGGTAAACGCCGGCTCATACCTGGGCGCGACGACGGTGCGTGCCTTCGTGATGGGACAGGCAGCGGGGGTCGCCTCCGAGCCGCAGCTCGACACGATGCGGACCGTCGTGCGCGAGGCGATGCGCGACGGCGCCTTCGGGATCTCCAGCGCCTTGATCTATCCCCCCGGCTCCTACGCCGGAACGCGTGAGCTGGTGGAAATGGCGAAGGCCATGGCCCCCCTGCAGGGGGGCTACATCACCCACATGCGCTCCGAGGATGATTCGCTCTTCGAGGCGATGGACGAGGCGCTGCGCATCGGCCGCGAAGGGGGCGTGCGCGTCGACATCTATCACCTCAAGGCCTCGAACAAGCGCAATTGGGGCAAGGCGGCGGGAATGGTCGCGAAGATCGATTCGGCGCGTGCCGCCGGTCAGGACGTCGCCGCGACGATGTATCCCTACCCGTATTCGCAGAACAACCTCGGCGAGTGTTTCCCCGACTGGGCCGCCGAGGACGGAAAGCTGTTCGCCAACCTGCGCGATCCGGCGACACGCGCGCGCATCGTACGCGAGATGACGGACATGAACGGGTCGCCGCTCTGCCAGCTCGAGGGACCGACGGCCTACATGATCGCCGGCTTCACGAAGCCGGAGCACGCGCCGTTCGAGGGGAAGTTCCTCTCCGATATCGCGGCGAAGCGCAACCAGCCCTGGGCCGACGCAGCGATCGACCTGATCCTCGAGGAAGGGCACGACGTCGACAAGATCAACTTCACGATGTCCGAGGAGAACGTGCGCATGCAGCTGCAGCGCCCGTGGGTCTCCATCGGAACCGATGCCGGCGGCGTCGATCCGGATAGCGCCAAGGGAATCGTGCACCCGCGGGCCTACGGGTCGTATCCGCGGATCCTCGGGCGATACGTGCGCGAACAGCACGTGTTGACGCTCGAGGATGCGGTCCGCCGAATGAGCAGCGCCGTCGCATCGCGCTTGGCGCTCCGCGACCGCGGGCTGCTGCGCGAAGGAATGTTCGCCGACGTGGTCATCTTCGACCCCGCGACGATCATCGACCTCGCGACCCCGGAGCGCCCGCACCAGATCAGCCGCGGGGTGGAGGAGGTCTGGGTCAACGGTGTGCGCGTCCTGCGCCACGGCCGCCACACCAACGCCAAGCCAGGCCGCGCCCTTCGCTCTCCCGGTTGGGACGGCATCAAGCGATAGCTCCCCAGCCTCTCCAGCCCACTCCCCTCCACCCCCCGCGGCCCTATCTTTGCACCCTGCGGCCGCGCTCTCGTCTTCTCCGTCTTCTCCGTCTTCTCGTCTTCTCGTCTTCTCCCCTTTGCGTTCCTGCCCCCAATGCGGCAAGAGCTACGACGACGACGACCGGTTCTGCACGGTCGACGGGGCCACGCTCATTTCCGCTGACGGCGGAACCGGGAGTTCGCTCGTCGGCACGGTCCTCGCGGACCGGTACCTGGTCAAGCAGCGCCTGGGAGAGGGAGGGATGGGCGAGGTCTACCTCGCCGAGCATGTGCGGATCAAGCGGAAGGTCGCCGTCAAGTTGATGCGCGCCTGGATGGCGAACGATCCGATCGCTGTCTCCCGTTTTCACCGCGAAGCAGAGAACGCCTCCCAGATCTCGCATCCGAACGTGGCGCAGGTCTACGACTTCGGCGAGACCGCGGACGGGACGATCTACCTCGCGATGGAATACGTGCCGGGCGAACCGCTCTCCGACCTCCTCGATCGCGAGGGACGGCTGCACACCGTGCGCGCGGCAGAACTCGTGCGGCAGACGGCGGCTGCCCTGGTGGCAGCGCACGGAATGGGAATCCTGCACCGCGACCTGAAGCCCGACAACATCATGGTCGCGCGGACTCGCGCCGGGACCGACGTGGTGAAGCTGGTCGACTTCGGCATCGCGCGGGTGATGAACAGCGGGACGCAGCAGTTCACGTCGACGGGGATGATCCTGGGGACGCCGGACTACATGAGTCCCGAGCAGCTGACGGGCGATCCACTCGACGAGCGATCGGACATCTACGCCCTCGCCCTCATCGCCTTCCGCGTCCTGACCGGCCAAAACGCCTTCAAGGGAGGCGGCACCACCGACATGCTCCTCGCTCGGCTCATGCACAAGCCGGCGTCGCTGCTCGAAGTGCTTCCCGAGGTTGCGTGGCCCGTCCCGCTGCAGTCGGCCTTCGAGAAGGCGCTGGCGGTCGACCCGGCGCTGCGGCACGCCGACGCCCTCGAGTTTGCCGCCGAACTGGATGGTGCGATCGCCGAATTGCCGCTGACGGAAGAGGAGCAGGCCTACCTCATCCTGCTCTCGCAACGCATGCCGACGCCGAGCCGCGGCGGCATGCTGATCGACTCCGCGACGCCGGTGCGATCGATGATGGCGCTCGGCGGCACCGGCGAGACGTCCCCGACTTCGCGCCAGCAATCCGTCGGGTTGGTCACCCCGCCGAGCGCCTCGCATCCCCTGGTCCGTCCACCGGCGCCGACCGGCACTCCGGTCGGTGCCCCCCGTCCGGCGGACCCGTGGACGGAGCCGCCGACGGCGATGCCGCCCGATGCTGGTACCGCGATCGCGGCGGGCGAATTGGTCACCCGTTCGCCGGTGCGCGCCGACCGCGCGGCAGCCGCGGCGACGGTAGAAGAACGGCGTCCGCTAGCGATCGAAAGCGTCGCGTCTGCTGCGCCCACGCTCTCGCCGTCAGCGCCGCGCACCTCGTCTCGACGCATCCCGATGCTGGTCGCTGCCGCGTTAGGCGTGGCCGCACTGTCCTACGCGATGCTGCGCCCGCGACAGGACGCGATCGTCCCGGTCTCGCCGGCGCAGGTGGTCACGGACTCCCTCGTCGATTCCTCGCTCACCGCCGCCGTCGACTCGACGACTCCGACCGCAGCGGTGGCGGTCGCGGCAGACAGCGCCCGGCTGCAGCGTGCCCGCAGTGGCGTTCTCGCCTTCGCCAGCGGCAACGGACGCGGAACGGCCTTCCTGGTCGACTCGAACGGCCTTCTGCTCACCTCATCGGCGCTCGTGCCGCGTAACGAGCGGATCGAACTGTTCGTCGATGGCGACCACACCGTGCGCGCTGAGGTCGTGGCGACCGACGACGCCACCGGCATCGCCTCGCTGCTCATCGCCCCCGGTAGTTGCAAACGCTGCCAACCCCTGGCGATGGCGTCTGAAGGCGGCCCCTCGGCTGGCGTGCACGGTGGCGACACCTTGCTCGCCCTCCCGGTCGTCCGGCGGAGCGTCATGTCGCCGCAGGCGGCGGTCGTCGCTGGGAGCACTTCGAGCGCCCTCACCACGCTCGCTCCGCTTGGCGTCTCCACTCTCGGAGCTCCGCTCTTCGATCCCCGCACGGGAGAGGTCCTCGGCGTCGTGACGCGACGTCGGGGCAACGTCGCCGTGGTGACCGTGGCGTCGCTGCGCGCCGCGGTCACCGCCGCACGCCGCACGGCGGCGAAGCTCGTCCCGAACGACACGCTGTATCGCGCCTGGCCGCTGCGCGCCGTTCCGGCCGCCGACCTCGCGGAAGCTGAGGGGCGCGCGATCGACCTTACACCGTACCGCGTGCAGGCGGGAGGCTTCGACGTGCTCGCCATGTCGCCGCAGGTCCTGGCCTGGCGCGTCGCCCAGTCGGCACCACCTGCCGCCGAGGACAATCCGTTCGCCATTCCGTCGACGCCGGTCCGCGCGGCGGCCGACCCGCTGCTGCAGTGGAAGCCGTGGCGCACCTATCGCACGGAGCGGCGCGCCGTGGTGGTCCTCGTCGTCTCGCCGGACAAGGCCGCCTTTCCCGAGCACCCGGACAAACCGCTCGATGCGCGCAAGGGAGATTTCTACTCCATGGCACTCACCCGTGACGGCGTACCGCTCGTCCCGCTCGAAAGCCAGCGCATTGCGGCTGTCGGCGACCTCGAGACCTATCGTCGCGACAAGAAGGTGGTGCCGAACGCCGGCGTCTACGTCTTTCACCCCGCCGACTTCGCCGCGGTTGGGGCAACGTACCAGATGGAAGTGGTCGACGCCGACAAGGGGCGGCGCGTGACGATCACGCTTCCGGGGGTGATGCTGCAGGCGCTCGCGCGCGACCTCGCCCCCTGGCAGAAGTAGCGCGCGTCCCGACGCCCTCCGACGGCACGCTACGCCATGCCCTGACTTTTCTCTGCCAGCGCGGCGCTAGCCACGCGCGCACACTGGGCCAGCACCGCGGCGCCCACCAGGATCGCGCCGTCGGCCGCAAAGAAGCGCGGGGAATGCGCCGCTACCGCCTCTCCGCCGGCTTCCCGCGCGCCGATCCGCAGGAAGCAGCCGGGGATGCGTTCCATGTAGAAGGCGAAATCCTCGCCCCCCATGTTGGTGATCCCGAAGGGCACGACCGCCTCCTCGCCGAGCAGCTGCGTCGCCGCGGTGCGGGCCCACTGGGCTTCGCGCACCGGGTTCACGATCGGCGGGGTGCCGTGGCTCACGATGACGCGCGCCTGCACGCCGTACGCCTCGGCCACACTCGTCGCCAGCCGCACCACTTCCTCGCTCAAGCGACGACGCGTCGGGGCGTCCATGGCCCGCAGCGTCCCCGTGAGCACCGCGTCTTCGGGGATTACGTTCGAGGCGACCCCCGCGTGTACGCTCCCGACCGTGCAGACCGCCGGGACGGCCGGATCGATGCGGCGGGCGACGATCGTCTGCAGGGCGGTGATGACGGCGGCCGCGGCCACGATCGGATCGGCCGACTCGTGTGGACGCGCCCCGTGCGCTCCGCGTCCGGTCAGGGTGATGGTGAAGGCGTCGGCAGAGGCGGCGAGGGGACCGCTTTCGGCGACGACCTCGCCGACGGCGAAGCGCCGGTCCACGTGTCCCCCGAAGATCGCCTGCACGCCGTCGAGGGCGCCGGTGGCGAGGATCGCCGCGGCACCGCCGCCGACCTCCTCCGCCGGCTGCAACACGACGAGGACGTCGCCGTGCGCCGGCTGGCGCACGAGGTCCATCGCCGCACCGATCGCCCAGGTGGCGTGCACGTCGTGTCCGCAGGCGTGCATGACCCCCGGAACAGCGGACGTGTAGTCGAGTCCGGTCGCCTCGTGGATCGGTAGCGCGTCGATGTCACCGCGCACCGCGACCACCGGTGCATGCGGATCCTGCCCGCGGAAGCGCGCGATGACCCCGGTGTTCGCCACCCGCGTGACCTCGCCGCCTAACGACTCTGCGATGCGCGCAAGACGGTCGCTCGTGGCGTACTCCTGCCACGACAGCTCGGGATGGCGGTGCAACTCCCGCCGCAGCGCTATGAGCTGCGCGATCTGCTCATGCGGAAAGCGCGCCAGCGCCGCGGACGGGGCATCGAGATGGATCGGGACGCCGGTCGATGGCGTCCGGATGACCACCGAACTGTTAGTCACCCAGGCGCTCCATGCGCACGGTGAGGTCGTCGACGCGGTCGGTGTCCACCGTCACGCCGATTCCCGGGCGGTCGAGCGGTACGGTCACCAACCCGTCATCGGACATCGTCCACTCGGGCGTGACCACGTCGCGCGTCCAGTAGCGTGCGCTCGGACTCACGTCGCCCGGCTTCTGGAAGTTGGGGAGCGACGCGAGGGCGACGTTGTACGCGCGCCCCACCCCGCTCTCCAGCATCCCACCGCACCAGACGGGGATCCCGTTCGCCGCGCAGAAGTCGTGGATCGCCAGCGAGGCGGCGAAACCGCCGACCCGACCCGGCTTGATGTTGATGATGCGCCCGGCGCCCAGCGTCACCATGTCCTGTGCGCGCGCGAGCGAGGTGATCGACTCGTCGAGGCAGATGGGAGTCTTGAGGCGGCGCTGCAGCTCCGCGTGTCGCACGATGTCTTCCCAGTCGAGCGGCTGCTCGAACATCATGAGGCCGAGATCGTCCATTGCCTCCAGCGCACTGGTGTCCTCCAGCGTGTAGGCATTGTTGGCGTCGGCCATGAGCGGCGCATCGGGGAACGCGTCGCGCACCGCCCGCACGTATTCCACATCCTTCCCGGGCTTGAT
>JBDTUA010000025.1:0-27210 GCA_040007995.1 Gemmatimonadota bacterium | reverse complement strand
CTGGTTGTAGTCGTCCGGAGCGCGCACGTCGGTGTGACCGGCGAGCTTGACCCGAATGCCCGGGTTCTGCGCCATCTTCGCCACGAGGGCGTCGAGCACCGACTTGGTCTCGGGCGACAGCATCGACTTGTCGAGCGCGAAGTGTACGATCGACGGCACGCCGGCCAGCACGTCGGGCGAGGAGCATCCCGGCCTGGTATCGGTCGGAGTGTTGGTGCGGCTGCTGTCGGCGGGATTCGCCGGCGTCACTGGCGTCACTGGCGTCACTGGCGTCGGCCGGTCGGCCGGGGGCGGGACGACCGGGGGCGGGAGCTTGCCTCCCTTCTCGGCGTCGTCGAGGAATCGGCTCGCCGCGGCGAGCGGGCGTTCATCCACGCAGGCCGGCCCGGCAAGGAAGATGTGCCCCGCGCGGAGCAACTGCCCTTCGGCGCGTGCCACGTCCTCCGGCTCGGCGAGCGTGGCGGCGCCGCGGCGCAATCCTTCGGCCCGTGCCCATAGTGCCGGGTCGAGCGGCTGCGCACCTGTCGGGATCGGGACGACGCTGGCCAGCGCGCGCTCCGCGTTCCCCTGCTCGAGCGTCTCGATGTCGCTCGCCGCCCAGGCGAGGGCGTCATCGACGAAGTGCGTGCGATCGTTGCGTTCGTACGCCTCACGCGCGACGCGCACGTACTCCGAGGCACGCGCCGCGACGTAGCGCTGCGCCCCCGACGGACTGGGCGCGGCGATGCTGAGGCGTCGGTCGTACGTATCAAAGATGGCCAGGTCGCGCGCGATGGCCTCGTCGGTGACGCGATCCTTGACCGGCGTCAGGCGTCCCGCCGGAACCATCGTCACGGAGGCACATCCCGTCAGGAACAACATCACGGCCGACACGGCGAGGGCGCCGCGCGGGCGAAATCCGTGGGCGATCATTCTTCCTTCCCCCCTGCACGGCAGGCGTTGTCACACGGTGCGGCTCCGGAGCCGAGCCCGAACAGCGACTCGTCGAACTTGAAGCCGAGATCGAGGTACAGCCCCTTGCGGGTCGTACCGAAGGTATTGAGGTCCTTATCGGTGAAGCCGAACACGTTGTAGCCACCGGCGATGCGCAGGTTCTTCATCACGATCAGTCCGAGTTCGGCGCCCAGCCCGTACTGGCGCGAGGAGTAGCCGTCGCTGAAGAGGACCGACGAGATCAGGCCCGCATCGAGTCGACGGTTGAGGTCGAACAGTCCGCGTCCCATGAGCAACTGCGAGTTGGTGCGCGTGCTCAGCGTCCCGATGTCGTCACGCGCGATCTTGGCCGCGTAGCGTCCCGACAGCGTCACCCGGTTCTGCGGCTGGTAGTTGACCAGGGCCGCCAGAATGTGCGCCATGTTCTCGGTCGGCTCGGTGATGCCGTTGGAGCCGAGGTGCGAGAGACGGTTCTCGTAGCGCAGCAACGCGTTCCACTTGTTGCGATCGGTCTCGCGCCAGGCCAGTCCGAGCTGCGACCAACCGCGCGTCTCCTTCTGCTGCGTATCGAAGACGTCCCACAGCGTGCGTCCCAGCAGCGTCCAGTCCCGCGTCAGCTTGCGCGCGTAGCCAAACGATCCGAGGAAGTTGTCGCCCGAATCTGCGTTGCGGAACTCGAGGCGGGCGGTGCTCTTCCACAACGAGGGACGCGTCCACTCCACCGCGCCGGTGACCGCCAGGGCGTCGCCGGTCGCGCCTGCCACTCCCGAGCCGAGCCCGACGCCGACCAGCGGCGAGACTCGCTCGAAGGTCGTGTTCACCAGGAGTCCCGGCGCCACCGCCCAGCGGTTCCGCAAGCCGATCGATGCCTCGGCGTCACGGCCGTTGAACGAATCGCGACCGCGATACTCGCTGAACATCTGCGTGTTCTTGAGATAGTCGGCGTCGACGCCGAAGACCGTGTACTGCTGGCTCGTCCCCTGGTTGGTGGCATACGCCCCCTCGGTCGACGTCAGCCACTCGTGACGGGCGTAGAGACGCGTGTTGTTGGAGACGATGTATTCCCCGCCCACCGCACCACGATGGGAGTCGTCACGGATGTCCTGCTCGTACTCGGTGAAGAGCGAACTGCGGGTCTGCTCGGGGAGCGTCCAGGTGAGCCGGCCGCGCAGCGCGCTCACGTCGTTGTCGACGAGCCCGCGGTTGATCTGCGTGAGCGCGGCGCCGGGATACGGCGAGTAGTTGCCGCTCTCCTTGGCGTAGCGATAGCCGAACTCACCGCGCCACGCCTTGTCGAACTGGCGCTCGATGGCGATGAGCGCACCGTCCCGCTTTCCACTCAGCGCGGTGTTGTTCTCGGTGTGCAGGGCGTCGCCGATGAGGCGCGTCTTCTCGCCCAGGCGCGTCGAGAAGCGCCCGCCGAATTCGGTGCGTCCACCATAGAAGGTCGACGAGGCATTGCTGAACGCCGAGTCGGAGCGGGCGGCGAAGATGCGTCCTTCGACCTTCGCCGACTGATGGCGCAGCTCGATGCGGAAGGCGCCACCCGTGGTGCCGTCCTGGTCGGTCTGCGCGTACTCGCCGAACAGCAGCGACCCGGGCCCGAGCTTGGCGGTCGCATTGATGCCGGCCAGGCGCGACTTGAGGAGCGGGTTCTCGTCCTGCGCGAAGGTGCCGCCGACTTCGAAGGCATCAGTGACACGCAGCGACCCATCGCCGCCGTAGACCCAGAAGTTGTCACCGTTGGCGCTCTCGGTCTCGTAGGAGACGCGGATCGACACCGGATTGAGGTTGGCATCGGCGCTGGGGACCGGGACGCGGAAGAGCAGTCGCCCGGTGAGCGGTTCGATGGTGTAGTCGGCGAAGCGCGTGAGCGCGACGCGCGACAGGATGACCGACGGCTGGTTGCGATCGCGGGTGATGATCTCCACGCGCTCGGAGTTGATGAGCCCCTGCGCGCGGGTCAGCGTGTACGGTCCCGAGATCCCGCGCCCGGGGAGTTCGTCGACCGCCTGCCGAATGCGTCCCTGACTGGCGAAGAAGGTCGCCGTCCCCTTGCTCCCTTCGAAGTGCTGCACCCCACCGTTGAGCGAGCGGTCATAGGCGCTGAGCGTGCGGCGTTCGTCGGCGCGCGTCGTCTGGAAGTCGCCGAACATCGTGAACGACGTCCCCCGGTCGAGGCGGGCGTAGAACTTCCGGCGCGACTGCGCGTCGAACTCGCGGATCGAGGCATCGCCGTAGACGGGGAAGAACTCATCGGGGCGGATGTCGCGGAACAATGTCGCGCCGCGATCGCGCTCACTGTCGTAGGAGAGCGTGAGCAACTGGTCGTTGAAGACGGCCCCCTTGAGCAGGAGGGCGCCACGCGCCCCACCGCGCACCTTGCCGCTGTCGTTCTCGAAGGTCCAATCGCGCAGCGATTCCTCGAAGCCATCGGCGCTCGACGCCAGGGCGTTGCCGCCCTTGATCAGCGAACGGAAGTCGATGCGGGCGTTGAGCAACCCGGTGGCCATCAGCGGGCGCACCACGGGGATGAAGGTGATCGGTACGGTGGCCACACCGTCGGGCGTGGTCACGCGGACCTCGCCGCGCCCAGGCTGCGCCGCGGCAATCAGCGTATAGCTCCCCTCGCCACCATCGAGCACGACCTGGCGCCCTTGTTCGGTGCCACCGACGTCGTCACCCAGCCAGCGCCCTAACGAGGCCTCCAGGGTGAGCGGCACCCGTCCGGTGAGCGGCTTCCCGCTCCCGTCCATGGCGCGCACGACGATCTTGACCAGCGTCTGGCCGTCGGCCGGAATCCCGGCCTGCGGCACCTCGAGCTGCACGCGCCCGTAGCTGAACGGGTTGCGACCCTGCTGGACCGCGAGTGCGCGCAGCGGTGTGGCCGGCAGCTGCGAGTTGGCGTCGGTCAGCGTGTTCGAACCGCCGACCAGCGGGCGATAGCCCTGCGCCGCGTGTACCGGACCGGTCCCCGAGTCGTGCGACTGGGCGACGCCCGGCACTGTCGCGCTGTAGGCAATCCGGATCGAGTCGGCCGCCGTTCCGGCGCGGAGCGTCTCGCCGCTGGCCGCCTTTGCCGCCGGGGTCCCATCGGTCGCGATCCCGGGCGGGATCGCCTTGTCGTTGATCTGCGTGCCGGCGTTCTCCACCTCGCCCGAGCGACGGCGCTCGAGCACCAGGCGCAGCACCTCGGCGGAGCCGGAGCCCTCGGCGAAGTCGGCCTTGTGCAGTTCCCCCGCCTTGACGTCGGCGAAGCGCGAGTATCCGTCGAGCGCGTTGCGGTTGGCGATCGGGACGAGCACGGCGCCGACCGGGAGTGAGGTCCGGTCGACCTTCACGATGTGGAGACGGTTCGAGACGCCGTAGAAGGAGTACTTCCCCTCCACGTCGGTGACGACCGACGACCCGTCTTCCAGATAGATGCGAACGCCCGGGATGCCGACCTCGCCGCCCTCCTGCATCGCGCTCGCACAGTTGCACTGCGTGTAGATCTTGCCGACGATGGCGCCACGTTCACTGAAGAGACCACCCGTCAGGCGAGTCGAGGCACGCGCCGGCGCCGACGTCGTACCGCCGTCGCTCGTCGCCGCGACGGCAACGTTGGTGTTGGTGCCGAGCTGCGCCGACGCGGTGATGCGGACGCGATACGTCAGCGTCACCGGCGACCCGGTGTTCACCGCACCAATGCTGAAGGTGAGGAGCGGTCCGGGGGCGCCGGCCGGGTCGGCGATGACCGTCCCTGACACGCGCGCCGTTCGCGTCTCGAAGGCAAAGCCGCGCGGGAGCGTGTCGGTCACCACCGCGCTCGCGATGTTCTGCGACCCGGTGTTGCGCACGACGACGGTGTAGTCCAGCACGTCGCCGACCTGCGCGTCGGCCTTCGACACGGTCTTGGTGATCTGGAGCATCGGGACGCCCGCCACGAGGACGGTGGCGCATCCCTGGTTGTTGGCGAGCGAGCTGTCGTCGGTCGCCGAGACAGTAGCGCAGTTGGTGACCTGCGGAATGGCGGCAGCGGCGATCGCGACTCGAAGGTCGATGGTCGATGTTTCGCCGGCAGCGAACGGGGTTCCGCGCGTACAGGTCACGATGTTGCCCGTGACTGAGCACGCCCAGCTGGTCCCGGTTGCCGAGACGTACGTGAGCCCCGCGGAGAGCGTGTCGCGCACGGTGATCGGTGCAGGCGCGGCGATCGTTCCGGTATTGCGGATCGTCAGCGTGTAGCGTCCCTGCTGTCCGACCTGGAAGCTGCCGACTGCTTCTTTCACGAGCGAGAGGTCGACGAGACCGCTCACCGGCGTGCTGACCGTCGAGGAATCGTTCGCCGGGTTGAAGTCCTCCGGTGAGGTGCTGAAGGCGGTGTTCTGCACGGCGGGGATCGCCGCGGTCAGCGGAATGACGTTGACCGTGAGCACCGCCGCCGAGGCCGGGGTGAGCGGCGCCGAATAGGTACAGGTCAGCGCCTGGCCGCTGATGGAGCAGACCCATCCCGTCCCGCTGGCGGAGACGAGGGTGAGCGTCGACGGCACGACGTCGGTGACGACGATTGGCTGCGTGGTGGTGACCGCGCCCACGTTACGGACGATGATGTTGTAGCTGGCGGGCTGGCCGACGCGGAAGGTCGCCGTCGTGGCCGACTTCGTGGTCTGCAGGTCGGCCAGGATCGCGGTCGCGGCGATCGGCACCGAGTCGGTGTCGTTGCCGGGATTCGGGTCGCCCGGCGTCTTCACGACCGCCGTGTTCTGCGTGTTGACCAATGGCGACGGTGCGGTCGTCACGAGGGTGATGACGCTCACCGCCTTCGGCGCGAACGGACCGGGATTGGTGCAGGTCAAGAGCTGGCCGGCGGCCGAACAGGTCCAGCCCGTCCCCGTGGCGCTCACATACGTGAAGCCCGTCGGGAGCATGTCGGTCACAGTGATCGGGCCGGTCGTCGAGCTCGTGCCGACGTTCGTGATGGTCAAGGTGAAAGTGACGTTGCGGCCGGCGATAACCGGCTGCGCCACCGTCTTCTGCATGGCAAGATCCGGGAGTCCGCCGATTGTCTCCTGGATCGTCGAGGTGTCGTTCATCGGATTCTGGTCATCCGGGTTCGACACGACGCCGGTGTTCGTGATGGCCGTTCCGGCGGCGCCGGTCACGTCCACTGTGATGGTGATCGTCACCACCTGCAAGTGGGCGAGCGAGCCGGCGTAGGTGCAGGTGACCAGCTGCCCGACGGCGCCGCAGGTGAAGCCGGGACCTGTCGCGCTGACGAAGGTCAGCCCCGTCGGCAGGTTGTCGGTGACGATCGTGGGCTGCTGTGTGGGGTCCATCAGGTTGGTGACGGCCAGGGTGAAGGTTCCCTGGCTCCCCTGCACCAGCGTCGAGGAGGTCTTCACGATCGTGAGGTCGATCAGGTTGCCGCCTGCGCCCGTGTAGATCGTCGACGTGTCGTTCGCCGGGTTCGCATCGCCCGGAGTCTTCACGACGCCGGTATTGCTCACGCCTGGCGCAGCGGTCGGCCCCACCAGGACGGTCACGGAGATGACAGTCGTGACGCCCGGGGCGATGACCGCCGGGTTGGTGCAGCTGACGGTTTGCGCCGGCGGTGCGTTGCAGCTCCACCCGCTGCCGCTCGCCGACACGAAGGTCAAACTCGGCGCCAGCACGTCGGTGACCGTCGTGGTACCGGTCGTCGGGAGCGTCGAGACGTTCGTCACGGCCAGCGAGTACGTCGCGTTCTGGCCGATCGTGAAGACGGCACCCACGGTCTTGACGATCGCGAGGTCGAGCGTTGGCGACGGAGCAACGACGGGGGTCGGGTCCGTCGCGACGTTGTTCCCCGGCACGGCATCACCAGGCGTGGCGATCATCGCCACGTTGGTGACCGAGGGGACGGCTGCGCTCCCCACCGACACGGTGAGGGAGATGATCGGCGCCGCTCCACCTGGGGGGAGGATGATCGGATTGACGCAGGTGACCACCGTCCCCGCCGCGGTACAAGTCCAGCCCGTGCCGCTGGCAGAGACGAAGGCGAGTCCGGTGGGCAGGTTGTCGGTGACCGTCAACGCGCCGGTCGTGCTGGCACTCCCCGCGTTGGTCACGCGGATGCTGTAGACGCCGTTCGAGCCGACGGTGAAGGTGCCCGAATGAATCTTGGTGATGGCGGCATCGATCGCCGTGAGGACGGCGACCGGGTCCGAGGCGGTGTTGTTCCCCGGCACCGCATCACCGGGCGTAGCCACGGTGGCGACGTTGGTGACCGACGGTGCGGCCACGCTCGAGACGGCGACCGTCAGCGTGATGGGCGGTGCCGCCGCCCCGGCTGCGACGACTGCCGGGTTGACGCAGCTGACGACCGATCCGGCCGCCGAGCAGCTCCAGCCAGTGCCAGATGCCGATATGTAGGAGAGCCCGGCGGGGAGGTTGTCGGTCACGCTGATCCCGCCGGTGGTGGCGAGCGTACCGGCGTTGGTCACGGCCAGGGTGAAGGTGCCGTTCTGTCCGACAGTGAAGGTCCCGGCGTGGCTCTTGGCGATCGCGACGTCGAGCAGCTGCACCGGCGTCGTGATGGTGGAGTGGTCATTGCCCGGATTGGGGTCACCCGGCGCCTGCACGGTGCCGGTGTTGGAGACCGACGGATTCGCCGCGATGCCGACTGCCACGGTGACCGTGACGCTCGACGACGCGCCCGGCGCAAGGATCGCCGGGTTGGTGCAGCTGACGGCGCCCGCCGCAACGCTGCACGTCCATCCGCTCCCCGACGCCGAGACGTACGTGAGCCCCATCGGCAGCAGGTCGGTGATGGTCGTGATGCCGGTCGTGGAGGCAGCCGAGACGTTGTTGACCGTGAGTTGGTACGTCGCGTTCTGGCCGACCACGAACGGGCTGGTCGCCGTCTTGACGATGGCGAGATCGAGCGTCGGCGCGGGATTGACCGGTGTGGGATCGGAGACAGTGTTGTTCCCGGGGACGACGTCGCCCGGCGTGGTGATGGTCGCGACGTTGGTGACCGACGGGACCGCAGCGTTAGCCACGGCGACGGTGAGCGTGATGGCGGGCGCTGCGGCGCCAGGGGCGACGGTCGCCGGGGTGGCGCAGGTCACGACCGCACCAGCGGCCGAACAGCTCCAGCCGGTGCCGGTTGCGGAGACGTAGGTCAGCCCGGTCGGGAGGTTGTCGGTGACTGTGAGGCCCCCGGTGGTGGCGGTGGTGCCGACGTTGGTGACGGTCAGTGTGTACACGCCGTTCTGGCCGGCGGTGAAGCTGCCGGTGTGGCTCTTGGCGATCGCCACATCGAGGACCGTGACGGGGGTGGTGATCGTGGACTGGTCGTTACCCGGATTCCCGTCGCCCGGCGTCTGCACCGTTCCCGTGTTGGTGAGCGAGGGAGCGGCCGCGGCGAGCACCGAGACCGTCACGGTGATCGACGACGAGGCGCCGGCGGCAATCGCCGCCGGGTTGGTGCAGCTGACGGTGTTTCCGGCGGCGCTGCAGCTCCAGCCGGCCCCGGTCGCGGAGACGAAGGCGAGTCCCGCCGGGAGGATGTCGGTGACAGTCGTGGTCCCGGTCGTCGCCGCCCTGGAGACGTTGCTGACCGCGAGCTGGTAGGTGGCGTTCTGACCGACCGTGAAGGCGCTGGTCGCGGTCTCGACGATCGCGAGATCGGGCGTCGGAGGGCGGTCGACAGTCGTTGGATCGTTGGAAGTGTTGTTCGGGCGGCGCCCCGGCGTCTCATTGGGCGTGGAGGCGACGGCGGAGTTGGTGACCCCGGGGTAGGCGGCGTTGCCGACGGAGACGGACAGCACAACGCTGGTGGACTGCGCCTGCGCCAGCGGCCCCGCGAAACTGCAGGTCACCTGTTGCCCGATCGCGCTGCACCCCCACCCCGTCCCAGCTGCGGAGACATAGGTCAAGCCGGCCGGGAGGTTGTCAGTGAGGGTGATCGCGCCGGTGGTCGTGCGGTTGCCCAGGTTGGTGACGGTGATCGTGTACACGCCGGGCTGGCCGACGGTAAAGTTGCCGCTGTGGGACTTCGTAGTGAGCAGGTCGATGAAGGGATCGTTGTTTCCGGCGCTGACGACGCTCGCGATGTCGGTCGAACTGTTGTTGCCGAGCAGCGCGGCGGACTCACCGGCGGTGGCAGCCGTGGCGGTGTTGGTCACCGACGGCAACGCTGCGCTGGAGACCGCGACGCCGAGCGCAAAGCTCGTCGCCTCGCCAGGCGCAAGCGCCGCCGCCCGCGTGCAGGTGACGGCCGCGCCGACTGCGCTGCAGCTCCATCCGCCACCCGAGACGGACGAGTAGGTCAGCCCGGCCGGCAGGTTGTCGCTGACGGTGATCGGCCCCGACGTGGGGGCGTCGCCGACGTTCGACACGATCATGGAGTACATGCCGATGGCGCCGACCGCGAGATTTCCCGCGTGCGACATGACGAACGACAGGTCGACACCGACCGCCGTCGGCGCGATGACGGACGCATTCACGCCTTGGATGCCGCCGGATCCCAGGACGCCCGCCCGTTGGGCGAGCGCAGGATGCGCGAGTGCGGCGAGCGGAAACGCGACCGTCGAAAGGACGAGGAGCGCGCGGGAGATGGGAGCGCGCGCCCGATGGAAGGCGAAACGAAGGTGATTCATTGCGGCGGGGCCGGGACGCTGCAGCAGGAAGGTCCGACGGCGACAGAATGTCGCGTCGGTAACGACCAAGGGTCGGGGAGACCCCAACACGTCGAGATGCGATACGCGTTCACACCAGCGGCGAGCAGGGGGCGAAACTACTTCCTGTTGTGGAATGCGCAATACGAACGGAAATCCCGTGCCATGGCTCACAAAATTCTCGCAGAGAGCATGGTGTCAACATGATCGGCGGCGTTTGACCAGCGGCCACCGGAAACAGTGCGCTGGGGGCGGCGGTCGCGGTGCGACGCGGCCACGGGTTCGGCGCGCGACACGAAGGCAGGGGAGCCATACGCGCTGCACCCACGCACTCACGCGCGCACTCACGCGCGCACTCACGCGCGCACTCACGCGCGCACTCACGCGGGCGTGGAACCACGTGGCACGATTGCCGAGTGTGCGCCTGACTGATGCGCCGGCGCGACAGCCATGGAGCCGTTCCCATGACGCGCCGCAATGCCACGCATCGCCGACCGCAACTTCAGGCGGCAGCGCCAATCACACGCGCCACCGCGATGCACATTCCTGCGGAGTGCACCGCGCATGTTGTGCAAAGCTCGCAGCGCAGGAGCTGCGCCCGGACGCGCCGCCGAGTAATCTCTCACTCCCGATTTCCCCGCGAGAGAACTGCCTGACCATGCACCTCGACGACGACCACGCTGCGCCCGACGGATCGGGGGAGTATCCGATTGCACTCGACTCGCCGTCGCGTTTCGCGGCGCTGCGCGAGGTGCTCCGTCACTTTCGATACGACGAGCCGACGGTCGCAGAGCGTCTGGGGGGGAAGACGCTCGCCGGGGTACCGCGTCTTGCGGACGGCCGAACGACGCTCGGCGGTGAGGTCGTGGATGCGAACGGGGCCCTGATCCGCCTTTTCATTGACGGCGCTCCCCTCCCCGCCCCGCAGCTGCGCGAACTCCTGGGCGACGACGCGTTGACCGCCGTGGTCTCGCTTGGGCTGCTTCGGCCATCGGACGCGGACGCCGACCTGCTCGCGCCGACCGTGATGCTGACGCCGCTCCAGGGGCTATGGCTCGCCTCGGATCTCCTTCCGATCACGGGGAGCGACGCGGCCGGGACGCGCCAGGACTTCGTGTACAGCGCGGGGAATGAGCTGACGGCGTCGTTCCTCGCAGTGATCCCCGATGCACCGGGCGCACGCGTGCTCGAGCTCTGCGCGGGGACCGGAGTGGCGGCGATTCGGGCGGCAGCTCGCGGCGCCGCGATGGCCGTGGCGTCCGACCTCACGCCGCGCTGCGTGCACTTCGCACGGTTCAACGCGCGGTTGAACGAGGTGGACGACCGTGTCGAGGTGCGGGTGAGTGATGCCTGGGAGTCGCTGGGCGACGCGCAGTTCGACCTCGTCGTGGCGCATCCACCGTACGTACCGGCGCTCAGTCACCGCTTCGACTTTCGCGATGCCGGCGCCGATGGCGAGCACGTGACGCGACGCATCGTCGAGGGGACGCCGGCGCATCTGGCGCGGGGCGGACGATTGATCATCCGCGCGGCGCTGAGCGATCGGCGCAACGCAACGATCGCGGAGCGCGTTCGCGGGTGGCTGGGCGTCGCCGCTGACGAATTCGACCTCCTACAGCTGGAATCGCTCGACTACGGATTGTTCGATGCGTACAAAGGTGTGACGAAGGGTGGCGGCGACTATGTGGACTGTGAGCGATGGATGCGACATTTCGCGTCACTCGAGATCGAGCGATTCGCGGTCTGCTTTCTGGAACTGCGGCGCGAAGCGTTCGGTCGCTCGCCGATCACCGAACGGCGCTCGGTGGGCGCGGAGCTGAGCCCGCTGGTGGCGGAGTGGCACTTTCATTTCGCCCGCTTTCTTCAGGCGCGTGGGGCGACAGCGACAGCGCGCATGACGGGCCAGCGCCCCCGCGTACCAGCGATGGTCCGCACGGCGGTGCATCTCGAGGCGCTGGGGGATGGCGGATGGCAGACGGTGGGAGCGACGGTGGAGACGAAGTGGCCGACGTATGGCGTCGTCAAGGCGCCACCGATCGCGCCAACCTTGCTCGAGCTATGCGACGGCACGCGTGAGATCGGCGACCTGCTCGAAGGGCTGCGCTCGGCGGGACTCGTTACGGAGGAGGTGGGAATGGAGGAGGTCGCACACCTGGTCGAGATCCTCGCGACGGCTGGCGCGCTGGAGCTTCCGGCATGTCCGCTCCCTCCTCGCGCATCGCGCGGGGCGTAGTGGGGCGTAGTGGGGTGTAGTGGGGCGGAGTGGGGCGGAGTGGGGCGGCGCGGGGCTTACTGGGGCGTTCCGCACTCGGGACGACGGCGGCCCGGCGAGGCCATCGGTCGGGGGAATTTCGACCGCCGGATACCTAACGAGTCCCGACCCGGCGGCTCTGCTTGACAACGAAAGTCGGACTCTACACTGTTGCGTTCTCTTGTCCACCGCGTTCCGCGCCGGCCGCCGCTCCGCGCGCTTCGGGTCATCGCAGCGGCGCTACCGAACCACGCCACAACTCAGTTACCACGCCGTAGGAGGCACGAATGGCCGACAGTACCCAGAAAAAGCTGGAACGCATCCGACCGCCACGGGTGGCGATCTCCTACGAGGTCGACACCGGCGGTGCGATCGAGAAGAAGGAGCTCCCCTTCCTGATGGGTGTTCTCGGAGACTTCAGCGGGCAGCCGACCGAACCGCTGCCACGCTTGAAGGAGCGGAAGTTCGTCGAGGTCACCCCCGACAACTTCGATGACGTCCTGGCCTCGATGAAGCCGCACCTGAACTTCAGTGTCGAAAACAAGCTGTCGGAGAACGCCGACGCACCGAAGCTGGGCGTCGACCTCAACTTCCGCAGCATGGACGATTTTTCGCCCGACGCGGTGGCGCGCCAGGTGAAGCCGCTCAAGGCATTGCTCGACCTGCGCACACAGCTCTCCGACCTGCGCGGCTCGCTGCAGACGAACGAGAAGCTCGACGAAGTGCTGCAGGCGACGCTTGGCGACGCCGAGAAGCTGAACAAGCTGCGCGGGGAACTGGGGATCAAGGGGGGCGAAGACAATGGCTGAAGCCAAGGCGGCGACCCAGGGCGCCGAAGCGACCACCACCGAGTCAGTCTCGCTGCTCGACCAGATCGTCGAGCAGGGTAAGGTCGGCAAGGACGCCGAATCGCGCGAGCGCGGGAAAGACCTGGTCAAGCGCTTCGTCGAGGAAGTGCTCGAAGGATCGATTACCGTCGCGCGCGACACGGAGGCGATGATCAACGCGCGCATCGCGCAGATCGACCACCTGCTTTCGTTGCAGCTGAACGAGATCCTGCACCACCCGGAGTTCCAGCGCCTCGAAGCCTCGTGGCGCGGGCTCAAGTTCCTGATGAGCCAGAGCGAGACCGG
The DNA here is from genome assembly GCA_040007995.1 of Gemmatimonadota bacterium. GTDB lineage: Bacteria > Gemmatimonadota > Gemmatimonadetes > Gemmatimonadales > Gemmatimonadaceae > SCN-70-22. The sequence continues at coordinate 14,251 of JBDTUA010000025.1, read as the reverse complement.
GACCATGCTCAAGATCAAGGTCCTCAACGTCTCCAAGAAGGACCTGCTGCGCGACCTGCAGCGCGCGGCGGAGTTCGACCAGAGCGCGCTCTTCAAGAAGGTGTATGAAGAGGAATACGGCGTCTTCGGTGGCACGCCGTTCGGCGCGATGATCGGCGACTACTACTTCGACAAGAGCGGCCAGGACATGGAGCTCCTCGAGAAGATCTCCAACGTGGCGGCGGCGGCGCACGCGCCCTTCGTCTCTTCGGCGTCCGCCGACCTGTTCAGCCTCGAGAAGTTCACGGATCTCGACCAGCCGCGTGACCTGGCCAAGATCTTCGACACGACCGAGTACGCCCGCTGGAAGGGCTTCCGGGCGAGCGAGGATTCGCGCTATGTGGCGCTGACCGCGCCGCGCGTCCTGATGCGCGAGCCGTACGGGAGCGCGACGGTGCCGATCGAGGCGTTCAATTACGAGGAGCGCGTCGACGGGACGAATCACGACGCATACCTCTGGGGCAGCTCGGCCTGGTCGATCGCGTCGAACATCAACAAGGCGTTCGCGGCGTACGGCTGGTGTGCGACGATCCGGGGCGTCGAGAGCGGTGGACTCGTCGAGGGACTGCCGGTCCACAACTTCCGCACCGAAGCGGGCGAACTGGTCATGAAGTGCCCAACCGAGGTGCAGATCACCGACCGACGTGAGAAGGAACTCGCCGACCTGGGCTTCGCCGCTCTCGTGCACCAGAAGGGAACGGCCAACGCGGCGTTCTTCAGCGTGCAGTCGTGCCAGAAGCCGAAGGTCTACGACTCACCGCAGGCGACAGCGAGCGCGCGCCTCTCGGCGCAGCTCCCGTATATCTTCGCGACGTCGCGATTCGCGCACTATCTCAAGGTCATGATGCGCGACAAGATCGGCGGCTATACCTCACGCGCCGAAGTCGACTCGTTCCTGAATCGCTGGATCCAGCAGTATGTCACCGGATCGGATGCCGCGCCCTCGATCAAGGCGCAGCGTCCGCTGGCGGAGGCGCGCATCGACGTGGTCGAAGTGCCAGGGAAGCCTGGTGCCTACCGCGCGGTCGCGTTCCTGCGCCCGCACTTCCAGCTCGATGAGTTGGGAGTCGCCATGCGGCTCGTCGCGGAGCTTCCCCCGCCGGCCGCGTGATGGTCTGCGTCCGGCGAACCCGCCCGACGCAATCGTGCAGAAACCTCCCGACGCCGAAGGGTGCCCGCCCTTCGGCGAATCGGGGAGGCAAGTAGAAACCTTTTCTAGAGGACGCAGACCCAATGGCATTCGACGCATATCTCGACCTGAAGGACATCCCGGGTGAAGCCACGGCCAAAGGCTTTGAGAAGAAGATTGAGATCTTCTCCTTTTCGTGGGGCGCCAGCGCCCCGGTAACCGTCGGCCCTGGCACCACGGGCATGTCGGCCTCGCGCGTGTCGATCTCCTCCTTCAACATCATGAAGAAGACCGACATCGCCTCGCCGAAGCTGTTCGCAGCGGTCTGCAAAGGCGATCACATCACCGACATGACGCTGTCGATGCGCAAGCAAACGGGGACCGGCGGACAGGATGCCTTCCTCATCTACAAGTTCGACGAGGTCATGGTGGAGTCGGTGCAATGGTCGGGCTCCTCAGGCGGCGACGACACGCCGACCGAGTCGGTCTCCTTCGCCTTCGCCAAGGTGACCTTCGAGTTCAAGACGCAGGGGACGGACGGCAAGCTCGTGTCTGGAACGCCGGTCGTCTGGGACATCCGCCTCGTCAGCGACGCGTAAGGAGACACCCGTCGATGCCAACCGCACGTGAGCTGTTCGACGCCGGGCGGCTGGAATCGGCGATCGAAGCGCTGGGTGCCGAACTTCGGAGCAATCCGACCGACACCCAGCGCCGAGTGTTCCTCTTTGAACTCCTCACCTTCGCCGGGCAGTACGACCGCGCGGAGAAGCAGCTCGATGTCCTCGCCCGAGGTGGCGCTGACAACGAGATGGCGGTGCTCCCGTATCGCGCCTCGCTCCAGGGCGAACGCATTCGCGAGCACATGTTCCTGACCGGCGACTTTCCGACCGCACCTGCGCCGGCCCCGGTGTCGGGGACGCTCAACGGTCGCGCCTTCAGCTCGATCGAGGACGCGGACCCTCGGCTCGGCGCGCGCCTCGAACTCATGGCCGGCGGGCGATACATGTGGATCCCGTTTGCCTACATTGACGCGATCCACCTCGAGCCACCGAAGTTTCTCCGCGACTTGCGCTGGGCCCCCGCCCGCGTGAGCACCAACACGCTCATGAAGGACATGGAGCTCGGCGAAGTCCTCCTGCCAGCGCTCTCTCCGCTGGCGTGGAAAGTGGAGGACGCCGAGCTGCGCCTCGGGCGAGCCACCGACTGGGAGGAGCTTCCCGATGGAGACTTCACTCCGGTCGGCCAGAAGATGTTGAAAGTGGACGGCGAGATGATCCCGCTCCTCGAATTGCGCGACCTGGTGATCACCCCGACGACGGTCGCCGCCGACGCGGTCTAGCGTCCTGGGTGTCACGGCCGCCTGACGCGACCGACAGCGGCTTCGCGGCCGCTGTCGTCGCCTGCCCCTCTCCCATGACCTGCGGATGCCTGTCGACACGACCCTGATCGAAGCGCTCCTCGTCCCGGTCCCGGGCGACAATCCGGCCGGCGCTGAGCTGCGATACGACCCACGCTACGACCAGGTGAAGGAGGCACGTCGAGAGGACCCCGACCTGCCGCGCGGCGCGCAGGAAGGACCGCGGAAGCTCTCCGACTGGCCCGCAGTGCTGAAGCTCTCGCGCGCGCTGCTGGAGAAGGAGACGAAGGATCTTCAACTCGCCGCCTGGCTCGCCGAAGGGCTGCTGAAGCAGGACGGACTGCAGGGACTCGCCATCGGCGTGCGCGTCCTCCACGGAATCCTCGATACCTTCTGGGACGGATGCTATCCGGCGTGGGACGAGGAAGACCCGGAGCTGCGCGCGGGTCCACTCGAGTGGGTCGGCACGCGCTTCGACGTGCCCGTCAAGCAGCTCCCGGTCGCGCCTAACGGTCCGTCGTTCCTCGACTACCAGGTCTCTCGCACGATCCCGACCGAGGAAGAGGTCGCAGGGAACAAGGAGAAGCGGGAACTGCGCAACGTCGCGCTCAGCGAGGGCAAGCCGACACCCGAAGGGGTCGACAAGGCAATCGCCGAGGCGAACAAGGCGTATTACAAGTCGCTGATCAAGGACCTCGATGCGGCGATCAGTGCGGTGGCCGACGTGGAGAAGATCGCCGACGCCCGCTTCGGACGCGACGCGCCATCATTCCTGAAGCTCCGATCGGCGCTAGACGACTTCAAGCGCCTGAGCGTCGGGATCCTCACCCAGAAGCTGATCGACGATCCGGATCCGATCGAGGAGATCTCGAGCGAGGAGTTCGCCGTCGCCGCCGAGGACGGAGGCGTGCTGACAGCGGAGCCGGTGAGCCCAGCCGACGCGGCCAACCGCGTCGCGGTGGCCGCCCGCTTCCTGCGCAAGCTCGATCCGAGCAATCCCGGGCCATACCTGATGCTGCGCGGGCTGCGCTGGGGCGAGCTGCACGCCGCCGCCGCCACCGGCGAGCTCAACCCCAAACTGCTGGAAGCAGCGCCCACCGCCACCCGCTCGCGCCTCAAGGGGCTCCTGCTCGACGGCAAGTGGAGCGAGCTGCTCGAACAGTGCGAGACGTTGATGGCGACGCCGCAGGGTCGCGGGTGGCTCGACCTGCAGCGCTACGTCCTGACGGCATGCGCACAGCTCGGCTACGACGCCGTCTCATCGGCGCTGCGCGACCAGCTGCGCGTCCTGCTCGCCGCGATTCCCCAGTTGCCGGAGATGACGCTGATGGACGATTCGCCGACGGCCAACCCGGAGACGCAAGGCTGGCTCGCCGAGGAACAACTGGTCGGCGGAGCGGTCGATCCCTCACCAGCTGCCGCGACCGGTGTCGACGACGCGGGGACGCTGGATGAGACGGAAGTCGTACAGGACGCGCTCACCCAGGACGCGAACACCAGCAAGCATGGCGGACTCGCGGCCGGTCCGCGACGCCGCGCGGGACGCGATCCCTTCGAGATCGCCAAGAGCGAGATGGCGCAGGGCCGCGTCCGCAACGGGATCGAGCTCCTGCTCGCCGAGGCCGGTCGCGAGCAGTCCCCGCGCGGGCGATTCCTACGCCAGACGCAACTCGCCTACCTCATGGTCGAGAGCGGAATGGACAAGGTCGCGCGCCCGATCCTCGAACGGCTCGTCACCACCATCGACGAGAAGGGGCTCGAGCACTGGGAGTCCGGCCCGCTGGTCGCGCAGCCGCTCGCCCTGCTCTGCCGAGTGCTTGATCGTGCGAACGAGACCGAGACCTCGGAACGTTACCAGCTGTACCTGCGGATCTGCCGGCTGGATACGCTGCAGGCGATGGCGCTCCAGACCGGCTGAACCCTCCTATCCCGAGAACCGCGTGGCACGTACCGAGATCGAGCACATCGTCGTTCCGTCGCTCCTGGATCGCCTCACCGACGAGGCGCCCAGGGTGACGGCCGATCCGCCGATTTCGCGGGGAGAATCCGAGCGCCTCTTTCGCCGCTCGGTGGAGCGCGACGTGGAGTCGCTGCTCAATACGCGGCGCACGATGTTCCCGGCGCCCGACGGACTGCCGGAGCTGCGACATTCGGTGTACGATTACGGGCTGCTCGACACGACCGGAATTCCGGTGGGGACCAAGTCGGGGCGCGATCGCCTGCTCACGGCACTGCGCGACGCGATCCTGCGTTTCGAGCCACGCATGTCGGACGCTCGCGTGCGGCTTGTCGATGCCGATCAGGTGCGCAACCCGCAGATGCGTTTCGTCATCGAGGCGATCCTCCTGATGGACCGCGACCGTGAACCCGTCGTCTTCGACACGGTGCTCGAAGTGGCCAGCGGCGAGTACGACGTGCACGAGTCGAGTGGGCCGTCGGTCGGCGCATGACCGGCGCGCGAGCGAGCCGAGGGCGACGGTGAAGGACGACCTGCTGATCTACTACGAGCGCGAGCTGACGTACCTGCGCCGGTTGGGCGCGGAGTTCGCAGATCGCTATCCGAAGGTGGCCTCTCGGCTGCAGCTGGAGGCGAGCAAGTGCGAGGACCCGCATGTCGAGCGGCTGCTCGAGGGCTTCGCCTTTCTCGCCGCCCGCGTGCATCACCGGCTCGACGACGACCTCCCCGAGGTATCCGAGGCGCTGCTCGACGTCCTCCACCCGCAGCACGTCCGTCCCATCCCTTCGCTGTCGCTGGTGGAGATCGAACTGGACCCGGCGCTCGGTCTCCTCCCCGGCGGTCACTTCATCCCGCGAGGGAGCGAGGTGCAGTCGCGCGCCGTGCAGGGGTTGGCGTGCCGCTTTCGCACCTGCTACGACACGACGCTCTGGCCGGTGACGGTGAGCAGCGCGGAATGGACCTCCGCCGAGCGCGCCGGCGCCGGCGCGCGCACCGGCGAGGCGGCGGGGGCCTTCCGGGTCGAGTTGCGCGCCTTCGACGGAATGCAGCTCGGCAAGCTGTTGGTGGCCGATCCGGCGGGGCGCGTCGATCCGCTGGCGCCCGCCGGTCTGGACGCGTTGCGACTGCACATCGCGGGCGAAGCCAACGTGTCGGACGCGGTCTACGAACTGCTTGCGAACAGCTGCACACGCGTGGTGGTGCGCGACCCCGACCAGCCCTCGCGCGCACCGGTGGTGCTCGAGTCGAGCGCGATCGTCCCGGTGGGCTTTGACGAGGAGCAGCACCTGCTGCCCTATCCCCGCCGCACGCTGGCCGGCTACGCCTTGCTGCAGGAGTTGTTCTGCTTCCCGCAGAAGTTCCTCTTCGTTGACGTCCGCGGCATCGCCGGGGCGCTGCGTGCCCTCAACGCGGGACCGCGGGCCGAGCTCCTGTTCGTGATCGCCCCGTTCGAGCGCGCCGAGCGGCGGCAGCTGGTGGAATTCGGCGTCTCGTCGCGCACCTTCCGGCTGGGCTGTACGCCGATCGTGAACCTCTTCGAGCAGTCCGGGGAACCGATCCTCCTGACGCAGCTGACGACCGAATATCCCGTCGTCCCCGATTCGCGGCGCCGGCTCGAGATCGAGACGTGGGCGGTCGAGTCGGTGGTCGGGATCACCCCGGGCGAGGGGGAGCCACGATCGATCGAGCCGCTGTACGGCTTCCGCCACGGCCGCAGCGATGCGAAGGGCGTCTTCTGGCACGCGGTGCGGCGGGAGAGCAGCTGGCGGACCGATGGCGGGACGGAGGTCTACCTCTCGTTCGCCGACCTCTCGGGGCGCATCCGGCCGCCTAACGCCGAAGTGGCGTCGGTGCGGCTGACCTGCTTCAACGGCGACCTCCCAAGCCGGCTCCCGATCGGCGTCGACGAGAAGGGAGACTTCGACCTCGTGAAGGGGGGGCCGGTGCGGCGCGTGCTCTGCCTCGTCAAGCCGACCCCCGTGATCCAGCCGCCGCTGGGCAAGCCGCTGCTCTGGCGCCTGATCTCGGCACTTTCGCTCAACCACCTCTCGCTCGTCGACGAAGGGCGCGAGGCGCTGCGCGAACTCCTCCGGCTGCACAACGCGGGCGACTCGGCCGGTGGTGAGCGGCAGATCCAGGGGGTGATGGCGGTGAGCAGCACTCCGTCGTTTGCCCGCATCCCCACCGAGCACGGACTCGCGTTCGCGCGCGGGCGTCGCGTGGAGCTCGAGTTCGACGAGGGACAGTTCCCCGGCGGCGGCATGTTCCTGTTCGCCAGCGTCCTGGAACGGTTCCTGTCGCTTCAGGCGACGATGAACAGCTTCATCCAACTCTCCGTGCGCTCGCGACAACGCAAGCACGTAGTGCGCCAGTGGTTGCCGCGCTCGGGGGCGCGAACGCTCCTGTGACCGTGACGTCCACCCCCCCCGAGATGTCGGCCGACGCGACTGCGCGCATGATGCGCGCGCTCGAAGAGTCGCCGACCGCGTTCGGCTTCTTCCAGGTCGTGCGTCTCCTCTCACGCCTGCACCCGGAACGCGCGCGCATCGGGCGCTGGTCCGACCCCTCGAACGAAGTGGCGCGCTTTCATGCGAGCACCTCGCTCGGCTTCCCGGCGAGCGAAATCGAGGAGATGACGCTGCCGCCGGACTACGGTGCACGGTCCGCGCCGGCGCAGATGACGGTGAACTTCTTCGGGCTCACCGGCCCGCAGGGCGTCATGCCGCACGTGTACACCGAGCACGCGTCCCACCGGGCGCGGCTGCGGGATACGGCATTTCGCGACTTCCTCGACATCTTCAATCATCGCGCAATCTCCCTCCTCTTCAGGGCCTGGGAGAAGAACAACGCGATCGTGGCGCACGAGTCGGGAGCGGAGGATCGCCTCTACGACCACCTGCTCGATCTCGCCGGGATGGGAACGCGCGGGCTCCGCAATCGCCTGCCGATTCGCGACGAGGCGGTGGCCTTCTTTTCCGGGCTGCTCGCCACACGTGCCCGCCCCGCCGACGGACTGGCCCGCCTCATCGGTGACTACTTCGGTGTGGCGACGACGGTGGAACAGTTCATCGGCGAATGGCGCCAGCTCGACTCCGGCGGCCAGTGCGCGCTGGGCCTCGAGGGCGAGGCCGGGCGGCTGGGCTTCGGCGTCATCGGCGACGCGGTCTGGGATCCTCAGGCGCGTGTGCGCCTGCGACTCGGTCCGCTCACGCGCGAGCAGTTCGAGTCGTTCATTCCTGGCGGCTCGGCACACGACGCGCTCAAGACGCTGGCGCGGCTGTACGCGGACGACATCGTCGGGGTGGATGCCCAGCTCGTCCTCACGCGCCGCGAAGTGACGCCATGCGTGCTCGACGTTCCGGGCAGCGCGCCGGGCGGTCGACGAGGACCGGGACTCGGTCGTGGGACGTGGTTGGCGAGCCGGCCGCTCACGCGTGATCCGGACGAGACGACCTTGCGGCTCTGTTGATTCGACAGTAGTTGATGACCCATCACGAACTGCCCAAACCGAGGGATCCATGACCGTGAATTTGCGGGCACTGATTGGCAAGCTGAACTCCGCAACACGCGGAATGGTCGACGGCGCCGCGGGGCTCTGCCTCTCGCGCACCCACTATGACGTAGAGATCGAGCACTTCCTCGTGAAGGCGCTCGATGCGAGCGATAGCGACCTGGCGCAGATCATCAAGCATTTCGGCGTCAACCGGTCGCGGCTCGCCGACGACCTCGCGCGCGGCCTCGACCGACTCAAGAGCGGGAATGCGCGCACCCCAGCCTTGAGTCCGACGCTGGTGAAGATGCTCACCGAAGGGTGGACCGCCGGGTCGATCGAGTTCGGCGCGCCTCAGATACGCACCGGTCACTGCGTCCTCGCCCTCGTCTCCAACAGCGAACTTTCGCGACTGGCGCTCGACATCAGCCGCGAGTTCGAGAAGATCACGGCCGAAGTGCTGCGCAAGGAGTTCCTGGCGATCACCTCGGCGTCGTCCGAGGCATCGGCGGAGGCCGGGGCGATGTTCTCGTCGGGAAGCGCCAGTGGCGCCGGCGACGGGAAGGGGGGCGTGCCGTCGGGGGGCAAGGGGACCGCGCTCGGGCAGTTCACCGTCGACCTCACCGCACGTGCGCGCGAGGGGAAGATCGACCCGGTGCTCGGTCGCGACTTCGAGGTCCGCCAGCTGATCGACATCCTCACGCGCCGTCGCCAGAACAACCCGATCCTCGTCGGGGAAGCGGGAGTCGGGAAGTCGGCGGTCGTGGAAGGGTTCGCACGACGCGTCGTGGAAGGAGATGTCCCCGAGCCGCTCAAGAACGTCACGATCCGGACGCTCGACCTCGCGCTGCTGCAGGCGGGCGCCGGCGTGAAGGGTGAATTCGAGAATCGCCTGAAGGGGCTGATCGAAGAGGTGAAGAACTCGCCGTCGCCGATCATCCTGTTCATCGACGAGGCACATACGATGATCGGCGCCGGTGGCGCGGCCGGACAGAACGACGCCGCCAACCTGCTCAAGCCGGCGCTCGCGCGCGGTGAGCTGCGCACGATCGCCGCCACCACGTGGGCCGAGTACAAGAAGTTCTTCGAGAAGGATCCGGCATTGTCGCGGCGCTTCCAGCTGGTCAAGGTGGATGAGCCGGGCGAGGACCAGTGCCTGATCATGCTGCGTGGCGTGGTGCCGGCGCTCGAGCTGCACCATAACGTCCGGATTACCGACGACGGCCTGGATGCAGCCGTGCGGTTGTCACATCGTTATCTCCCGGACCGCCAGCTCCCGGACAAGGCAGTCAGCGTGCTCGACACCGCCTGCGCGCGCCTCGCCCTCGGGCAGCAGGCCACGCCGGCCCCGATCGAGGACACGGTGCGCCGACTGGACGATCTCGCCGTGCAGAGCCGCGTGCTGGAGCGCGAGTCCGCGCTTGGCGTGGACCACAGCGAACGATTGACGAACATCGCGACGCAGCGCGCTGAGTTCGAGGCGACGCTGCAGGCGCTGAATGCCCGATGGAATGAGGAGAAGGTGCTGGTGGACGAGATCCGCGAGCTGCGCAGGCAGCTCGAGGAGGCGCATACATCGGCGGCGAGCGAGCCAAAGGCCGAGGGAGCGGCGGACCTCACGCCGCTGCGCACGACGCTCGCCGAGCGCACCGCGGCACTTGAAGCGCTGCAGGGCGAGACGCCGTTGATGCGCGTCGCGGTCGACGCGTCGATCGTCGGCGAGGTGATCTCGGGGTGGACCGGTGTTCCCGTCGGCAAGATGCTGCGCGACCAGCTGTCGATGGTGTTGCAGCTGGAGAGCCTGCTGGGGGCGCGGGTCATCGGCCAGGACACGGGGATCGAGACGATCAGCCGTCGCATGCGCACCTCGGCGGCGAAGATCGAGGACCCCAACAAGCCGAAGGGCGTCTTCATGCTCGTCGGGCCGTCGGGCGTCGGCAAGACCGAGACGGCGCTGGCGATGAGCGACCTGTTGTTCGGGGGTGAGCACAACATCATCACGATCAACATGAGCGAGTTCCAGGAGGCGCACACTGTCTCCACGCTCAAGGGCTCGCCCCCGGGGTACGTCGGGTACGGCGAGGGGGGAGTGCTCACCGAGGCCGTGCGTCGTCGCCCGTATTCGGTGGTGCTGCTCGACGAGGTCGAGAAGGCGCATCCCGACGTGCTGGAGCTGTTTTTCCAGGTCTTCGACAAGGGAGTGATGGATGACGGCGAGGGGCGGCAGATCGACTTCAAGAACTCGATCATCCTGCTCACGTCGAACGCAGGCACCGACACGATCATGGCGCTCACCGCCGATCCCGAGACGATGCCGGATGCGGCCGGACTGGTACAGGCACTCAAGCCGGAGCTGAACAAGGTCTTCAAGCCCGCCTTCCTCGGGCGCATGGTCATCGTGCCGTACTACCCGGTGCGCGACGAGAACATGAAGAAGATCGTGCGTCTCAAGCTCGGGAAGATCGAGCGCCGGCTGCGCGAGACGCACAAGATGGCGCTGCTGTACGACGAGACGCTGGTCGATGCCGTGACGGCACGCTGCACCGAGGTGGAGAGCGGGGCGCGCAACGTCGACAACATCCTGACCAACACGATGCTGCCGGAGGTCTCGCGCCTCATCCTCGAGTCATTGTCGGGGGGCGACCGTCCGGCCTCCATCCGCGTCTCGGTGGGGGAGAACGGGGACTTCGCGTACGATGTGACCGGCGCTTCGCTGGCGCACGCTTGATCGATTCCCCAGGCAGGTCGAGATGCCGCAGATAAGCCAGGAACACCGAAAGCTTCGTATCACCACGCCCTTCGGCGATAACGTCCTCGTGCCGGCGCAGTTCACCGGCACCGAGGCGCTCTCGCAGCCGTTCGAGTTCACGATCGAGTGCGTGTCGGAGAGCGCTTCGCTCAACGCGGCGACGATCCTGGGGAAGAGCGTGACGCTGCACCTGGAAGTGGTCGACGGCACGGTGCGGCACGTGAATGGCATCGTCCGGCGATTCAGCATGCTGGGGAGTGGCAGGATGCTGTCGATGTACCGCCTCGAGATCGTCCCCTCGGCGTGGTTCCTCTCGCTGGGGAGCGACTGCCGCACGTTCGAGAAGAAGACGGCAGTGCAGGTGATCGAGGCGGTGTGCAAGGAAGCGGATGTCGCGCTCAAGACACGCGTCACCGCGACGCCGCCAACGCGCGAGTACATCGCGCAGTTCAACGAATCGAACCTCACCTTCATTTCGCGCTTGATGGAGGAGCTCGGGCTGTACTACAGCTTCGAGCACGCCGACGGTTCGCACACCATGGTGCTGACCGACTCGAAGGCGGGCTCCATCCCGCAGCTCACCCCGGAGTCGTCGATCCCGTTCCGGCCGAACACCGGTGCCGTGCGCAACTTCGACCAGTCGGTCTTCGAGCGGGCACACGAATACGCCGTACACTCCAAGAAGGTCTCGCTGCAGGACCACGACCTGCTGCGCGTCGATAGTACCGGCGATGCGTCGAGCGGCGGGTCGCACACGCGGGGGGAGCAGTTCGAGTTCCTCGGCGATCTCGGGCTCAATCGTGCCAAGGACGACGCCGCGCTGCGCATCGAAGAGGAGGAGCGCGACTACGACGTCGTGCGCGGCAAGAGCACGTGCGGCACCTTCCTCCCCGGGACGCGCTTCACGCTGGTCGAGGGGCCGGCCGACGTCGAAGGGAAGGAGTTCCACCTCGTGAGCGTCACGCACAAGATGGGCTCGAGCGACATCATGGCGGGCGAAGGGCTCGAGGCGACGTACGAGAACCAATTCGTCTGCATTCCGGTTGCGACGCCCTACCGCCCCTCGCGCAGCACGCCGCGCCCGCACGTCCGCGGGACACACATCGCCAAGATCGTGGGTACCGGGGGCGACGCCGAGATCGATGTCGACGGCGACGGGCGCGTCCTGCTGCAATTCCCCTGGGATCGCGGCGCCGGCAAGGATGGCAAGTCGACGCATCGCGTGCACGTCGCCAGTCTCTGGGGCGGGGTGAAGTGGGGATTCGTGCAGATCCCGCGCATCGCGCAGGAAGTGCTCGTCGAGTACCTCCACGGCGACATCGACCGTCCGGTCATCACCGGTCGCGTCTACAACAGCCAGCACAAGCATCCCTACGACCTTCCCGCCAACAAGACGCAGACCGGGTGGAAGTCGCAGACGCTGCAAGGCGGTGCCGACAACTTCAACGAACTGCGCTTCGACGACAAGAAAGGGTCGGAGCACGTCTATCTGCAGGCGGAGAAGGATCACCAGATCAAGGTGAAGAACGACGAGACGCGCGACGTCCTGCACGACCGCATCACCACCATCACCAACGACGACACGCGCACCGTGAAGGAGGGGAACGACACGCACACGGTGAAGGCCGGCAAGCAGACGATCACCGTGAAGGGCGATCAGGCCACGAAGATCGAGTCGGGCAACCGCACGGTGACGGTCGATTCGGGCAACGACTCGCACAAGGTGTCGCAGGGCAACCTCGCCGTGGATGTCTCGATGGGGAACATCACCATCAAGGCGGGGATGGGGAGTATCACGATCGAGGCGATGCAGAAGATCGAGCTCAAGGTCGGCTCCAACTCGATCGTCATCGACATGACGGGGGTCACGATCAAGGGGATGAACGTCAAGAGCGAAGCCCAGATCATGGCGGAGTTCAAGGGGGTGATGACCACCGTCGAAGGCTCCGCGATGGCGACGCTCAAGGCCGGTGGCATGACCACCGTGAAGGGCGCCATCACCATGATCAACTAGCAGCGGAGAGCGCATGACGACCTCGAAGCCCGCCGTTGCGGCCGCACCGCCTCCGCTCATCGCGTGGCTGTTGGAACGTGCCGACGTGTCGGACGACGCCCGCGCGTCGGCCGAGGGGGCCGCGGACGTCGATGCCCTGCTCTCGCAGCTGACCGCCGGCCGGCATGTCCCCGACGCCCTCAAGGTCGTGGCCGCGGCACTCCCGCCGCGCGAAGGGATCTGGTGGGCCTGGGCCTCGGCGACGCACGCCGCGCGCGTGGCCAGCGACAAGGCGGGGACGGAGCCGATGATCGCCGCCCTCGCAGCCACCGAGCAGTGGATCGCAGCACCCGACGAAGGGAAGCGCCGCGTCGCGTGGGCGGCGGCCGAGGCGGCCGGCAAGGATTCCCCCGCCGGCTGTGCCGCGGCGGCGGTCTTCTTCGCGACAGGGAGCATTGGCCCTGCCGATATCCCGCCGATCCCCCCACCCCCGGGGCTGCACGCGACGATGGTCGGCCTGGCGGCGATCCTCGCCGCCGCCGTCGATCCGATGCACTTCGAGGCACTGGCCGGCGCTTACATCGCCCAAGGACTCGAGGTCGCCAAGCAGCTGGGTGGGTGGGAAGCGTCGGTCGAGATGGCCAAGGCCCACTTCGCCCTGCAGCGCACCGACCACCTCAAGGTGATGGCGCCACCGGCGCCAGCACCGGCAACATAGGGGGCGAGATGGGTATGCCCGCTGCACGACTGACCGACATGCACGTCTGCCCGATGGTGACACCGGGTGTCCCGCCGATTCCGCACGTGGGTGGGCCGATCGTGTCGCCGGGCGCGCCGACCGTCATGGTGGCGATGATGCCGGCCGCCACCATCGGGAGCATGTGCGTCTGCGTCGGTCCCCCGGACAGCGTCGTGATGGGATCTGTGACGGTGCTGATGGGGGGGATGCCGGCGGCACGCCTCGGCGACCCGACGGCGCACGGCGGCACCATCGTCCTCGGCGCCCCGACCGTGCTGGTGGGCTGACCCCGCGCGCGTCAGCCCCGCATCGCCTCCACTACTTGCGGCAGCGCTTCTCGTCCAATCCCTGCGCGCAGGCCCGGTCGTAGAACTGCTGGGCCTTGGTGATGTCCTTCGCCACACCGCGCCCGTCCTTGTAGGCATCGGCTAGGTCCTCACAGCCGCGCGGGTCGCCGCCGTCGCACGACTTGAGGAAGAGCGCGGCTCCCTTGCCTTCGTCCTTCTTGACATTGTCGCCGCGCGCGATGAGCCGTCCGGCGCTCAGGCATGCCCCGGCGTCGCCCAGGGTGCAGCCCTGCTGGTACAGCGCGACCGACTTGGACCGGTCTTTCGGCAGCGACTTCACGCCGCGCCAGAGGGCGTCGGCGAGGAGCGTGCAGCCGTCGCCACTTCCGAGCCTGCACGCCTTGTCGTAGAGCGGCACCGCCTTGTCCTCGTTCTTCTCCATCCCGACGCCGTTCTCGGTCGCGCGCCCCAACTGCGCGCAGCCGAGCGCGTCGTTCGCGTCGCACGCGGT
>JBDTUA010000024.1:0-27915 GCA_040007995.1 Gemmatimonadota bacterium | reverse complement strand
CTCAGTCGCTGAGCGATGCGTCGTCGGGCGCGGCTTCCACCACGATGTGCCCGGGGGTCCCCGGCATCGGACGACGAATGGACAGTGGCTTCACCGTCTGTTTCACGACGTGCTTGGTCCCACCGATGGCGAGCTGGGTGAACAGGAACGTGAACTTCTCGTCATATGCTTCGGAGAGTTTGGCTTTCGTCTCGCCGTCGAGCTGCCAGAGCCGCTCCTTGAACGGCCCTAACGCCTTCTTGCGGGTCTTGTAGAAGAACTGCTCGTCGGAGTCGGTAGCCTTGCGCTCGTCGATCGCGTTCGCGAGGAGCCAGGCATAGATCTCATCCCGGAGCGCGACCGGCAGGTGATCGTACAGCATGTTCTGGAAATTCGTCGCCAGGTGGATCTCGGCCGTCTCGGTGCGCGGGAAATTATTGAAGGCCGTGTCGGGGAGCGTCGAGGCGCCGTGCTGCACCGCCCCACTCATGCCGTACTCTTCACGCGCCACCTTCGAGAGGTCCTCGAGTGTCTTGAGGTCCAGGCTTACCTCGGCGATGGAGCCGTCGGGAAGGACGATGCCACCATGCGACGTCCCCGACTGCACCGAGATCTTCGAGAGTCCGGGCGTTCCCGGCGCCATGCACTCGAGGGCGGCGCGAAAGCCATCCACGAAGGCGCGCAATTCGGGCACCGTCGAGTTCTCCGTCCCCACTTCACCGATCTCGCCGCCAATGGAAATGGTGACGCCCTTCGGCTCCTGCGAACGGATGTACGTCGTGATTCCCGCGCACTCCTCGTAGTTCTTGCGCTGCTGCTCTTCGAGCGTGGCCTGCGAGAGGTCGACGAGCGTCGAGGTATCAACATCGATGTTGTAGAAGCCCGCCGCGATCGCCTCATCGGCCAGCTTCTTGACGTTATTCACTTCGGTGACCGGATCGGCTGCATACTTCTTGTGATTCACCTGAAAGTGATCGCCCTGGATGAAGAGCGGCCCACGGAAGCCCTCACGAAGCGCCGAAGCGATCAGGACCGCGACGTATTCGGTGGGGCGCTGTTCGGTGTAGGCGATCTCGGATCGTGCAATCTCAAGTAGAAACGCCCCCGCCTCCATCCGCTTCGCTACGCGGAAAATGGACCGCGCCGTATCGTAGGTGGCACCGCGGACGTTCATCGCCGGCACCGTGAAGCCCCGCACCTCGCCGCGTCCGCGCGCCAAGTACAGCTCATGGATCGAGGCCGGACGCACGCCCACGGCCTGCCCCAATTCCCACAGCAGCCAGCGTGCGTAGTCTTTCGCGGTCGCGTCGCCGAACACGGCGTCCCAGACCACGCCATCCAGCCGATCCGTGGCGAGGACGGATGCATCGTGGACGGTGATGGCGGACGCCACGCGCGTCACGGCGTCGCCGAGCGCGGCATGGGCGATGGTCGATTCCTGTGCGGACATGAACAGAGCGTTGTTGAGGAGAGGTGCTGCCCGCGCGAAAGATAGCCCCGTCGTCGCCGTCGTGCACCGACCAGCGGAGACTCTCAACCCCACGACGTCACGCAGCGAGCGCGTCGCATTCGCACTCGCCGATCGCGCGCGCCGGATTGCTCTGCGGGAGCTTGGCGAGCTCGTCCCGCACCGCTGCGACGCAGGGGCGCCCCATCATGCCGTACGTGTAGCGCTTGCCGAGTTCGACACCGCGCTGGTCAAACGCATTCACGCCGTAGAGTGAGCCGGCGTATGCAGTGGCAATCTCGAGCAGCAGCATCAGGGCGCCGAGGTACGAGGCGTCCGCCTGCGGCATGCATCGTCATGCTGGGACGACCGCGTTTCACTCGTGCGCCAGCGGGTGCACGACGCTCGATGTTGAGAAATTCCTTGAGGGAATGTCCGCCGAGATGGGCAAGGTCCCGCACGCGGCGGGGCGCGTCCGGGGTCGACACGTCGCGAGCCGGCGCTTCCATTGACAGGAAGGTCACGGTCTTGTCAATCGGCCTCGGAATGAACAATTCCATCTGCGCATGCTGGTCGGGGCACATAGGGCGGGAAGCGGGGTCCGGCCGACGTGCGCGTCAGCGCCGCGCGACTTGCCAAGGCGCTGCCCACAGCTGTACGAACCGCGACGCCATATCGCGCAGCGGGTCGGCGTACAGCATGAGCACGTCGATGAGTTTCCCGATCCTCGTACCGGCGTGCCATCGCGACGTAGCGAACGCACCGGCGGGGTTCTGCGTGAGGGCATCCAGCGCGCAGCGCTCGACCAGATCTGCCGCCCGGCCAGCAGCGCCTCGATATTGATCCCGATCCGGGCGGCCGGAAGCGTCCCCACTGCCGAGAGGCCGCTGAAGCGTCGGCCGATATTCGAGGGGATGTCGAGCGCCAGGGTCGCCTCGGCGGTGGCAATCGGGCGCAGCGCCCCGTCTGCGGATCGGTGACAAAAACCAGGTGCCGGGTGAGCGGACGCGCAGCGGCCTCAAGTCGTACTCGGACATTGAGATATTGCGACATCGTCTCCGCGGTGCCGCCGGATTTCGAGGCCACTAGGAAGAGCGTCTGCGCCAGCTGCACGTGTTCCAGCGTCGCTGCAATCGTCACCTGGTCGACAGTGTCGAGCATACGCAGGCGCGGCAGCCCGTCGCGCTCCGCGGCGGAAAGCGCGTTCCATTGCGGCGGGCGCAGTGCGTTGCGCAGGACGATGGGACCGAGCGCCAGCCGCCGATGCCGAGGAGGACGACGTCGCGGTAGCGGCCGCGGACGGAGGCGTTCTCGAGCACCTGACCCGCCAGGCTGCGATTTCGCGGCCGGTCGAAGAAGCCGAGTTCGTCCGAGGCGTGGCGCGCGGAGACCGCGGCATGCGCGGCAGCAAACGTCGTCTGCGCGCCTGCGAACCCGTCAGGAGCAACGCCCCCGGACACGGCGTCGGCGAGTATGAAACGGTAGTCGAGGGAGAACGGCATCGGTCGCGAGACGGGGCCGGTGACGATAGACGGGCGGATGGGAACAAGTACGCCATTGCCGCTGGACGGATCAGATCTCCACTACCAGACCATCATATGCGGGCCGCACGCCCGGAGGCAGCTCCGCTTCGAGCTCGGCGTGGGACGTCTCATGCGTCAGGTGGAGCAGGAAGGTGCGCTCGGCGCCGATCTCGGCCGCCACGGCGACAGCTTCGCTGATGCTGAGATGGGTCGGATGGGGACGCCGGAAGAGGGCGTTGAGCACGAGGACGCGCACGCCGCGCAGCCGCTCGATCGCCGAATCAGGGACGCGCTTCGCGTCGGTCACGAAGCCGAGCGGCCCGACCCGATACGCCAGCACATTCATGCGCCCGTGCGGTAGCGCGATTGCCTCGACCCGAGCGTCCCCCACCTCCACCGTGTCGCCGTCGTGGATGGGTCGCGGCTCGCCCTCCGGCTTGGAGGTGCCGGGAAGTGGTCGCATGCGCTCGTCGAAGATGTAGGGAAACCGCTGGGCGAGGCGCGCCAACACCTCCGGGACCGCGTACATCGGCAGCGCGTGACGCTGCCGCACGGTGATCGCGCGGATGTCGTCGATGCCGTGGATGTGGTCCGCGTGATCGTGCGTGAAGAAGACCGCGTCGACGCGAGCGATGCCGGCCTGCACCAGCTGCAATCGCAATTCCGGCGGCGTATCAATCAGGAGCCTGGTGCCGCCGTCGGTCTCGATCACGGCGCCGACACGGGTGCGCCGGTCGCGGGGATCGGTGGACCGACACACGGCACAGTCGCACCCGATGATCGGGACGCCGAAGCTCGTGCCGGTGCCGAGAAACGTCAGCTTCACACCGTCTCGATCTTGAGCAGGTTCGTCGTCCCGGGAACGTCGAAGGGGACGCCGGCGGTGACGATGACTTTATCGCCTTCGCGAGCAAGCCCGCGTTGCAGCAGCGACACGCGCGCGCTCGCCAGCATCGATTCGTAGCTGTCGGTGGGTGGGACGAGGAGCGGCACCACGCCCCACACCAACGCCAGCTGGTTGTAGGTGCGTTCGTCGTCGGTGAGCGCCAGGATCGGCACGCCCGGACGATGCGACGAGACCATGCGAGCGCTGAAGCCGCTCTTGGTGAAGACGATGACGAGCGAGGTCCCCAGCATCCGGACGGCGGTCACGACCGCGGCCGCGATTGTCTCTTCGGTGGTCGAAGATCCCACCGAAAAACGCCGATCATCACGCGTCGGGCCCTGATGCTGCTCGATCTCGCTGATGATGCGCTGCATCGCCTGCACAGCGAGCTTTGGGTAGCTCCCCGACGCCGTCTCCGCCGAGAGCATCACTGCGTCGGTGCCGTCGAGGATGGCGTTGGCGACGTCGCTCGCCTCAGCCCGGGTCGGGCGCGGATTATTGATCATCGATTCGAGCATCTGCGTCGCCGTGATGACGGGACGCCCGAGGTTGCTCGCCAGGCGGATGATGCGCTTCTGCACGAGCGGCACTTCCTCGAACGGGAGCTCGACGCCAAGGTCGCCGCGCGCCACCATGACGGCATCCGACGTCCGCACGATGCTCTCGATATTTGTCAGCGCCGTGTCCTTCTCGATTTTCGCGACGATGAGCATGCCTTTCGGCAGCATCGAGCGGAGCTGGGCGATGTCCTCAGACTTGCGCACGAAGCTCAGCGCCACGTAGTCGAGTTCCTGCCGGATGGCAAAGACGATGTCGGCCTTGTCCTTATCGGTGATGGACGGCGCGGACACCGCGACGCCGGGGAGGTTGAGTCCCTTGTGTCGCTTGATCGTCCCGCCGTACACGACGCGCGCACTAACGCGCGGCTTGTTCACCTCCATCACCATCAGTTCGATGAGGCCGTCGTCGATCAGGATGCGATCCCCGACGCGTACGTCGTCGGCAAGGTGATCGTAGGTGACCGGAAGATCGCCCTCACCCGCGTCTTCCTCATAGCACAGCACCACGTCCTGTCCCGATTCCACGACAACCGGCGCCGGGAGTTCGCCCATCCGGATGCGAGGCCCCTGCAGGTCGCCAAGTATCGCCACCGGCCGTCCGCGTTCCCGTGCGGCGTCGCGCACCAGGGCGACGGTTCGAGCGTGCTGCTCGTGTGTCCCATGGGAGAAGTTGATACGGGCCACATTCAGGCCGGCATCCATCAAGCCGCCGATCGCTTCGGCGGTCGATGTGGCCGGACCCAGAGTGCAGACGACCTTGGTGCGCGCGACGCGGATATTGCTGGACAAGAGAGCGCGGGAGCGAGGAGGAATGACGGTACACGTTACCCTTGGAATAAGCCTACGGCCCTCCCCTCCTCGCAAGACGAATCCCTCAGACCCGTACCAGCGTCTTTCCAAGCGCCGCAGCTTTCCGCTCCAGCCCGAGTATCAAGGTGTCGCACGACTTCTGGAACGAGGCGAGACCGTCCGCGAGGAGCTTGTCGGTCACGTCGCGCAGGGAAACACCCGCTTGTTCCAGTTCGTGGAAGTACTGCTCGGCCGCAGTCCAGTCGGAGTCCACGGTTCGCGCGGTCTCCCCGTGGTCGCGGAAAGCATCCATGGTCGCCGGCGGCATCGTGTTGACCGTATCCGGACCGATGAGCGATTCGACGTACAGGACGTCGCGATACGCGGGATTCTTGGAGCTCGTACTCGCCCAGAGCGGACGTTGCACACGCGCGCCGGCCGCGGCGAGCTTGTCCCAACGCGCTCCGGCGAATCGCTGAGTGAAGAGGCGATACGCGAGCCGCGCGTTGGCCACCGCGGCCCTGCCACGCAGCGCCAGCACGCCGTCGCGCAGCCCATCGCTGGCGCTCGCCGCGACAGCATTCAGCCGCTTGTCGGTCTCGGTGTCGACCCGGCTCACGAAGAACGACGCCACCGACGCGACGCGATCGATCGGCAGTCCCGCCGCTTGGCGATCCTCCAGCCCGCTCAGATACGATTCGATCACCCGGTCGTGCGCATCGATCGCGAAGAGGAGCGTTATGTTGACGTTGACACCATCGGCAATGAGCTGGCGCACCGCCTTCGCGCCCTCCGCAGTTCCGGGGACCTTGACCATCACGTTGGGGCGATCGACGGTCGCCCACAGCCGACGTCCCTCTTCGATGGTCGCCGCCGCGTCGTTCGCCACACCCGGAGACACTTCGATGGAGACGAAGCCGTCGGCACCCTTGGTCTCCCGGTACACATCGGCGAAGATGTCGCACGCCGCACGCACGTCGTCGGTCTCGATCAGTTCGAAGAGCTGCCAGGGGGTGAGGTCGCCGGTCGCACTCTCGATTTGCGAGTCGTACTCCTTGCCTTCGGCGAGCGCCTTCTCGAAGATCGTGGGGTTCGACGTCATCCCCATCAGCGAATCGTCTCGAATGAGGGCAGCCAGCGACCCGTTACGGAGCATCGCACGATCGATGTAGTCGAGCCAGACCGACTGTCCGGCGTCGTGGAGTTGGCGGAGGCGATTCGAGTGTGGCATCAGACAGGATCCGGAAGACGGGAAGACGGGAAGACGGAGCGATGGTCGTCAGTTGGAATGTACTGAGTGCGCCCGACGGAATTCGAACTTCGAGCCACCTGATCGAACGGGTCGAGCGTCGGGACGTTCGCAGTCATCTGTGCAGGCACGGTACACGCTGCACCGCGCGCCCGGCAATCGATCGCCGGGCGCGTGGTGACGAGTCAAGGTTGGCGAAACGACCGATGGCGAGCGCTACTTCGCCGACCATGGCACGGAGTGCTCCAGTGTCCCCCAGGCGAATCGAAGTTCGCCCTTCGCTCCATCGGCGACGGGAACCAGCTGCATCACCAACGCCTCCTCGGTGGTCGACAGCGTGCGTTCCTTCATCGGGATGCGCACGAGATCCATCGCCCTGTCGTACTCTGTCCCCCACTCACCGGTCTTCTTGCTGATAATGAGCTTCCAGGCACCCTTCGTCGTTTCCGCGAAGAGCGAGTAGGAACCCTTCGGCACGGTGCTGCCGCCGATATCGAGGTCGACCTCGGTCACGAGCGACGTCGCTTCATTGGCGCCGAGGCGCCAGACCTTGCCAAGGTCGTCCGGAAGGGCGCCGGCGACGGCTCGCCCGCGGGCGACAGGGACGCCGTAGTCGATCGTGATCTTGAGCGCCTTGGGGGCTGGCTGCCCCTGCACGCGCGGCGGGGCGAGCGTCACGGCGGTCGACGCGCGACCGCTGGCTGCGACCTTGAGGTTCGATTGCGCCGCAACCGGGGCCGCGAGGACGGTCAGCGCAAGGGCCGGAGCGATTGCGCGCAGACGTGCGAGAGTCATTCGAAAAGGGAAGTGAGAGGGAAAGACGAAGTCGCAGGGTCGAAATCGCCTGACGCGGGTATAAAGCTGGCGCGACCGGTCAGCGATCTGCAACTGTTCCGCTCGGCATTTCGTGCTGTTCCGTCAGGCAGGCACGCGTAGGTACCCGCGTTGGGCACGACAGGTCCCGGAGCGCAAATGGACCGAGAGGCAGCGCCGGGCCCACCATCACTTTTTTGCGCAGGCGTGAAGTCCGATGACCAGCACTCCCTCTCTCATGCTCGCCCTCGTGCTGGGCGCGACGCTCGCTGGCTGCGGTAGCGATCCGTCCGCGCCGGCGGCGTTGTCGGGCGGCGAACCGGTATTCACCGTGGCGATCGGCACGGAGACGTTCAAGGTCCAGGCGACGAGCGCCGCGACGTTGGCGGCGCTGCGCGCGCGGATGCAGAGCGGGACCCGGGGCGTGATCATCGGATCGTTAGTCAGCGGCGACGGTGGCGTGAACGCGCCCTACCAGTGGCACCTCGACCCGGCGACGGTGGCGGTGGCCGACGTGGCCGCCGAAGTGTGTGACGGACGTCCGAGCGACGTGGAGGGGAACCTCTCTTACTGGATTTCCACGGTCCGCCGCTTCTGTCCATGGGCGGCGAAGGTGGTGAGCGAGCAGTCCTGAGCGCCATCTCCTCGAGGGGGATAGCAGGACTGGGACGGTGGTGGAGCACCCGTTCGTCGCGCGAGCGCGATGCTACTACGTGCGCGTTCAGCCGCTGCGAGAGCTTGCCGACGGGCGAAATCGAGCGCAACATGTGCGCGCCGCGCGCGTGAGTGGCCGGATCACGGCCCTCCCGCGTGAGCGCTCGCTCGACTCGCCATCCCGGAGCCCTGCATGATCCGCGTCCCTCGCCCCATCCTCGTCCTCGTCGGCGTCCTGCTGTGCGCAGCCCCTGTGCACGCTCAAGGGGCGAGGGCCGGGGCCGCGCGACCGGATCCGCGGCTGGAAAAGCTCAAGGTGGAGGCGCTCGCCAAGGTGGACGCGCGGGCGCAGCTCATCCAGCAGATCATCGACCAGGTGTTTTCCTTCGGCGAACTCGGCATGCAGGAGTTCGAGACGTCGAAGTATCTCACGGGTCTGCTCGAGCAGAACGGCTTTGCCGTCGAACGAGGCACGGCCGGAATGCCGACGGCCTGGCTGGCCAAGTGGGGGAGCGGAAAGCCGGTGATCTCGTTAGGCTCGGACATCGACGGCATCCCGCAGGCCAGCCAGAAGCCGGCGTTCGGATTTCGTGAACCGCTCATCGCCGGCGCGCCGGGGCACGGCGAGGGCCACAACTCCGGTCAGGCGGTCAACATCGCCGCCGCGCTCGTCGTCAAGGAGATCATGGAGCGCGAGAAGATCCCGGGTACGCTCGTCCTGTGGCCGGGGATCGCCGAAGAGCAGCTGGCCGGCAAGGCGCACCTGGTGCGCGCCGGGGTCTTCAAGGACGTCGACGTGACGCTCTTCACGCACGTCGGCTCTGACCTGAGCGTCGGCTGGGGGCGGTCGGGGACGCTCGCGCTGATCTCGGCGATCTTCAAGTTCCGCGGGCAGACCGCGCATGCGGCCGGCGCGCCGTGGCGCGGCAAGTCGGCGCTCGACGCCGTGATGTTGATGGGGGAGGGATGGGAGTACAAGCGGGAGCATCTCGAGCCGCAGCAGCGCTCGCACTACATCATCCGTGACGGCGGGGACCAGCCCAATGTCGTGCCGCAGACGGCGAGCATCTGGTTCTTCTTCCGGGAGCGCGATTACGACCGCGTAACGAAGAACTTCGAGACGGCGAAGCGCATCGCGGCGGGAGCCGCGATGATGACCGACACGAAGCTCGACACGGTGCAGGTGATCGGCTCGGCGTGGGACGTGCATTTCAACAAGGCAGTCGCCGAAGCCGCGTATGCCAACATCCGGCGCGTCGGACTCCCGAAGTGGGATGAGAACGACATGCTCCTGGCGAAGGCGGTGCAGCGGGAGATGGGCGCACCCGACAGCGGACTCGCCACGATCGTCCTGCCACTCCCAGGCCCCGTCCCTGATGAAGTCGTGTACGGCGGGTCGGACGACATCGGCGACATCTCGTGGAACGTGCCGACGATCACGCTCTCGTATCCCTCGAACATCCCGGGGACACCGGGGCACAACTGGGCAGATGCGATCGCGATGGCGACCCCGATCGCCCACAAGGGGGCGGTGGCAGGTGCAAAGGTCCAGGCGTTGACGTTGCTCGACCTGCTCCTCACGCCGAAGATCGTCGCCGATGCCTGGGACTATTTCCGGAACACCCAGACGAAGACCCAGAAGTACAAGTCTTTCCTCGGTCCGAACGACGGTCCCCCGACCTTCCTGAACGAGGAGATCATGGCCAAGTGGCGGCCGCTCATGAAGCCATTCTACTTCGATCCGACGAAGTACAAGACCTACTTGGAGCAGCTGGGGATCAAGTATCCGACGCTGAAGCCGGCGATTCAGTAGAGAAGACGAGAGGGGAGCCCAACATGGGCGTGCGGGGCGGCGTAAGTCAGGAGAGCATGCCACATGCGCGGCCGCTGGTGCTGAGCGGTGGCACACGATCACTTCAATCGAAATGTCGGCGCGCGTGATGCGCGGCCGACTCCCTTTTCCTCCGCCCAAGGTCGCCATGCCCCGCTGGCTGTCAGTCCGTTCGCTCCGATTCGTCGCTCGCGTCGCGGTGGTCGCAGCCCTCGCGTTCGCTACACTCGCATGGGTACCGACTCCGCTCGCCGCGCAGAAAAGCACTGCGTCGAAGGCCGACCCGCGTCTCGAGAAACTCAAGGCCGAGGCGCTGACCAAGGTCGATGGTCGGGCCAAGCTCATCCAGGAGATCGTCGACCAGATCTACTCGTTTGGCGAGTTGGGAATGCAGGAGTTCGAGACCTCCAAGTACCTGACGGGCCTGCTGGAGAAGAACGGTTTCACCGTGGAACGCGGCGTGGCCGGGATGCCGACGGCGTTCGTTGCCACGTGGGGATCGGGGAAGCCTGTGATCGCGATGGGCTCGGATATCGACGGGATTCCGCAATCCAATCAGAAGCCAGCGTTCGGATATTTCGAACCGCTCATCGCCGGCGCGCCGGGGCACGGCGAGGGTCACAACTCCGGGCAGGCGGTCAACATCGCCGCGGCGTTGGTCGTGAAGGAGATCATGGAGCGCGAGCACATCCAGGGGACGCTCAAGATCTGGCCAGGGGTCGCAGAGGAGCAGGTCGCTGGCAAGGCACACCTGGTGCGCGCCGGCGTCTTCAAGGACGTCGACGTCACGCTCTTCACGCACGTCGGCAACAACCTCGGCGTCTCGTGGGGCCAGTCAGGCTCCAACGCGATCATCACGGCGCTCTTCAAGTTCCGCGGACAGACCGCGCACGCGGCGGGCGCGCCGTGGCGCGGCAAGTCGGCGCTCGACGCCGTGATGCTGATGGGTCAGGGATGGGAGTTCAAGCGTGAGCACCTGGAACCGGCGCAGCGCTCGCACTACGTGATTAAAGACGGCGGCGACCAGCCGAACGTCGTGCCGCAGACGGCGAGCATCTGGTTCTACATCCGGGAGCGCGACTACGACAAGGTGATGGCCAACTTCGAGGCGGCCAAGCGCATCGCCCAGGGGGCGGCGATGATGACCGATACCAAGCTTGACTCGGTGATCATCCTCGGCTCGGCGTGGAGCGGGCACTTCAACAAGTCAGTTGCCACGGTGACGCAGGCGAACATCGAACGCGTGGGGCTCCCCACCTGGGACGCGAACGACATCGCGCTCGCCAAGGGGATCCAGCACGAACTCGGCGTGACGGAGCAGGGGCTGGCAATCAAGGTGGACTCCATGGGCGGCCCGGTCGACATGTCGCGTTCGTTAGGCGGTGGCTCCGACGATATCGGCGACATCTCGTGGGCGGTGCCCACGGTGACGCTGCGCTACCCGTCGAACATCCCGGGCCTGCCCGGCCACAACTGGGCGAACGCGATCTCGATGGCGACGCCGATCGCGCACAAGGGGGCGGTGTCCGGCGCCAAGGTGCAGGCACTGACGCTCCTTGACCTCTTGCTGACGCCGAAGGTGGTGGCCGACGCCTGGGACTACTTCAACAACGTCCAGACGAAGACCATGAAGTACAAGTCGTTCCTCGGGCCTAACGACGGACCGCCCACCTGGCTCAACGAGGACATCATGGCGAAGTACCGGCCGGCCATGAGCAAGTTCTACTACGATCCGTCGAAGTTCCCGACGTACCTGGAACAGCTGGGGATCAAATACCCGACCGTGAAGCCGATCGCGCAGTAGGAGAGGTCGGGCGGGGAGCGGCGGGGAGCGGGGGGGCGTGCGCTCCAGCGCTTTCTACCGATGGCCTTAGCGCCACAAATCTCGGAAGGGCTATCGACGGGGACGGGTCCATACGTCATCTTTACTGATCTCTGCGATCAGACGAGCCGGCGAGGAAGCCCGCCGTCGTCCCTCCGATCGACGTGGGACTCGTCATCTGCATCCAACCTGCGCCAGCCGGTGCACGACGGAAGGAGTGACCACGGCACCGAGTCACCGGTTTGCGAATCGCGCGCTGTCGCGTCCATTGAGGTGCTGACGTCGCGCGATGTGGACGCGCCGAGCGCTCGACCGGGCGCTTCGCCCCAAGTCCACTTCTCCCCCCTCCTCCTCCGTCGTGCATCCTCGGCTGCGCGGCCTCTACCTGTTGCGACATGAGCGAACGAATTCGATTTCCCCAGATCATTCAGGGCGGAATGGGCATCGCCGTCTCCAATTGGCGCCTCGCGCGCGCCGTGGCGTCGGCTGGACAGCTCGGTGTCGTTTCGGGGACCGCCATCGACAGTGTCCTGGTCCGACGCCTGCAGGACGGTGATCCGTGTGGAAGCGTTCGGCGAGCCATGTCCCGCTTCCCGCTCCCCGACGTGACGGCCTACGTGCTAAGGCGCTTCTTCAAGCCCAACGGGCGTGATCGCGACGAGCCGTATCGCCTGCTCCCGATGTACAAGCAGACGATGAGCCCGGTGCGGCAGCAGATCACGATGCTCGCCGCCTTTGTCGAAGTGACACTCGCCAAGGAAGGGCATGACGGCATGGTCGGGATCAACCTCCTGACGAAGCTTCAGATGCCGAATCTCCCCACGCTGTACGGGGCGATGCTCGCGAGCGTCAACGTGGTGCTGATGGGCGCGGGGATCCCGCGCGAGATTCCCGGCGCGCTCGATCAGATGGCGCAGCACGAAACCGCGACGCTCAAGTTCGATGTCGAGGGGCTGCCGCCTGGCGCCATCGAACTGCTGTCGTTCGACCCGCGTGCGCATAACGAGAGCGCCGGTGCCCCACTCACTCGGCCGCTCTTCTTTCCGATCGTTTCAGCGGCATCGCTGGCGCAGAACCTGGCGCGCAAGTCGAATGGAACGGTCAACGGATTCGTGGTCGAGGGTCCGACGGCGGGCGGGCACAACGCGCCGCCGCGCGGCGCGCTGCGGCTGTCGGAGAGCGGCGAGCCGATCTATGGTGAACGCGATGTCGTCGACCTCGCCGCGATGCGTGAGATCGGACTCCCGTTCTGGCTGGCCGGCGGCTCGGGGTCGCCGGAAGGACTCGACGCCGCGCTGGCGGCAGGCGCCACCGGAATTCAGGTCGGCACGCTCTTCGCCTACAGCGAAGAGTCGGGCTTCACACGGGAAATTCACACCGCGGTCATTGACGCCGCGGTGGAACAGCGCCTCACGATCCGCACCGATCCGCGCGCGTCGCCCACCGGCTATCCGTTCAAGGTTGCCATGGTGGACGACAAGCCAGTGCTGCATGCGATCCGTACGCGCGTCTGCGACCTCGGCTACCTGCGGACTGCGGTGCGCACCGAGGAGGGAAAGATCATCTATCGCTGTCCGTCCGAACCCGTCGACCAGTACGTCAAGAAGGGCGGGTCCGCGTGCGAGACCGCCGATCGGCAGTGTCTCTGCAATGCCCTGATGTCGTGCATCGGGATGGGCCAGGAGCGCGAGGGCTACGTGGAGCCACCAATTGTCACCAGCGGTGATGACGTGCAGTTCCTCAACCGCTTTTTGCAGGGTCGGGAGTCCTACTCCGCCTCCGACGTCATCGCTTACCTCACACGCACGGCGCTCGTCCCCGCCTGACGCGCGGTGCCCGCAAGTCGAGACGCCCGTCGCGCTCCCTTGGCGCTGCGGGCGTCTTCCTGCGCTATGGCAGCCGCCACATCGTCAGGCCGTCATCGCGCGCCACGGCCGTAAGGTCGCGACGATCGGCCGACAGGTGCGTGACCAGCAGGCGGTGCAGGTCATCGCGAAAGGGCTCGGCGGCAAAGGGATTGTGTCCGATGGCATCTGTGGCGCTGTAGGGGACCTCGACCGTCTCGATCCCGCGGGCGACGGTGGCGAACCGACCGCCGAGCCCGAGTCGGCGCTCAAGGTTGCTCCCCCAGGATGACCAGAGCGCGATGTCCGCGCTCGACGCGTAGAGGGTCACCCGCTCGGCGCGATCCCGCAGGGCGGGCAGGACGCGCTGCACGAAATCCGAGGCGGCGAGGTCGGGCGCCACGAGGACGACGTCGCGAAGGGAGAGGTGCGGTCGGTCCGCTGCGCCGTTACGAGGACCGTCGCTCTCCAGCGCGAGCAGCCCGGACGCGAGAACCTCGGCCCCCATGCTGTGCGCGACGATGGATAAGCGCCTGGGATGGGGGGCGGACTGCAGTTCGCGCAGGAGGGCTGCGAGGTACCGCCCCGCGTCGCGGGCATCGCGTTGATCGCTCCGGTAGCTGGCGAGCAGAGCGTCGGACGGCCATGCGAAGAGGATCGTTGCCCCCTCGAACTGGATTTCGGCGGCGAGCCGAGCCGCACGCACGACACTCCCCTCGAACGACGTACGATAGCCGTGAACAAAAACCAGGACATCGTCCTCGTCACCGAGGGAGAAGGCCGAAGTCAGCGCAGAAGCAAATTGTGTCGAGTCGGCGGTCCGTATGTCGCGCAGCCAGAGTCGTGACTTGTCCGCGCTGACGACATTTCCGCGCACGGAGCGCATGAAGGGCGTACGCTGCGCGCTCCCGGCGGCGCGGAAGTCGCCCGACGGTACGTTCACGGTCAGAAATCCTCGTACGAGCGAGTCGCGCGGCGATCCGTCGAAGGACGACCCGGGGGCCCGCGGCTGCATGCGCCCACCGCGATTCGTCGCGAACGGCAGCGTGACAGTTATCGGGATCGAGTCTCGCGCGCTCCAACGATCGACAACTGTGAATGGAGGCGTGGCCGCGACCGTGGTGGCGACCCGAGCGGCATCCCGACAGGTGGCCAGGATGAGATATCGTCCCGGCTCTGGGAGGAAGCGAAGGGTCGTCCCCTCGCCGAGCAACAGTCCTCCATCTGTGCTCCATTGCACGTCATGGCGCGCACCGTCTTCGCGATCGACGCAGGTCGCCGACAGCGAGAGACTGGCACCGTAGGTCACCTCGCCCTCGAGCACGTTGCCGCTGACGGAGACCACCGGCGGGGTGTTGGGGCCCGCTTGCGGAGGGGTGAGCACGGCGGCCGGGGGAGGGGCCGGTGGAACGGGGGGCCCACACCCGAGTGCGGCCGCGACGATGCAAGCGACGAGCCCTCGCGCAGAAACGACCATGGGTGCAAGCTAGCAGCATCGTCGTCCAGCACGGAGCGGGATAGATTGCGCGAGACCTCCACTTCCGCAGCGCATGACGACACCACCCAGCCCACGCCCGCTCCCGATCCTGCGTTCGATGATCGACGCCCTCGACCACGACCTGCTGCAGATCGTGGCGCATCGCATGGCGCTGGTGGCCGAGGTGGCCGCGGCCGAGCGCGAGCGCGGCGTGAAGATCCGTGACGTGCGGCGCGAGCAGGACGTCCTGGCGGATCGCGCGCGACTGGCCGAAGAACTCGGCCTCCCGCGCGGGGAGATCGAGTCGATCTTCCGCCTGCTGCTGCGGGCGAGTCGCGATCACCAGGCGTCGCTGCGCGCCGAGGTCCCACCTAACGACGTTCCGCGCACGGTGGCCATCATCGGGGGACGCGGAAAGATTGGCGGTGTGCTGGCGCGGCTCTTCGCGGATCTCGGGCATCGGGTGCTCATCAGCGACGTCGATACGGAGCTGCGAAGCGTGGAGGCGGCCGCGGCCGCCGACGTCACCGTGATCAGCGTCCCGATCGAGGTCACCGAGTCGGTCATCCGTGAGGTGGGGCCGCACGTGCGCGACGAGTCGCTGCTCATGGACGTGACCAGCGTCAAGGACGTTCCGATGCGCGCCATGCTTGAGGCGACGCGGGCGAGCGTGCTCGGCACGCACCCGATGTTCGGTCCCAGCGTCCACACGCTGCAAGGGCAGCGCGTGGTGCTCTGTCGCGGGCGGGGCGACGCGTGGGCCGATTGGGTGTCGCAGACCTTCGTGGCACGGGGCCTGGTGATCACCGAGACCACGGCGGCCCAGCACGATCGCGCCATGTCGGTCGTGCAGGTCCTGAACCACTTCCAGACGCAGGTGCTGGGACTCACCCTCGCGCGGCTCGGTGTTCCGCTCGAGGAGACGCTGCGATTCACCTCGCCGGCGTATCTGCTGGAGCTATACGTCGCGGCGCGTCACTTCGCGCAGTCGTCGGAGCTCTACGGCCCGATCGAGATGCGCAATCCGCGCAGCAGCGAGGTGACCCTCGCCTTCGGTGCCGCCGCCCGCGAACTGGCCGGCATCATTGCCGACGGCGACCAGGCGGCCTTCGACGCGATGTTCCTCGAGGTGCGCACCTTCTTCGGTGACTTCACGGACGAGGCGCTGGAACAGTCGAGCTACCTGATCGACCGCATCGTCGAGCGCATCTAGCGCCCGTCACACGGCATCCGAGAGCGACGTGAAGTTGAAGTCGCGCACCCGTAGGCTGGGCATCACTTGTCCCGCTGCCGTGCGTTCGGCACGTCCGACTTCGTCGATCTTGTTGAGCATGAAGAGCGGGCTCTCGTTCCACCTGAAGTTCTTGAGCGACCGCGTGATCTTCCCCTTCTCGATGAGGAAGGTGCCATCGCGCGTGAGCCCCGTCAGCAGCACGCTGCGCTGGTCGAGGAAGCGGATGTAGAAGAAGTGCGTGACGAGGATCCCGCGCTCGGTCCCGGCGATGAGTTCCTCCGTCGTCTTGTTGCCGCCGACCATCTTCAGCCCGCCCGGCGCGCGACCGCCGAATCCACCGCCCCCTCCACCCCCGCCTCCTGTCGGCATCACCCCCTGCTTTTGCGCCCAGTAGCGCGTATACGAGAGCTGCTGGAGGATGCCCTTCTCGATCCAGACGCGCCGCGCGAGGGGCAGCCCTTCGCTGTCGAAGGGCTGTGCGAGGAGGTCGGGATCCGCAGGATCGGAGAAGAGCGTGACGCGCTCGTCGGCGATCTTCTCTCCCACGCGCGTGCCTCCACCCTTCTGCGAAAAGGTCCCCCGCCCTTCATCGGCGCCGCGGGCGTTGAAGCTTCCCATCAGCAATGGGAGCATGTCAGCGACTGCCTGCGGCTCGAGCACCACGGTGTACATCCCCGGCTCGATCGCCTGCGGCGATTTGGAGGCCACGGCTTTCTGCGCCGCGACGGCGCCCAACGCCGCCGGATCGAGCAGTCCCCAGTCGCGCGCCCCGGCCGATGCCCACCCCGATCCAGTCGCGTCGGGGGTTCGTACGGTCGTCCCGAGATTGACGTCGGTCGAGCGATGGTAGGCAAACAGCCCCTTGCTGGTTGCGATCGCAACCGCACCAGCGTTGGCCTCGAGGAAGCCAGCGACGAAGAGGTCGCTGGCGCCTTTCCCGGCCGCGCCCACGCGTGCCAGCACGTCCTTCACGGCCGCCGCCCTCGCCTCCGGCCCCAGCGCCGCCGTGCGCTCGATGAACGCGTTGATCGACGTATAGCTCTGCGGTCCGAGTTCGGGCATCAGCTCGGGATCTTCCGGCGAAAGGCGGGCGAGACGCTCGGCGAGGTCGACGGTGCGCCGCAAGCCCGGTTCGTCGAGCACGTTGCTCGACGCCGACGCGCGCCGGCGCCCCACGGTGGCGATGACCGTGACGGTGGTGTCGGTGATCCCGCCGGAGGTCGTGATCTCGTTGCCGGCAAAGCGTGTGTTGCCGCTCCACCCGCTGTTGATGTTGACGCGCATCTCGTCGCTCCTTCCCATCGCAAGCACGCGGTCGGCGAGCGCCTTGGCCTCCTCGCGCGAGAGGATCGGGACCTCGGCGACGGAGTAGAGGGAGCGCGGCATCAGGCGTTCCTCCCGGTGTTCACGATATTGACGCCGCGGAAGCGGGCTGGGACGCAGCCGTGGCTTACCGAGTTGGATTGACCGGGCTCGCCCTTCCCGTCCCCGAATGATCCTCCCAGCCAGTACGAGGACTTTCCGCCGATCATGTCCATGCTGTTCCAGAAGTCCGGGGTCCGGCTCTGGTAGGCGACGTCCTTGAGCATCCCCGTGATCTTGCCGTTGCGAACCTCGTAGAAGACCTGACCCGAGAACTGGAAGTTGAAGCGCTGGTGATCGATGGACCAGGACCCGCGATTTTTCACGATGATCCCACGCTGCGTATCGGCCACGATGTCGTCGAGCGAGATATCCTGCGCACCGGGAAGGAGCGAGATGTTGGGCATGCGTTGGAACTGCACGCTCGACCACGAATCGGCGAACGAGCAACCGTGCGAGGTCTTCACCCCCGTCAACGGGGAGATCCACGCCGCCTGTTCGCGCGTCGTCTGGTAGTCCTTGAAGATCCCCTTGTCGACGATGAGCCACGAGTCGGCCGCCACTCCCTCATCATCCCACGCCACGCGGGCGAGCGAACCTTCCTGGGTGCGGTCGCCCTGGATGTTCATGAACGGTCGTCCGTACTTGAGCTTCCCGATCATCTTGTCCGGCGGCGCGATGAACGACGTCCCGGCGTAGTTCGCCTCATAGCCCATCGCCCGGTCGAGTTCCGTCGGGTGGCCGATCGACTCGTGAATGGTGAGCCACAGGTTCGTGGGGTCCAGGATGAGATCGTAGCGTCCCACGTCGACCGAACGTGCCGTCAATTTCTCGGCCGCGAGCGCGGCCCACGCCCCGGCGTTGCCGGGCATGTCCAACGATTCGAGATACTCCCACCCCTGCCCGCGCGGTGCGAGTTCTTCGGTGTAGCTCTGGAAATCGCCGTTGTCGATCGCGGTGGCGGTGAACTGCGGACCGACGCGTACGAACGTCTGGGTGACGAGCGTGCCGTCGGTCGTTGCCAGCGTCTTCTCCTCGCGCAGCAGCGACAGGCCGGAGGTGACGAAGCGCACCTTCGGCACCTTGAGCGCCGCCTCGTTGGCCTCGAGCAGCAGCGCGACCTTCTCTTCGATCGGGACGTCGACCGGATCCCGGGTCACCGGCGTGCGCCACGATCCCTTCACCGCCGGTGCCGGCGCGAGCTCGATCGGGCGCCGTTGCGTGGAGCGCGCAGCGCGCGCGAGGCGGGCCGCCTCGCGCGCGACCTGCTGTGCTCCTTCCTTTGACAAATTGCTGGTAGCGGCAAAGCCCCAGCTCCCCTGCACCAGCGCCCGTACCCCGATCCCGTAGGATTCCGAGTCATTGACGCCGGTGACCTGCCGCTCGCGGGTGGCGATGAACTGTCGCCGATAACGTCCCACGCGAGCGTCGGCGTAGGAAGCGCCGGCGTCCCGTGCGGCATTCAGCGCTTCCATCGTCAATTCCTCGACGAAGGCGTCCGTCCCCGGGGCACGCTCGGTGCGCGGAAGTGGCACCGTCGACGGCAGCAGCAAGGCGCCGCCCATGGCCGAGCGTCCGGCGGCCGCGGCGAACGCCGCCGCTGCCGTGCGCTTGAGGAAGTCGCGTCGTTGAGAGGACATTTCTTGAGAAGACGAGAAGACGAGAAGACGAGAAGACGAGAAGACGAGAAGACGAGAAGACGACCCTGCGGCGCGGGAAGATGCGTGTCAACCGATGGACGGACGGATCGCGCGGCCCGCGCCCACCCCTTCGCGCGTTCCCTCGTGCAGGGCGATCGTTCCGTTCACCACCACCGTGCCGATCCCGACCGGATACTGGAACGGCTGCTCATAGGTCGCTGTGTCGGCGACTTTGTCGGGGTCGAAGACCACCACGTCGGCCGCGAGACCGACCGCCAGGCGGCCGCGGTCGGTGATGCCGACACGCGACGCGGGCAACGCCGTCATCTTGTGGATCGCCTGCTCCAGGGTGAGCGCTTTGCGTTCCCTCACGTAGCGAGCGAGGACGCGTGGGAACGAGCCGAGCCCACGTGGATGCGGGCTCCCGCGCCGGGTAGGCCCCTCGACGGCGAACGATCCACCGTCGCTGCAGACCATCCCCAGCGGGTGGGCAAGGATGCGGTCGAGATTGTCCTCGCTCATTGCAAAGCCCACCATCCCGACGTTGAGCGTGCTGCGCCGCAGCAGCTGCACGGCCAGCGTGTACGGCGCTATGCCTAACGACTGTGCATAGCTGCCGAGTCGCTTGCCTTCGGCGGCACGATCCTCGGCGGCACGGACCGAGGCAATCAGGACGTTGTCCCATCCACCGATGAGCTCGACCTTGCCGAGCGCTTCTGCACGGATGCGCGCAGCAGTCGGAGGATCGTCAAGTCGGCGAAGAAAGGCTTGCGTCCCGCCGTCGCGACTCCACACCGGGAACAGATTCGTGAGTCCCGTCTGGTAGGCGACGTAGGGATAACGATCGAACGCTACATCGAGCCCATCGCGCTGGACCGACGCGATGCGCCGGAAGGCGTCGTCCAGGTGCGGCCAGTTGCGCGGCCCCTGCGTCTTGAGGTGCGAAATCTGCAACGGACAGCGCGCTCCCTCGGCCACCGCGATCGATTCGTCGATCGCAGCGAGCAGCTGGTCGTCCTCGTTACGCATGTGCGTCGCATACGGCAGTCGCCGCGCGGCGAGCGGGCGCGACAGCGCGATGAGTTCGTCCAGTCGCGCAAAGGCGCCTGGCGTGTATTCCAACCCTGTCGATGCGCCGCACGCGCCCTCATCGAGTGCACGAGTCACCAACGATATCATGCGTTCCAACTCCGACGCCGTGGCAGCGCGATCATCTTCGCCGACCACCTGACCGCGCACCGTCCCCAATCCCACCATCGACGCGACGTTCACTGCGGGATTCAGCGCGTCGAGCGCCGCGAAGAGCGCGGAGAACGAGCCGCTATCCATCTTTGCCGTCGCGCCGGCCGCGGCACCCCACGCGCGCGAACTTCCGTCTTGTCCGACAACGATGGTCGTCAGGCCTTGGCGCACCAAGGACTCGGCGCGCGGATCAGTCCACAAGTTGCCGTCGCCATGCGAGTGAATGTCGAGAAAGCCAGGAGAGACCACCATGCCGCGGGCATCGACCTCTCGGCGTCCGCGCTCGGTGATCCGCGGCGCCAACGCGGCGATGCGTCCACTACGCACGCCAAGGTCGCCCGGAACCCCGCGTCCGCCGGTGCCGTCATGAACCATCCCGCCACGAATGACCACGTCGAACTCGTCGCGCCGGGTCCAGACGGCCGGAAATCCTGCGAGGGCCAGCATGGCGGCGGCACCGGCCCCAACGGCCGCCCTTCTCGTGGGGGCCGCAGCATCGTCGCTGTTCGCGGAGCATCCGGCGGTCGGAGCGGTCGGCTCGTCAGGAGAAGCTGTCGATCGTGGCATCGCCGGGTGGGGGAGAAGTGTCTCTCGACATACGTGGCAGGGGAGCGGAAGCGTTGACGCGTAGGCGTCCGCGACATCGTCGCCATAGCGTCACGTCAGGCAACGTGGCGGGTAGGTGACGGTCGTTTATGGCGGGTTCATGGCGATGTGTCAGAATGGTCTCCTCGACGCTCGGTCGCAATTCCATCGACGATCCGTCGAATCTTCGTCGCGCCTCGGGCACGCCGTATGCACCATTCGCCGTAGCCCGCGCATCGCCTCGCCCACCCGGACTTCGCATCAGACCCGACTCATGGCTCCTGCCGGTTCACGCGCCGTCTCCGTTCGATCGAAACTGGTCGTCAATTCCGTTCTCGCCATCGCCTTTGTCGCCATCTCGGCGCCGCAGGCGACTCGCATACCGGCGCACGAATGGCTCTCGTTTGCTTTCATCGGCATCCTGGCGCTCCACATCCTCTTCAGCTGGTCGTGGATCGTAGGAGTCAGTCGGCGCCTGCTCTCGTCGTTGCGCGGAGAGGTCCGTTTCAACTACCTCCTGGATGCCGCCAGCTACCTCGCCATGATCGCGGTGATCGTGTCCGGGATTGTCATCTCCGAGTCGGCGCTTCCGACGCTCGGATTTCCGCGCCCGCACGACCGCTTCTGGTCAGTGATACACGACCGCTCGTCGGAATGGCTCCTGGTGCTCATCGGTGTACATCTGGCGATGCACTGCGATTGGGTCCTCGCGGCGCTCCGACGTTTGATCGCGGGAAGCCTTGGACGCATCCCGGCGAACGAGCGACGCGGCTCGTGGACGAGACCTGTGTTGACGCTGTCCATCGTCTCGTTTTCGCTGGCCGTCCTGACGGTCGTGATCGGGCGTACGCCGTTCGCCGAGCAGATGCGACAACAGGGACCTCGGGGACGGGCGGAGCGTGGGGCGGAACGGGGCGCGGAGCGTCGAGGCGAAGGACGGCCGGGCGCGACGCTGCGTGCCGAGTCGGCCGCGACTTCCGCCGCGCCCTCGATGAACGCCGTCCCCGACACACCACGCGCTGCAGCCGCCGGCGCGAATCGTCCGCCGCGGAGTGAAGGTGGCGGCAATCAACTCGGCTGGCGCCAGCGTTACCTGCGACCGGCCATCAAGATCGCCACATACATGGGGGGGCCGTTCCTCCTGACCCTCCTCGTATCGGCCGTGCTCGGGCGCGCGCGTCCTGCAGGTGGACGTGTCGCGACCGTCGATCCGCTCAAGCAGCGCATCGACTAACAACCTCCGACAGCCTCGCCACCGGTCCCGAATTCAAGCGAACGGAGTCGTCATGCCGCGCACCGCTGATCGCCGACCACTGTCGTCACGTGCGGCGCTGGTACACCTCCTCGATGCGGCCTTTCACGGACCGGCGTGGCACGGCCCCTCGCTCAAGCTCGCCCTACGCGGCGTGCGAGCGGATCGCGCCCTCTGGCGGCCAGGCGCGGGGCGGCCCAACGCCTGGGAGCATGCCTTGCACTGCGCCATCGGCAAGCAGAAGGTCGCGAACCGGCTCGAGCCGACGCGCCGCCTGCGCTTTCCGAGACAGCTCACGAGCGCCTGGTGGGCGGCGGCTCCTCGGCTCTCCGACGCGGCGGCGCGCGAGCGCGCGTGGCGCGAGGACCTCGCCCTGCTCGACGACTCACACCAGCGACTGATCGAGACGCTCGCGCGGATCAAGGTGGCACGCCTGCAGGACCGTCACGCGCGAAGCCGCTTCGTGCTGGGTGAACACATCGCTGGCCTGGCGCTGCACGACAGCTATCACGCCGGTCAAGTCGCACTCGTGCTACGTCTCGCGGACGCCGACCTGCGCTGACTCGTTCGCCACGGCTCGACCTTCTCGCGTCGTTGTACGATCGCACGTCGCGCGACGTCCGGTGTCGGACCGTTGACTGGCAGTCGTCGCCGAGTCGCCCCGTGTCCGCCACCGACCGAGCCACTCGCGACACCGGCGGCCACCTGCTGCGCGCGCGATGTAGCTACGGAGCGCATCGTTGCGGATGCATCTCCTTCGACTGGGCACGCTTGCCCTCGCGGTCGCCTGCATGGCGGCGCCCTCCGCTCCCAGGGTCTCGACCGGGACTCGGATCCTCTTCATCGGAAACTCGCTGACGTATGTCAACGACATTCCATCGCTTGTTGTCGCGGTCGCCCATCAGGTCGGGGACGACGACGTCGGGACGGCGATGGCGGCGTATCCGGACTTCTCGCTCGAGGACCACTGGAACGAAGGGAGCGCCGCGCGCGCTATCGCCGCGCAGCCGTGGGACTTCGTGGTCATGCAGCAGGGACCGTCATCGCTGCCCGAGAGTCAGCGACACCTCGCGCAGTGGAGCGACCGCTTCGCA
This sequence comes from Gemmatimonadota bacterium, assembly GCA_040007995.1. GTDB lineage: Bacteria > Gemmatimonadota > Gemmatimonadetes > Gemmatimonadales > Gemmatimonadaceae > SCN-70-22. The sequence continues at coordinate 4,632 of JBDTUA010000024.1, read as the reverse complement.
TCGCCGATCCGTGCCGCAGGCGCGACGCCGGTCCTGTACCAGGTGTGGCCGCATATTCTTCGCCGGGGCGACGCACCGGCGGTCCTCGTCTCGTATGCATCGGCAGCTACTTCGGTAGGGGGAAGGCTCGCCCCGGCGGGCGCCGCATGGGACAGCGTACTGGCATCCACCGATTCGCTGGGGCTCTACTCCAGCGATGGACTGCATGCATCCGCGTACGGGGCTTGGCTGGCCGCGGTCGTGATCTACGCGTCGATCCGGGGGATCGATCCCATTACCCTTCCACCCACGTTGCCGTCGCATCCGCCGATCGCCCGGCTGCGGGCCTCGCACGTGCGGGCCCTCCTGCAGCGGGCGTCAGCGGCGATGGCTGCCGCGCGTCGAGCGGAATCGTAACCACGACTTCGGCGCCTGACGCTTCACCATCCGATGTGCGGAGGGAGAGCGAAGCCCGGCCGTCGTAGAGGCGCTCGAGCCGGTCGCGCAGGTTTCGCAGCCCCATCCCGTTCCCGTGGGTGGCCCGTGACGCGCCCGGACCGGGGCCGTCATCCCGAACCGCCAGCCGCAACGTGTCAGCATCGCGGCTCGCGCTGATAGCGACCGACCCTCCCGCGACGCGGGGAGTAATGGCATGCACGAGCGCGTTTTCCACCAGCGGTTGGAGGACGAAGGCCGGCACGTCGTGGTCGAGCAGCGATTCGTCCACGGACCACGCCAAGCGCAACCGGTCGCCGAATCGAACCGTCTCGATGTCGAGATAGCGCCGGGTGAGGTCGAGCTCCTCGCGCAGGGGGAGCGAAGAGCGCTCGGTCGCGGCGAGGGTTGCACGCAGCAGCTCCGCCAGCCGCACGGTCACGCGCTTGGCCGCCGGCGGATCCTCGCTCACCAGCGCCACGACCGCGTTCAGCGCGTTGAACAGGAAGTGCGGGTGCAGCTGCGACCGCAGCGCCGACAGTTGCGCCTGCGCCAGATCGCTCGAGAGACGCGCAGCACGCACGGCTTCCGCGCGCCACGCTTCGTGCCAGCGCATCGCGGCATGCGCCCCGACGATGGCCCAGTAGATCACGGTGAACAGGTCGCCATACGAGCGCAGGCCGATCGCGAGAATGCTCTCCAACCCACGCTGCGGGACGACACCGAATCCCACGCTGACGCGGTCGACGATAAGTATCTGTCCGGTCACCACGACGACGCAGAGCGGCACATGCACCGCAATCGCGCGCGCCACCCGCCCGCGCTCGAGCGGGACGCGATCGGCGATCCACATCACCAGCAACGACCAGGCGGCCCACGGGAGCCAGACCGCCATCTGCGAGAGGATGATCTTGACGAGCGAGAGATCGGGATTGAGGCGCGACGGGACTACGATCATCCCGAACGTCGCAACGATCGCGGGCACGATCCAGCCGAACATCAGGATCAGTCGGCCGGGCGAGTAGTGACCCGGTCCGAAGCGCCGCGCCGAGCCGCCCGCGGCGGGCAACGCGCTCATTCGCCTCGCAGGGCGCGCTCGAGCGAGGCACGATGCGTACGACTCACGCGCAGCTTCGATCCATCCTGCAGGATCATCACCTGGTCGCCGCCGAACCAGGGTTGCAGCTCACGGATCGCATCGAGGGCAACGATGAGGCGACGGTGGATCCGGGCGAAGCGGCGGGGATCGAGGCGCGATTCGAGCGCCGACAAGGTCTCGCGTACCTCGTGGCGTTCGCGGCCGACGTGCAGGATCACGTAATTCCCCGACGACTCGACCCACTGGACTTCGGCGAGGCGCACGAAGTAGGTGCGCTGGTCGCGCCGCACGACCATGCGATCGAGGTACGCGGGCCGGGGGGCCGCCTCGTGGCCATTGCCATTGGTCGCCATCGGCCCCGTGGTCGGCGCCGCCGAGGTACCGAGTGAGGTGAGGAGCGCCCCCACACGACGCGCTTCCGCGGCGATCGTGCCGGCAGCGGCACGCGACCGCAGGCGCTCCCACGCCGCGGCGAATCGCTCGTCATCGAACGGCTTGAGCAGGTAGTCGACCGCCGCCACGTCAAACGCGTGCAGCGCATGCTGGTCGTACGCGGTGACGAAGACTGTCGGTGGCATTCGCTCGGCGCCCACGGCCTGTACGACCGCGAAGCCGTCCATCTCCGGCATCTGTACATCGAGAAAGACCGCGTCCGGGTGCCAGGAGTCGACGAGCTGCGCCGCGGTGGCGCCGTCGGCCGCCTCCTGCAACGCCACGTTTGGCGCGATCGCGCGTAGCCGCTCGGCCACCCGGACGCGGGCGAGCCGTTCGTCGTCTACGATGAGAATGCGTTCGATGGTGGGCGACACGGCTGGGCGGGCTGAGCGGAACCGGAGGGACGCGGACGGTTCATGATGCCGACCCGGGTTCCTCAGTGCACCAGCCGATGGATGAACCGCGCCCCTGAGGGGACCAGCAGCGCGGGAGATGGGGCGGACGTGAGGCGAGAAGACGAGAAGACGAGACCTCAGCGTTTCGGCGCGCTTCCAAGCATTGTCGGCTGGACCCATGCCTTCTTGCCGTTCGACTCGAGCACCACTGCGCGGACGTAGCCTTCGTCGCCCTTGATGTCGTACACGGCCGGGTTCGTTCCTGTCTCGGCGAGCACCCGTCCGTCGGTGCCGACAAAACGCGTGGTGTAGCGACTCCAGCTGTCCGGCTTGATCGACACCGTCAGTCGGGTGGGCGTGCGCTGAATATCGCGCAGCTCGACCCCGGTCGAGGCGTAGAAGTCGCCCCGCTCGAGGGCATCGATGATATCGCGGGGGGCCAGACGCGGGGCGCGCACGACCACCCACCCGCGGCCTGGGCCGGCCGCTGTCGGATCGCCCGGGCGCTTGAAGTGATGCGCATCGTCGGTCGCCAACCCGTACAGCAGCTTGCCGGAGGAAAGAATGACGTCCCACATCTCCTCGAGACCTGGCATCCCGCCGCCACCGATGTTGTTCACCATGGGGTGACCGTTGAAAATCTCGAAGAGCCGATCGTTGCGGACCCGCGCGATGTCGGCCGCCGTCACCGCCCACCCGAAATTCGGATGGTTCAGGTGCGGGGTGCCGTTCGCTGCGCGGATGGCGTCGATGTCTCGCTGAAGCGCCTCGACGATTGTCGCCCCACCTGCCGGCTTCACGACACGATCGACGGCGAGCCCATTGATGTGGAGAGGCTTTCCACCCACCGCGTCCGTCACCTCCTCACCGGGGATGATGAGGAACTGCTCGTCGGCGCCGAGCAACGCGTTCAGGCCGTCGACCGAGGTGAGGAAGTTGTGGTCGCTCAGGACGAGAAACTGATACCCGTGCTCCCGGTACCAGCGGGCGACTTCGTCGGGGGACGAATCACCATCGGAGTTGAGTGTGTGGGTATGCGTGTTCCCCTTGTACCAGTGGAGCGCGGCGGCCGGGGAACCCTGCGCTCCCGCAACCGCCGCGTAGCCGCCGACCGACAGGACGCCGCCCAGCGCGACGGCCGCCCAGCGCCGTCCGCACGCACCATGTGCTCGTTGCCAACTAGTCATCGAATCCTCCTGCGCGTTCGATAGGTGGCACTCCCGTAAGGGCGTCTCTGGGTGACGCTACGCGTACCTCCGCAATCCTGAATCGCCCCATGCGCTGCAGGATCGCAAGGGCCACCACGCCGATCGCCAGCCCGACCAGCGCCCCGACCGCGAAGCGTCCGAGAATGAGCTTGGTCTGATTGATATGCGTCATCAACCCGTGGCGCGGCGCATTCCACGTCGCGACGGCGAGTGAGACGGCGATGAGGGCGAGCCAGGCACGACGACGCGCGGGCGCCACGAGGTCGTGCAGGGAGCGGCCGTGGCGGGTCAGTTCGGCACGCAGCCACCACACGACGATCACACCACCGAGCAGCGAACTCGCCAGCTGCAACACGTTGTACCACGGGACCCGATTCCCGCCCACGACGAAGGCGCTGTGCTTGAGCGCGGGAAATAGCACCGGGCCCCACGCATCGCGGTGGGTCAGCGCGTCCCACGCGACGTGCGTCGTACTGCCCAATACGATCGCAAAGATGACGAGCGTCCAGCTACCCAGCGACGCGGCCAGTCGAGGCGGGAGGGGCGGCAGGGCGACTAGCGCCCGCGACACCGGCTGAAGCAGCATGACCCAGAGGACGTACGCGGCCAACCCTGCGGGGAGACAAAAGATCAGGATGCCCCGGGCCGTGTGGCTGAGCAAGGCATACGGTTCCAGCCGAACGAGGTACTCGAAGTCCGGCGCCATCGCGCCGATGGCGAAGGGCGCCAGCGGGAGATAGCCTCGCCGGACGAGGGGCCAGAATGGAAGGGCGGCAGAGGGATGGGAGAGGGTAAACGGCAAGTCTACCGCGGCACTTCAATGCGTTCGGCCGCGCGTGCCGAGATCGGTTGGGCTGCCCCGGCTCCGAGGATTCTTGTGACGTAACGCTGCCCTTCCCCGACTCGCTCGACTTCGACAGCGACTGCGTCCATGGCCTGCTCCAATCGGGAGAGTCGTTCGTCCATTTCTCGCGACACCGCCGCAGGCGTCGCGCCATGAGACGCACGACGCCAGATGCGACGAGCGATGGCGAGGGAACTTGGGACGAACAGCACCAGGGCGAGAACGAACCCCATTTCC
>JBDTUA010000023.1:0-28302 GCA_040007995.1 Gemmatimonadota bacterium | reverse complement strand
AGCCACAACGACGCGGCGGTGAAAGGACTGCGCGCGTCGGTGACGTGCTCGCAGCGGCAGGCGAAGGTGGCCGCCGCTGAGGTCGGTCCTATCCGCCGATGAGTTCCCGCACGCGGGTGCGGTAGCTCTTCCCGGTCTGGATGCGGGTCCCGTCCGCCAGCACGATCACCCAGTCCCCCTGGAACCAGGGCTGGAACTCCCGGATGCGCTCGACGTTCACGATCGCCGAGCGATGCACCCGGAGGAAGGTGCGCGCGGGCAACCGTTGCTCCAACTGCGAGAGGGTGATGCGATGCTCGAAGACCTGCTTGCCCACGTGCAGGCGCGCGACGTCATCGGCCGCCTCGACCCAATCGATGTCCTGCATGCGGAGGTAGAGCATGCGGTCGCCGACGCGCACGGTCAGCCGATCGGCGCCCGGGCGTGCCTCGTTCATCGCGTCCATCGCGCGCGCAAGCGACGTGCGGTCGCGCGCGCCGGCACCGCGGCCTTCTTCCTCGTCCGGCGGGAGCGTCGCCGGGTCTTCTGATGATCGTAGCAGCTTCACCACACGGTCGATCGCCTTGGCGAACCGCGTGCGGCTCACGGGCTTGAGGAGGTAGTCAAGCGCGTGCACCTCGAAAGCGGCCAGCGCGTGCTGGTCGTAGGCCGTGACGAAGATGACCGCCGGCATCTGGTCCACCCCGATCTGCCTAACGACATCGAAACCCCCGCCCTCGGGCATCTGGACGTCGAGCAGCACGAGTTCGGGACGCTGGTCCCGGATGGCGTCGGTCGCCGACGCCCCATCGCCGCATTCGCCGATCACCACGATGTCGTCGCGTGCAGCGAGCAACCCCCGCAAGTGCTCGCGCGCCAGCGGCTCGTCGTCGATGACGAGCGTGCGAACCGGCAGTGGTTTCATCGCATCACGAGGCAGAGAGTCCCGCCGCCACGAGCCGCGCCGCCGGTTCGGTGTGGAAGGGCATCACGATCCAGACCTCAAAGCCACCGCAGACCCGCGGCGCGGCGACCAGCTGCTGCGCATCGCCATAGAGCGAGGCGAGGCGCGCGCGCGCGTTCGCCAATCCCACCCCTTCACGTCTCGCGAGTGGGGCCACCTCGCCGACGCCGTCGTCGCGCACGATCACGACCAGTCCGAGGAGCGAACGCGTCGCGAGAACCTCCACGATGCCTCCCGACGCTCTCGGCCCGATCCCGTGATTGATCGCGTTCTCCACCAGCGGCTGGAGGATCAGGTTGGGGACGAGGGCCGAGCGCGCGTCGGGGGCGATCTCGATCCGTACCGTCAGGCGTCCCAGGAAACGCTCCTGCTGGATGTCCACATAGTGTTCGAGCAGCTCCACTTCCCGTTCGAGCGTAATCTCCTGCTCGGCCGCGCTCGCGAGCGAGATGCGCAGCAGTTCGCTCAGCCCGGCCACCATGCGCTCGGCGCGATCCGGGGCACGATGAATGAGCGCGGTGATGGCGTTGAGCGTGTTGAAGAGAAAGTGAGGGTGGATCTGCAGCTTCAGGGTTTGCAGCTGCGCCTGATCCAGCCGCGCTTGCAGCTGCTCGCTCTCGCGGCTGGCCTCCGCGAAGTGGGTGCTGAGCCGTCCCTGCCAATACGTCGCATACGTCGCGACCGCGCCGGCGCAGGCCAGGAGAAAGAGGCGCGCCCCCTCGTCGAGCGGCGAGACGCCGTACGCGCCGGCCGCAGCGACCGGGCTCGTGATGAGCGCGAGCCGCCCACTACCGACGAAGCCGATCACCAGCGCTGCGTACTCGACGACGGCCAGCACCGAGACCAGCGCCGCCTTGCGGGTGCTCGAGGCCACCGGCAGGGCGGCCACGATGATGAAGTAGGCCGTGGTGATCGGCGACCGGAGCGCGAGAATCGGCGTCGACACCAGTCCGTATCCGCCGATGATGCAGCTGACGGCGGTGATGTCGAGCAACGGGTTGACGACGCGCAGCCACTCCGGAAGCCGGCGCCGGCGGTGGAAGAGCGGCACCTGCAGCACCGACCAGGTCAGGGTCGAGAGCAGCACCACGAGGTTGATTCGATTGAGCGCCGGGGTCAACGATGGGGCATAGAGCATCGCTGCGACGCCCAGCAGTCCCAGCACCCCGATCCGCACGCCGTTGAGCTTGCGCTCGGCGCTATCGCGCTCGTAGGCGAGCACTTCGCTGGGCAGCAACGAGGTCGCGATGTGCGCGTCGCCCCGCCCCGTGCGCCCAATGGGGCCATTGGGGCCATTGGGGCCATTGGGGCCATTGGGGCCATTGGGCGTATTGGGCCCGTTGCGACCGTTGGGGTCGTGGTTCTCGTGGTTCGATGCCACGCGCGAGGCGCCGTCCCGGGAGTGCATCACGCCGGAATGATTCACCGTCGAAGCGACTGCTGCCAGTCCCCGACCGTGCTCTGCAGCGCACGAACCGCCGCTTTTACAGCATGGTCAGCGTCCTACCCAGTAGCTCAGCTTGACCAGAAAGACGTTGCGCGCGGGGTCGCGGAAGGCGCTCCCGATGTCTGCCGGCGCACCGAGGTCGGCGCGGACGCTTCCGCCGCTGCGCTGCTGCTGCCAGACGAAGAAGAGCGTCGAGCCTGGACGATACTCCCAGCGCAGCACGGCATTACCTCGCAGCGATCGCACGAGATAGTCGGGTTCAGGGAAGGCGAAGGACGGCGCCGGCCCCGCGCCGTCGGGATCGAGCTGGACGAGCGCCTCCCCAGGGCCGGTGTGACGCGCGATGCTGCCGCGATCGCGTCCGTAGACGTCGAAGTCGAAGGCGCCGGGGGTGGTGAACTCCTTGAAGCGATCGAAGCGCCCCGAGGCCACGAACGGCTGGGCCCACAGCTGCAACGTGAGTCGTGGGGAGAACGTCCACTCGGCGCGCGTCTCGACCGAGAGCTCGCTCTGGTGAATGTCGCCGAAGATCCATCGCCCGCCATAAGTGCCGGTCGCGAGGGGATCGGCGACTGCGAGGACGTACTGATCGACATCGTACTGCCGCACGAACTGGGGCCTCACCTGCAGGCGCACGGCGCTGGTTGGCCGCACCTCGACGCCGAGTTGCAAGGTGTGACGCCATTCCTGCGCTGCATTTCGGTTGTATTCGTACGCCGCCTTGCCGATGACCGCACGACGCGAGTCGCTGGTGAGACCGGAGCGCAGCTGCCACTCGGCGGGCTTGCGGGTGAGGGGGCCGCCGCGGAGGAGGCGGTCATCGTCGCTCTCGGGCTGCACGAAGCCAAAGAAGTCGTAGCTCCAGAACGATCGCAGGACGCCGGAGGAGAGGAACGAGACGCGCCGCTCCACGACGTCGCCATCGAAGTTGGCGGCCGTGGTGACATAGACACTCGCTTCGTAGCCCTGCAGCAGGCGCCCGAGACGCGTCTCACGAAACGTCAGGGCGGAGGAGAGCGACCGGAAGTCGGCGCGCGTCTGGAAGCCGAGGTCATTCACCTCGAAGCCGGGTGACGTTTCTTCGTAGCTGAGTGAGCCCAGCCAGTGCTCGCCGGCTGTGCGGGCGACGGAGAGTGTGCCGAAATACCCGCCTAACGATGTGCGCGTCGAGTCCACGGAGAATCCGGTGGCGTCGGGACGCTGGTACGCGCGGATCGGTGAGCGCTGCAGTGATGTGATCACACGTGAATCGCCGCGCACCCGGCTCCCGGCGAGAAAGCCGCTCAGCGCCCAGGTGCGGTTGCCCCAGCGGTGCTCGAAGTCGCCGCCGCTGACGACTGCGTCCTGCACGAAAAGGGGCGCGAGCCCGGGATCCGGCAGGTCGCGGCGCACACCGGTAATGACGCCGCCAACGACCGTGTTGCCCTGCCGGAAGTCCTGGCGCATGCGCGTGACCAGGAAGTCGGTGCGCGGCTCGACGATCGCCGAGCCGTGGCTGCCATCCGGCAGGGCGAAGCGTCCGTGCTCCTCGCCGGTGACGGCACCGAGCACACCTAACGAGAGGCCCCCGCGCGACTTGCCGGAGACCTTCGCGGCCGCGAGGATGTCGGACTGAGCGGGGACGTCGCTGAAGGAAGCGCCGAGGGCATCGAGCGAGCGACGCGGCGCACGGCCGATGCGCCGCGTATAGAAGAAGTTGCTGGGGTTGTTGTCGTTGAACGTGACGCTCTGGCCGAAGCGGAAGATGTCGACTCCCTCGAGGAAGAAGGGGCGGCGCTCAGGGAAGAAGACCTCGAACGCGGACAGGTTGACGACCGCCGGATCGACTTCGACCTGGCCAAAGTCGGGATTCACGGTGGCCGTGAGGGTGAGGCCGGCGGGAAGCCCGTAGCGCACGTCGGCGCCGATCCGCGCTGAGGAGGCGGTTGGCTCGTAGAAAGGATTCTCCGCTGCTCCGGGCGCGCGCGTCACCTGCGTCGAGACGTACGGAAGGATCTCGAGTCGCTGAGGAGACACGAGCGAGTCGAGCCCCACCAGGTCCCCATAGCGAGAGACGACCCCGGGCTGCTGCGGGGGCATCGGGGACCAGACGGAGGTCTCCTGCCGTCGCGCGAGGACGCGGCCGAACTGGATGCCCCACTTCGCGACCCCGTTCGCGCCGACCGAGAAGCGAAGCTGGGAGAGGGGAATCCGGACCTCGGCGGACCATCCGGCGGAGTCGATTTGTGTCGCACTGGCCCAGACAGCGTCCCAGAGCTCGTCGTTCTGCGAGTCGTTGTACCGGAACTCGTCACGCTGCACTCCGCGCGGGGACACGGCGAAGATGAAGGCGGTGCGCCGGTCGAGATACGAATCGATCCCGATCCGGATCCAGTCCGAGTAAATGTCGGTCGCATCGCGCCGGGCCATCTGTCGCGCGATGGAGTCGGGGTGGGCGTCGTTGAGTCGGACGCCGATGTACAGGGCCTCACGATCGTACACGACGCGCGCCTCGGTCGGCTGCGACGCCCGAGCCCCGGGATTCGGCCGGGACTGAATGAAGTCAGTGGCCGGCTCGGCGCGCTGCCAATCGTCTTCGTCCAACCGACCATCGATCCGGATCGTCCCGGTGCGGAAGACTGCGCGCATTGTGGGACGTGGCAGAGAGTCGGTACGCTGTGCGAGAAGCTGTGGCGCTGAAAGGAAAAACAGCGCCGCAACCGGAGGGAGTCGGCGCCAGAAGACCATCGACATGACGTGTTGATGCGGGGGAATGTGGAGTCCCCGCGTTACGCACTAGCTGCGGCAGAGGTTGGAGAGTGGTGGATGCCATCCGGTGGAACATATGATCCCACGCTACGACTAAATCGCTGATAACAAATAAGTTGCATACAAGCACGTCGCACTATCCTGCGAAACGACTCAGCGAAAATCTAGACAGGTCAAAGGCCGAAGATCCCGTGGTCACCAAGTCGGCGGCGATCTCGCCGAGCACGCTCGAAAACTTGAAGCCGTGCCCCGAACATGCGCTCAGGATGAGTACGCTCCGATCGTCCGGGTGCCGATCGATGATGAAATGTCGGTCCGGCGTGTTGGTGTACATGCACACGGCGCGCTCGAGCGGATGCCCCTTGGCGAACGGGACGAATCGGCGGAGGAGGTCGTAGACGTACGCATCTTCGGCGTCGTTGATCCGGCGATCGATGTCGTCGGGGCTGACCATACGTCCACCATGGTGCACCCCCACCTTCACCCCGTCGCCGAGGTCCGGCTTGGTATAGAACAGGCTCCCGTTGTGCAGTTCCCACATCGAGACCGGCATGCGCTTCGGGGTGAAGTAGTCCGGCTCCTGCGCGGGATCGAACCAGTGGATCACCTGGCGCTCCACCGTCAGCGGGAGAGCGGGGAGCAAGGATGACGTCCACGCGCCGGCGGCGATCACGATCTGTCGTGCCGTGATGGTCTCGTCCCCCGCTCGAATCTCCAGCACATCCCCGGTGCGCTCCCAACCGTGCACGACCGTATCGCGCACCACGACTGCACCGTGCTGCTCGGCGAGCCGGAGATGCGCCTCGATGATCGACTCTGGGAAGAGGATACCGGCGTTCGGATCGAGCACCCCGACCATGTCATCGAGCGGCGCGAAAGCGGGATACTGGCGATGCAGGGCACGAGCCGGGAGCACCTCGTGCGCCAGGCCGTGCGTTTCGACGCTGCGGAGCGTACCGGCCACGAGCGCGCACCCCTCGGGACCGATCATGAGACCGCCCGTTCGCAGAAAAAACGGGGCACCCGCCGCCTCCCGCTGCAGGTCGGCCCAGAGCGCATACGCGCGTTGCACGAGCGGGACGTAGATCGGATCCTCGAAGTACGCCTCGCGAATCATGCGTGAGCGCCCGTGACTCGAACCGAGCGCATGCGGAGGCGAGAAGCGATCGATCCCGACCACCCGCTGGCCGCGCTTCGCGAGATGGTACGCGGCAGCACTCCCCATGGCGCCGAGGCCGACGATCGCTACATCAAACGGTTGGGGCACGGAAGTGGGTGGAGATCGTGGTGAATTGTCGTATGCTAGCTGGCATCGGCCGCGGCCGGAAAGTGATGTACACCATGCTACGTGGCAATGCGGATGTATTAGTGGTTGCCCCCCGTGCTCGAGTCCGTCTTTCTTGGGTCTTCCCTGCCGAGCCTCCCCGTGCCGTCCAGTCGCCCCGTGTATCGTGCCGTCGCCCAGTTCGCCTGGTCGCGGCGTGGTGTGACCCTGATCGAGTTGCTAGTGGCGCTTGTCGTATTGGGGGGAATGGTGGCGCTGGTCGCGCCGGCATTGACGGTGCCCACTCCGCATGACGTCGGACTGACGGGCGTGGTGCGCTCGGCGCGCAGCGCGGCGATCGCACGTGCGCAGCCGCTGGCGCTGACCGTTGCCGCGTCAGGCGACTGGTCGGTGCGCCCTCTTCCCCCGGATGACGCGCTCGTCGTCGCCGAGGGGCGCCTCGACAGACCGCTTGCGCGCTCGCTTCGGCTGCAGCTATCGCCGCTGGGCGCCTGCGTTCCGCTCACCCCGCTGCCCGCGGCGCTCGTCGGGTGGGACGCCGCCAGCTGCACAGCGGCGCCGGCGATGCGACCGAGGGGCGCATGACGTTGCTCGAGGCGCTGGTGGCGCTCGTGATTCTCGCGCTCTCGGCGGTCGGCTACCTCGAACTGTACCAGGGGAGCGCGCACGCTGTCACCAAAGCGGGAGAGTGGACGCGGCTGGTGGTCCTGGCCGAGTCGCGCATGGAAGGGGCGACGCTAGGCGATGCGCTGCAGGCGCAGCAGGCCCGGGAGGGGGTGGATGGCGTCGCAAGCGACGCGGGCTACCGACAGCAGGTCGATGTGCAACGGTGGCGTGACGGCGTGAACGAGATCGTCGTCCGGATCACGTCACCACGCGGGACCAGCTACACGCTGCGCCGACTCGTCCGGGAGCGCCGTCCATGATACGGCGCGGCTTCACCCTGATCGAGGTCATGATCGCCCTGATGGTCAGCGGGATGGTGGCGACGCTCGCGTATGCGGCGGCGCAGGCCGGTTTCGATACGGACGCCCGCGTCTCGACCTACCGCGACGGAGTTGCACGTGACGGCGTCGTGCGCGCCATCCTCACAGATGCGTTGCGGCACCAGGTGGATGGGGTGCGCGGCGGCGCGACGGTGTTCACCCTCACCGACCGGTCGGATGCAGACGGACGCGCGGCCGATTCCCTCGACGTCGTCACGCGTGGCGTCGCTGCGCCGCTGGGCGCGTCGGCGACCTGGCGACTCTCGGTCTGGCGCGCGGGCGACACGCTTCGCATCGAGGGTTCGTCGTTGGACGGGGCGGCTGCTGATCGCCCGCCATTCTCGATGCGCCTCGACGGCGTGATCGCGTTTGAGGTGCGCACCCTCGGGCGCGGCCTGTCGGCTCGATGGCAGGCGCAGTGGCGGGACGACGACGTAGCCCCGGACGCGTTCGCCCTGCTCTTCGCGCGCCGGGACGAGCACCCCGAACCGCTCGTCGTGCGCCGCGGGCTGGAGCGGGCGCCATGAGACACGGGTTCGCACGTCCACCGTCGGATCGACGCGGGGTGGCGCTGATCCTGGTGCTCTGGCTGATCGTGATCCTCGGAGGCATCGGCGTCGCCGTGGTGGGCTCGACGCGCGACGCGTCCCGTCTGGCGGCGAACGACCGGGCGCGGGTCGGCGCTCGTTATGCAGCCGAGAGCGGGATCGAGGCGACCGTTGCGATGATCGACGATTCTCTCCGCGTCCCGGGGGACGAGCAAATGCGAAACGACTTCCTCAACGCCCTCGCGGAGCAGTCCTCATCGGGGGACTCCACCGTACTCGGCGACGAGCGCTTCGCGGTCGCCATCGTCGACGCCGGCGCTCGGCTTGACGTCAACGCGGCCCCCGCGGAGAACCTGACGCGCCTGCTGGCGCACTTCACCGACGCTGCGCGCGCCACCACGCTTGCAGCGCTGATCCGGCGACACATCGAGGGGGCGGGGGGGCGCGTTGTCCACCCGCTGCGTTCCCTCGAGGAGTTGCGGACGATCGATGGCATGGACCCGCAGGTGCTGCAGCTGGCGGCGCCCTACCTCACGGTGGACGGTGACGGCACGATCAACGAAGTGAGCGCTTCGGACACCGTGCGCTCCGCTGCGTTTGGCGAACTGCGCGACGCGCCGACTCGACTGGTTCTCATCGCGCGGGGATGGACGCGGGGCCATCCGCTGACCCACGAGATCCAGGCGGTGTATGCGGTAGCCAGCGACCGGCTGGTGCTGGTGCACTGGCGGGAGCGCATCCTGTGAGTCCGCGCCTCGCTCTCGAACTCTCCCCGACGCTGTTGCGCGGGGTGGTCGCGTCGGGCTGGCGCGACGCAGTACAGCGCACTGTCGAGGTGTCGTGGGCGCCCTCGTCGCCAGACGCGGGGATCGCCGCGCTGCGTGACCTGGTCGGGCCGGTCGAGTCGATCGCGGTGGCGATCGGGGTGGGATTGCTGCACGTCGCGCGTGCCGTCCTCCCGCCGGCCCCGGACGAAGCACGCGCGCGCATGCTCACGCTCGAGAGCGCGCGATTCTTTGCCACCGAAACGCCGATCGTCGCGACGCTCGTCCCCGGAGGAGCCGTCGCGCTGGCGGTCGATGCGGACGCGCTCGAACGCTGGTGCGATGCGCTCGAAGCATGGGCACCGATCACGCGCATCGAGAGCGCACCGGCGGCGCTGGCGCGCGCGCTCGGGCGGAAGGGCGGCGACGTGCAGGGGGAGTACCACGTCGAGGCCAACGAGGGAGAGCATGGCTTCGTCGCCGTGCGCGCAGGAAGCGTCGTCGCTGTGCGGCGCATTCCGCTCGCACTTGGCGAGGCGCCCGGAACGCCTCCACCGGCCGACGGGGCGCTGCCCGGGAGCCACCGTGCCGCGTGGGGGGCGCTCCTCGCCGAGGATGCTCCCGATGCCGCGACCCTCGCCCCTGCCACGCATCGGCAGCGGATCGCTGCACGTCGACGACGGCGGCTGGCGGTCGCGGTGCTCGCGGCGGTCGCCGGCCTGGTGCTGGCGCTACTCTCGATCGACCGGTGGCGCGAGCGTACCGTGCGAGCGCTCGAGGCGGACGTGGCCGCCCGGCGCGAGCCTGCCCGCGCCGGTTCCGACGCGCTGGCGACGACGGCCCGACTGGACGCCGAGGTGTCCTACCTTGGGAACGCTGCGCGCGCCGGGCAGCGAGGGCGAGGTGGTACGCTGGGAGCGCTGGCGGCGATCTCGAACGCCCTCCCGCCCGACGCGGTGATCCTCAACGCTCGTGCGGTGGGTCGCGACTGGCAGGTTGACGGAACCGCGGCCAGCGCGGCAGCGCTCGTTCCGCACCTCGACCGGGATGGACAGTTCGAGGATGTCCGGATCCTCTCGGCCAGTTCGCGCTTCCGCGACGGTCCCCGCACGCGCGAAACCTTCTCCATCGCCCTCCGTGTCCGTCCTGGCGCCTGACGCGCGCGAGCGCCGAACGATCGCCCTCGGGGGCGCGGTGCTGGGGATGGCGTTGCTGCTGGCGACGGTCGTCGTTCCGGCTTTGGGGCGCTGGCGCGATCGCGAGGCGATGATCGACGCGCTGCGGCGTGAACGCGGCCAGCTGATTTCGTTAGGCTCGCACGCCGAGGCGCTGCAGGCGGTGGCGCGGGCACGGAGCGCGGCCGTCGAGTCGCTCCCCGTGCGGCTCATCCATGGGCGTACCGCGGCGCTCGCCGCTTCGTCGCTCCAGTCGGTGCTCCAGGCCTATGCGTCGGCGAGCCGGGTGAGCGTGACCCGCCTCGACGTCGCCAGTGCGGCCGACGCGACGACCGACGGCCCTCCGTCCATTCCCGCGACTCTCTCGGCGGTGAGCGACGTGTATGGCCTTGCTGATTTTCTCTCGCGGGTGGAACACGGGAGCCGCCTGCTGGAGGTCACGGAGCTATCGGTGAGCGCAAACTCCGCGTTGCGGGGCGAGTTGCTGCAGATCTCACTCGTCGTGCGCGCCCCGTTTGTCCTCACGCCATGAGGACGTCCTGATGCGCCCCCTGCGCGCCGCCCTGCTGCTGACCGCCGCCTGTTCGGCAGCGGTGGGGGTTGTCTTCCTCCTGCTCCCACCCGCGGTGGGCTCGTCGGCTGCACGCCCGATCGGCGCTGACTCGACGTTCACCCCGCCGATGCTTGCGCCTGGTGATCCCGAACTTGCCGAGGACGTGGTCCTGGCCAACGTGTTCTCGGTGCGGCGGGCACCACCCACCTCGCGGTATGCACCGCCCGACGCGGCGATGGACTCTTCCGGCGGCGTGGTAGCGGAGCCGGCGGATGCTTCCGAGGTGGTGTCCACTCCGTCGGGCGACCCGATGCTGCTTGGCACGGTGGTGGGTGCTCGCGGGACGCAGGCGTTGTTGCAGCTGGACCCGTCCGGCGGAAGCCCGCGGCTGTATGCCGTGGGAGACCGCGACGGCGGCTATCGCGTGATCGCCATTGCCCCGCGCTCGGTCATCCTGGCCGGACCGCGCGGGCGCGTGACGGTGCGCCTCGAATCAGAGGAGAAACGCCCGTGAGGCGTCTCAGGAAGGTGTTGGGAATGTGCAGCGTCGCAATCGCGCTGGTCGCGGCGCCGTCGTTGTCGGCGCAGGCACGCCCCGCTTCGGTGGGGACACGCTTCGACTTTCGCGATGCCCCGCTGGCCGACGTGATCCGGACGCTGGCGGCGGCGATCGGGCTCACCGCTGTGACGTCGGAGGTTCCGACGGACGCGCGTGTCACCTTCTCGACCGCGGCCCCGGTGTCCGCCGCCGAGATTCCCGCCCTCCTCGAGGGGATGCTCGAGTCGCGGGGGTTGGTGGCGGTCGTGCGTGGCAGCGTGGCGCAGATCTATCCGTCAGACAAGGCACCGAAAACGGGCGAGGTGCGCGCAGGGTTCGACTTCCCCGACCCGCCGCCGCTCGGGCTGGTCACGCAGTTGGTTCCGTTGCAGGGGATCCGCGCCGACGAGGGGGCGGCGGTGCTGCGGCAGGTGGCCGGGGCGGGGGCGAGCATCGAGCCGGTGGCGCGCTCGAACGCGCTCCTGATCACCGACCGCGGCAGCAACGTGGCGCGCTACCTGGATCTGCTGCGCCGGTTGGACACGACGCCGCAGGGCGAATCGGGGCTGAGGACCTACGTCGTCAACCTGAAGTACGCCAACGCCGATGACCTGGCCGAATCGTTAGGGCAGCTGTTCGGCGTGAGTGTGGCGCGGACCGGACGCCGTTCGCTCGACGACCTTGCGCTCTCCCGGACGCTGGAGAATTTCCGGCAGCGCGAGGGGGACGCCTTTCGCATTCGGCGCGACGTCCCGCTCTCGGTCCCGCTTTCCGCGCCGGCGGCTTCGGGGCAGCGCACGGACAGCGCGATGGGGCCGACCACGCCAGGCGCGCTGACGGGGCAGACGACCGTCGTCCCGCACACCCCGTCCAACTCGCTGCTGATCCGCACCTCGCCGCCCAATTTTCCGCTGCTGCAGGAGACGATCGACGCGCTCGACCGCCGACCGGCCCAGGTCCTGCTCGAGGTCACCGTCGCCGAGGTGACGCTGGGGGCCGGCGATCAATTCGGCGTCGACTGGCGGAACGTCGGGGGGAGCACCGACATCTCCTCCGGAAATCCGGGCGCCGCCGACTCATCATCGCTGCGGGACTTCTCGGTCCGCGTGGTGACGCTGCGGAATGCGAACGTGCGGGCGATCCTGCGGGCTCTCGCGTCGCGTTCGCAGGTACGGGTCCTCTCCACGCCATCGATCCTGGCCGCCAACAACCGGGAGTCGCGCATCCTCGTGGGGAACCGTGTCCCCTTCATCGCCTCGACGCGCCTCGGCAACGACGTGGCGATCGACCGGACGGTGCAGTTCGAGGATGTGGGGACGCAGCTCACCATCGTACCGACGATCAATGACGACGACTACGTCACCGTGCAGATCCTGCAGGAGGTGAGCACACTGACCACGCAGACGATCCAGTCCGCTCTCAACGCCCCGGTGATCTCGACGCGCGAGGCAGCGACGCGCACCATCATCCGTGACGGACAGACGGTCGTGATCGCGGGGTTGATCGGCGACAGCCGCGAGACGATCGAGAGCGGCGTCCCGCTCCTCATGGACATCCCGCTGCTCGGCGCGTTGTTCCGCCGGCGCTCCGTCAACCGCAATCGCAGCGAAGTGGCGATCTTCGTCACGCCCTACATCGTGCGCTCGGATGCCGACGCGGACACGATCCGCGAGCGGGTGCGCGATCGAATCAACGGGGCGCAGCCGGGGACGCTGGACAGCCTGGGAACGCTCATCAAGAAGAAGGTGCCGTGAGCGAGGCGTCGAGACGGGGGACGGGGGACGGGGGACGGGAGATGGCGCTCACGTCGGCGGTGCTGCGGGAGGCGGCGGCCGGTGCGCTGGCATTGCGGCTGCCGGGACGATTCCTCGAGGAGCAGCTGGTGCTTCCCGTCCGCGTGGACGCGGATGGGCGCGTTGTCGTCGCGGCGGGGCGTGCGCTGGACCCGACGGTGACCGACGAGTTGGTGCGGCGCCTGGGCCGTGCCGTTGTGGTCGTCGACGTGTCGCCGCAGGAGCTTCAAGCGGCGCTCATGGGAGTGTCGCGCGAAGGGTCGGAGCATGACGACACGCTCTCCGCCACGGGGGACACGAGCGGGAGCGACCTGGGACTCGGGGACCTGAGGGCGCAGGCCAACGATGCGCCGGTCGTCCAACTGGTGAATGCTGCGCTCGCCGACGCCCTGCACTCGCGGGCGAGCGACGTGCACCTGGAGAGCACACGCATCGGGTTGCGGCTCCGCCAACGCGTCGACGGCGTGCTGCGCGACGTGGCGACATATGCGCCCGCGCTGCAGGCGGGCGTGGTCTCACGTATCAAGCTGCTTGCCGGCCTGGACATCGCCGAGCGACGGCTGCCGCAGGACGGGCGCGCTCGCGTGCGCCTGGGGACGCGCGAGGTCGACCTGCGCGTCTCGACGCTGCCGGCGTTGCACGGGGAGAGCGTCGTGGTGCGCATTCTCGACCACGGCGACGACGCCGCGGGGGTGCGAAGTTTCGCTGACCTCGGGATGCCTGAGCCAGTGCGTGCTGCCTTCGATCCGCTCGTGCAACGCGCCGCCGGCCTGCTGCTCGTCACCGGTCCCACCGGCTCCGGGAAGACGACGACACTCTATGCCGCCCTCGCGCGACGCAACGATCCCACGGTGAAGATCGTGACGGTCGAGGATCCGGTGGAATATCAGGTGGCGGGGGTGACCCAGATCCCGGTGAATCGCAAGGCCGGTCTCGACTTCGCGAACGTGCTGCGCTCGATCCTGCGCCACGACCCCGATATCGTGATGGTCGGAGAGCTGCGCGATCGCGAGACCGCGGAAATGGCGGTCCAGTCCGCGCTCACCGGCCACCTGGTGCTCGCCACGCTGCACACCAACGATGCCCCCGGGGCGATCACCCGGCTGATCGACATGGGCATAGAACCCTACCTCGTCGCAGCGACAGTGCACGGGGTGTTGGCGCAGCGACTGGTGCGCGTGAACTGCCTGGAATGCGCGTCACGGATTGCACCTGACGACCCCGCGCTGGCGACGGTCGGCGGGGCGGCGTTCAGGAACCATCCGCGGGAGGGGGCGCGCCGCGGCGCGGGATGTCCGGCCTGCGGCGAGACCGGATTTCGCGGACGGACTGCGATCTACGAGCTGTATGTGCCGGACGACCACGACCGCCGCCATCTCGCCGTGCATCGCTCGCTCGACGGCTCACGCGCCGACGGGGCGTCGTACTGCATGACGACGCTGCAGGACGCCGGGGCGACCCTGGTCTTCGGCGGCGTCACGTCGCCCGAAGAAGTCCGGCGAGTGCTCGGGCTCGAGGAGAATGGGCAGACGCGCATCGATGCTGGGCGCCCGACTCCTCCGCATCGGGAGTCGCGTCCGTGACGGTCGCCTTCCGCTACCGCGCGGCGACCGCCGCGGGCGAGGTGGTGGAGGGGGTGCTGCAGGCGCCCTCCTCACGGGAGGCGATCGATCAGTTGCGTCGGCAGACACTCGTTCCATTCTCGGTCGAACCGGTCGGCGCCACGGAACGGGAGCCGCGGGGACGCTGGGTCAGTGGAAGTCGTCGCGACGACGCGCTCGCTACCGCGACACGAACGATGGCCACCCTGCTCGCCGGTGGCACCACGCTCGAGCGCGCGCTGGGCTTCGCCAGCGAGCATGCGGCTACACACGAACTGCGTGTGGCACTCGCGGGCGTGCGCGCCGACGTCCAGCGTGGTGAAACGCTTGCCTCGGCGCTGCGGTCGCGGAGCGCGCTCTTCGGCGCGCTCGCCCCGGCGCTCGTCCGCGCTGGGGAGGAGAGCGGGACGCTCGACGAGGCGCTCGAGCGATTGGCGGATCACGTCGAGCGCACGCGGGCATTGCGCGGCGACCTGCGGGCGGCCTTACTCTATCCCGCGTTGATGGGCGTCGTGTCGGGAATCGGAGTCCTCGTCCTCCTGGCCTTCGTGGTGCCGCGCTTCGTCGCGATGCTGACCGATGCGGGAGGCACGCTCCCCGCGTCCACGCGCCTGCTCGTGCTCCTGAGTGCGATCGTCACGCGGTGGTGGTGGTTCGGCGCTTCGTTAGGCGTGGTGATCGGCGGCGCCCTGCGTACGTGGGGACGGGAGCCGGCGAACCGTCGACGGTGGCACGCCGCGCGCCTGGGGTGGCCGGTAGTCGGGACGCTGGAGCGCACGGTGACAGCGGCGCGCTTCACTCGCGCCTTCGGGACGCTGTTGCGCGGCGGGAGCGGCGTGCTCGCCTCAATGCGTGTCGCGCGCGAGGCGGTGACGAACGCCGCGCTGGCCGCCGGCATCGACGACGCCATGCGCGCCGTCGAGCGGGGCGAAGGGGTCGCCGCGGCGCTGGCAGGAACGCTTCCACCGCTGGCCACGCAGCTGCTCGCGGTCGGCGAGGAGAGTGGCGTCCTCGACACCATGGCGCTCCGGGTCGCGGACACCTACGATGCCGAGTCGCAGCGGACGTTGCGAAGCCTCGTCGCGTTGGTGGAGCCGGCACTGATCGTCGGCTTCGGCGCGCTGGTCGGCTTCGTCGCGCTCGCCATGTTGCAGGCGATCTATTCCATCAACGCGTCGGTGCTATGAGCCAACCTCGGACGACCGTCTCGAAGCGGGGCCATCAAACGAGGCATCGTGCGCGTCGCCCGCTGCGCCTCACGATCAGCGACCATCCAGCGAGTCGCAGCCCATGGCCCGCACGTGTGGCGTCCGCCCGCGGATTCACGCTGCTCGAGCTGCTGGTGGTCGTCATCGTCCTCGGCTTGCTCGCCGGCCTCGTTGCGCCCCAGATCTTCGGGAGGGTAGGCGAGGCGAAGTCGTCGACCGCGCGCACCCAGATGGCGCTCCTCGGGACGGCGCTCGACAGCTATCGCCTCGACATCGGCGCATATCCCACGACCGAGCAGGGGCTCGAGGCGCTGCGCGACAAGCCGACTCGGGAGCCGATCCCGACGAACTGGAAGGGACCATACCTGCGGAAGGCGGTCCCGCTCGACCCGTGGGATCGTCCGTATGTCTACCGCGCGCCCGGGATCCGCAACGTCACGAACTTCGACCTCTCCACGCTCGGACGCGACGGAAAGGACGGAGGAACGGACGAGGACGCCGATCTCGCAGGGCAATAGCCCGCGCATCGACATCAGACAAAGCGGCGCGCACCGCTGCACGAGGAGTGGCCACTGCCCGTGCATTCGTGATGCATGCGCGACCGGTGATACAGTCGGTACAGTCCGTCTGTGCGATTTCGCACCGCGACCGTGGGAAATGTCTGCTAGAGTTCGCATCGCGCGCCGCGAGTGGCTGTCCGGGGACGTGAAATGTCACGGTTGAGCTGACGTCGCGAGGGATTGATCGTCGAATGGACGTCCGGCCCCGCGCGGTGGCGGGCGAGCACGAGCCACTGAATCACGGGAGCGCGATCCGCATGCATCCGACGGCGTCTGATTCCGCCAGCGAGGACGTCGCCGGCGGGAGTGGGTCCACGGAAGACGAGCACGCGGCGCTAATCGTTAGGCCTGACGCGCAGGCGTCGCGGCGGCGCTTCTTCGCCCTCGGGGTCTCGATGGCCGCAGCCTCGATGGCAGGCGCCGGCCGCGCAGTGGCTCAGGCGACGCAGCAGGCGCCGAAAAAATCGGCGGCGCGCGCGATGGTGAAGCGGCTGCTCGACCAGGCGCCCGGCGCCAGCTTCGACCCGTTCGGCAAGCAGGCCACCGCCGCCCTCAAGGGTTGGGACAGCGCCCTCACGCGCCTTGTACGCCGAGTGACCAATGGGGTCACCGAAGACGAACTCAAGCTGGCGCAGAAGCTTGGCTACAACGGCTATATCAACTACCACCTCGGCTACAGCAAGATCGAGGACGGCGCGACGCAGACGTTCGTCGGGCAGAATTATCCGCTGCTGACGCAGACGGGTGACCAGCTGTACAACATCGACCAGCGATTGGTCATCGATCAGTTGACCGAGGGGGCGCTCTATCGCGCCGCCTTCTCGAAGCGGCAGTTGTACGAACGGATGGTGGAGTGCTGGAGCGATCACTTCAACATCGCCTTTCCGCAGGTCAATTATCTCAAGCTCGTCGACGATCGCGACGTCATCCGCAAGTACGCGCTGGGACGATTCCCCGATCTGCTGAAGGCGAGCGCGCACTCGCCGGCGATGCTCGAGTACCTCGACAACACCCGCAACCGCCAGCGCACGCTCAACGAGAACTACGCGCGCGAGATCATGGAGCTGCACACGTTGGGGACCGCGGGCGGCTATACGCAGGGCGACGTGCGTGAGTTGGCGCGCGTCTTCACGGGCTGGACGATCGCCGGGCGCGGCACCTTCACCTTCGACCCGACTGGACACGACTTCGGCGCCAAGACCGTGATGGGACAGCTCTTTCAGGCGATGCCGACGAGTGCCGGCGCCGCGGCGAAGTCCGAAGGCGACCAGATGCTCGACTTCCTCACCGCGCACCCAAACACGGCGAAATTCATCGGGCGCAAGCTGCTGCGCTGGCTGCTGGAGTACGAGCCGTCCGCGGCCCAGATCACGGCCGTCGCCAATGTGTACACGCGCACGCAGGGCGACATCCCCGCGATGGTGCGAGCGGTGCTGTCGCCGGCCAACGTTGCAGCGGCTGCGCCCAAGTTCAAACGCCCGTATCACTTCCTCGTCTCGTCGCTGCGTGCGACGAAGCCGGCAGTGCGCAAGGTCTCGACGCTCGCCGATCGCTGGTTGCGGCTGCTCGGGCAGCCGCTCTTCTATTGGGATCCCCCCGATGGATATCCTGACCGGGCGGATTACTGGGCGGGGGGCGTTATGCAGCGCTGGAACTTCGCCGTTTACCTAACGACGGCGTCGGGCGAGGTGACGATGGACATCAACCGGTTTATCGCCGTGAACACCCCCGAGGGGGTCACGGCGGCAATCAACAAGGAGCTGTTCGCCGGTGAGATGCCGGACCGTCTCAAGGGGCAGCTGACGACCTATCTCGCCGCGCAACCAAACGTGACGCAGGCACGCGCCCGCGAGGCGGTCGCCCTCGCGTTGAGTTCGTCGACCTTTCAGTGGACCTGACCCGGGACGCTCGCGCGACCCCACGACCCGTCACGACGCCCCGGAGCCCTGCATGAGCCAGTCCGAGCACGACGATTGCGCGTGCCATGAATACAACGAGCTGACCAGCCGCCGCGAATTCCTCGGCACCTCCACCGCTCTCTCGGGGGCCGCGCTGTACACCTGGGCGTATCCGGAGTGGCTCCCCAAGGTCTCGTTCGCCGACACCTATGCGGCGAATCGCGACGTGATCGTCTCCGTCTTCCTGCGCGGCGGCGCCGACGGCCTCTCGTTATGCGCCCCGTTCGGGGATCCGTTGTACTACAGTGGACGTCCCACGATCGCGATCCCACGTCCCGACAGCGCGTCGGCCAGCCGGGGCATCGCCCTCGACGACTTCTTCGCGCTTCCGCAGGGGATGCGCTTCCTTGTCCCGGCGTATCAAGCGGGCAACCTGCTGGTCGTGCACGGCGCGGGGCTGACGTACAACACCCGATCGCACTTCGACGCCCAGCACTTCATCGAAGTCGGCAAGGCGAACGACTCCAGCGTGAACACCGGCTGGCTCGGACGGCACCTCGCCACGACCTCTCCGATGAAGAACGGCGCGTCGTTGCGCGGCGTCGGCATCTCCGACGGACTCGTTGACACGCTGAAGGGAGGGCCGCAGACGCTGCCGATGTCCGACCCCGCCAACTATGGCATCAGCGGGAGCAGCGGGACGCGCGATGCACGCACGGCCTGGCTGCGATCCGACTACGACACGTCGATCGAGCCCGCCCGGACCGCCGCGCTCGACGCCATCAACACCGTCACCCTGCTCCAGGCGCTCAACATCAGCGGCTACACGCCGGCCAACGGCGCCGTGTATCCCAACACCGGCCTCTCGCGCGCCTTCCGCTCATCGGCGGCACTCATCAAGGCCGACATCGGGGTCGAGGCGATCCACGTCGACATCGGTGGGTGGGACACACACACCGACCAGAACCCGCTCACCGGCGGCATGAACAACACGATGACGCAGCTCTCGGCCGCGCTCGGGGCCTTCTGGCAGGACTGCATCGCCAGCGGGCTGGCGCAGAACGTCACCGTCGTCGTGCTTTCGGAGTTTGGGCGCAACGTGCGGGAGAACGGCAGCCGAGGGACCGATCATGGACGGGGCACCGCGCTGTTCACGATGGGACGCGGCATTCGCGGCGGGCGCGTCCTGACGAGCAACTGGCGCCCGCTCGCCCAGGAGAACCTCGTCGACAAGCAGGACCTTCCGGTCTCGATCGACTATCGCGACGTGATCGGCGAGATCGTGCAGAACCGACTGGGCAACACCAGCCTGTCCGCCGTCTTTCCTGGATACGTGCCGGCGTTCAGGGGGGTCACGAAGTAGCGTCCTACGGCACGACCTCGACTTCGCCGTCCATCCCGTTGTGGATGGTGCAGGAGTACTGGTAGATAAGCGCCGACGGAAAAACGCGGGAGACCGTCGTGTTACTCACCTGCCCGGGAATGTCGGCCGGAGCGCCCGAGACGCGCGCGAAGATCACGTTGTGCGCCAACGACGGAAAGACGTAGTTGACCGTCCCGCCCTGCTTCACCGTGACACGGAAGGGGGCGAAGGTGAGGCCGGGCATGTTGACGGTCACCGTCGTTGCCGCCACCGTGACCGTCACGCGCAACGACGTCGACTTGCCGGCGACCGAGGCGGTGACGTCGGCCGCACCCACCAGCACGGAAGTGACCAGGCCGGACGCACTCACGGTAGCAACTGACGGGTTGCGGCTCGTCCACGTCGCGGCCGGTGCCCCCGCAACCGGATTGCCCTGCGCGTCCTTCGCCGTCGCGACCAACTGTTCGGTGCGTCCGACCAGCATGTCGAGGCTTGGCGCATTGAGCGACACCGACGCTACCCCATCGCCCGCCGTCGGGCCGTCGCCCCCGCCGCCACACGCCGCCAGCAGCAGCAGCGCCCCCACGAATCCGTTGGTCCGCATCCTGATCCTCCCGAGAGCGATCAAGTTGTCATGTCGCGCTCGCGACGCGCGGTGACGTCGCGCACCGCCTTGCACGCCGGACCATGGTCGGCGCAATACCATCCGTGGTGGTCGAAGAAGACCTGGTGCACCCCCGGTTCGCGCTCGTAACGCACTGTATAGAGGGCCACCACGCGCGTGGACGTCCCCGCGACGGCGCGCGGGTCAAACTCCTCCACGAGGATGCGTGGCGGCCAGAGATCGAACTGGCGTTCGGACGGGCGGGACCGACGCACGAGAGCGGGGGTGGGAAATGGGGGACGGCACAGCGTTCGCTCGGACAAAAAAAGTAGCGCACGTTGCGAGCTGTGAGCAGGGCGATGAGCTTCAGGTCGCCGATTCGACCCTTCCCCGTCTCCCCGATGCGCGCCTGGCAGCTCCTTTCGGTCGCCCTGCTCCTGGCGTTCGTGCTCGTATTGCGTGCTGACTCGAACGGGAGTCTGTCGCAACTCACCCTGCTCACGCCCATGTGCGCGGCGCTGCTGCTTTCCCTGACGATCCCGACGTCGTTGGAAGATGAAGATCGTTACGCGCAGTTCGTGACGCTGGGCCTTCTCCTCTCGCTCGCCGCCGACATGCTCCGGCTGCAGCCCGAGAGCCGTTTCGTCGCCGGGCTGCTGGTCTTTCTGCTGGCCCGCCTGTCGTACCTGGCGGCGTTCACGCGCGACGGTGGCTTCTCGTGGAGTGGGGCGACCGGGCGGCCGCTGGCGGCGCTCGGTGCGACGCTGATGGCGATGCTCTGGCCCACGCTCGGTCCATTGCGCGTCCCGGTACTCGCCTACATGCTCGTGCTATTGGTGATGGCGTGGCAGGCGCTCGAGCGCTCACGCCGGGATGCACACGAGGGGGCGTGGTGGGCGGCGGTCGGGGCGGTGCTCTTCGTGGCGTCGGACGCCGCGCTCGGCCTCGCGAGATTCCGGGGGGACTTTCCCGGGTCCCGCAGTGTGGTGCTCGGCACCTATTACCTCGCCCAGTGGATGATCGCCACCTCGGTGCTCGTGCGCGCTGGCCGTCTCGCTCGTTAGGATTTCTCGATGCCTATCCTGGTGGAAGCGTGCGTGGATTCGGTACAGGGAGCGATCGCCGCCGAGCGCTCGGGGGCGCGCCGATTGGAGCTCTGCGCCAACCTGGTCGAGGGGGGGACGACGCCGAGCGGCGGGATGATGCGGGCCGTGCACCGATGCGTGGGGATCCCCCTCTTCGCGATCGTCCGCCCACGGGGAGGGGACTTCCTGTACGATGCCGCCGACATCGAGGTCATGCTGCGTGACATCGAGTTTGCGAAGTCGTGCGACGTGCATGGCGTCGTGAGCGGGGCGCTCAACCCGAACGGGACGATCGATGAGGATGGGACGAGCGCGCTGATCGAAGCGGCCCACCCGCTCCCCTTCACCTTTCACCGGGCGTTCGACGTCACCCGGGACCTCGACGAGTCGCTCGATGCGCTGCAGGCGTTAGGCGTCCAGCGGGTGCTCACGTCGGGCGGGGCGGCGACGGCCATGGAAGGCACCGAGCGCCTCGCGCGCCTCGTGCGCCGCGGCGGGGAGCGTATCGTGGTGATGGCGGGGGGGGGCGTGCGCCGCGACAATGTAGCGGCCGTGGTATCGGCCACCCACGTTCGCGAAGTGCACCTGCGCGGATCGCGGCGGGTAGAGGGGCGGATGATATTTCGCGCCCCCGCGGTCCGCATCGGGCGCCCCTTCGTCCCCGACGAGTACGCGTGGGATGTGACCGATGCCGAGGAGATCGCCGAGGTGGTGCGCGCGGCGGCCGGTGCGGGCGCTCCCTGAACAGCGTCTGACCCTACTCTCCTCCCCCCAGCGGCGTCCCGGCGAATCCGGCGTGCCGCGCCTCATGCTCGAGCAACCACCGCTTGCGGTCGATCCCTCCGCCGTAGCCGGTCAACGATCCGTTGCTCCCGATCACGCGATGGCAGGGAACGATGATCGAGATCGGGTTGCGCCCGTTGGCGAGTCCGACCGCGCGGACCCCCTTGGGATTACCGATCTCGCGCGCGATGTCCGCGTACGACACCGTGTGCGCGAACGGAATGTCACGCAGCGCCATCCACACACGGCGCTGGAAGTCGGTGCCGTCGACTGCGAGCGGGATCTCGAAGGTCAGTCGCCGTCCATCGAAGTACTCCTGCAGCTGGCGGACGGCTCCGGCGAAGGCCGCATCGTCGCGCTCCCAGTGCGCGTCTCGCTCCGGTCCGTAGGTGTGCGGGGTCATGTACAATCCGGTCAGGTGCCGACCGTCTCCGGTGAGCAGCAACTCGCCCAGCGGCGAGGACATCGTGGTGAAGAAGATCAGATCGTGGGTCGTCATCGGGTCACTTCCGGGAAGAAGGGGTCACGGGAGCGGAGGAGACAGTACGCCAGAGGTGCATCGCGGCATACGCACGCCAGGGTCGCCAATCCTCCGCGCGCTTGAGTAGTTGTGCCGCCGTGGCGTTGCCGGCCGCGCGCCTCAGGACCAGGTCATTGGCGGGAAAGGCGTCGGGCCAGCGCAGGGCTCGCATGGCGATGTAGTGGGCCGTCCAGTCGCCGATTCCGGGGAGTCCGGTCAGCGTACGAATCGATGCCGTGACGTCGCCCCCCGGGGCGAGGACGAGCGCGCCAGACGCCACCGCGTGCGCGAGCGCCAGGACCGCGTCGGCCCTGGCACCAGGCATCCCTAACGAGGCGATGTCGCCCGTCGTGCAGGAGGCGAGCGTCGCGGCGGTGGGCATGAGGCGCGTGAGCCGGGGATCGCTCCCGGCATATGGTTCTCCAAAGCGCTCGACGAGTCGCCCCATCACCGTGGTCGCGCCCTTCACGCTTACCTGTTGTCCGAGGATCGCGCGTACCGCGAGGGAAAAACCGTCGAGCGTCCCCGGGATACGAATCCCGCCGAACGACGCCGCACTCTCGGCGACGCCGGCGCGTACGAGGTGGCGTGCGATTGCATCCGGGTTGGCGTCGAGATCGAGCAGGTCACGCAGTCGGGCAAGCAGCGGCATGAGTGCTGGCAGGAGCGACGCTGAGAGTCGAACCGCTATTGTTCCCGCGCGTCGCACCGCCGTCACGCGTCCACCGTCCGCGCGTGCGGCACGCCATTCGACCTCGATGTGGCCCACGACCTCGCGCTCCGCGCCCCAATCGGCGAGTGCCGGCGCAGTGAAGGTACCGGTCGCGCTACGCGGAATGCGCACCGTCGTCACGTAGCGCCCCGCCTCCACGTATTCCGCTCCCGGCGTGGCGCGCGCGGCGAGAAATTGTGAGAGCGACTCCCAGTCCAATGGCGGGCGGTATTCGAGCGTCAGCTCGACCGGACTCGCGTCGGGCGGCGGCGCGCCACGTCGAGAGGCGTCATCCGCATCCTTCCGGCGTCCAACGCGAACTGCAGCTGGCGGCACCGGCTCGTCGCCCGGTGTCGCCGCCCGGCGCAGCGCGCCGGGGGCCAGCCGGTATCGCCCCTTGAAGGCGGCGTTGAACCGGCGCAGCGACTCGAAGCCGGCGGCGAAGGCCACCTGCGCGACGGGGAGACTCGTCTCGTGCAGCAGCCGTTTGGCCAGCAGGAGGCGGTGTGTCGTCGCCAGGTCGATCGGCGACACGCCGATATGCGCGGCGACCGCACGTCGCAGGTGGCGGCTAGTCACACCTAACGAGGTGGCGAGCCTCTCGAGCGAGCCGCCGTTCAGCGCGCCAGCCGCGATGGCCCGGGTGGCGCGCTCGGCGAGCTGCGCGGTGGCATCGACCAGGGCCGTACCCGGCGCCAGCTCCGGCCGGCAGCGCAGGCAGGGCCGGAAGCCCGCACGCTCGGCAGCAGCAGCATGGGAGAAATAGCGGCAATTCGCTTCGCGCGGCGTCTTCACGCGACAGACCGGGCGACAGTAGATGCGCGTCGAGGTGACCCCGACGAAGAAGACGCCGTCGAAGCGCGCATCGCGTGCGCTCAAGGCGCGGTAGCAGGACGATCGGTCGAGAGGCATGTCGATAGTGTAACCTGAACACCGCGGCTCCACTCGCCATTTTCGGACACGTGAACCGCCGGCGCCGCGAGAGCCATTCTCCTGCCGATCGGCACCTCGACGAACAGTCGGGCGCGGCGCAGCGGACGCGAGGCGAAGGCGCGTTCAGGCACGTTCAGGCGCGCACGAATCGCGCGGACGACGGTTCGTCCCGCGGCTGAGGGGTCCTGTCCCGTAGTCCCCCTCTTGGTCGACGGCGCGGTCGCGTAGGCTCCCGCATCCCCGCAGATTCCACGCACTTCTTTCGAGAGCCCATCATGCCCGACTCGCCCTGCCGGTCGACGCGGCGCCTATCGTCCGCGCTCCGCGCCACCCTTCCGCTCGTTGCACTGTTCGCTTTCGTGCTGTCCGCCGTGCGCCTAAGCGCACAGGACATCCTCCCGCGTGCGGCGGCCATCGAGGTGCGCGCCCGTTTCGTCAGCGACCTCGATACCCTCCAACACAAGTTCCTCGCGCTCGCCGAGGCGATCCCGGCCGAGAAGTACAGCTGGCGCCCAGCCCCCGGCGTTCGTTCGATCGGCGAGGCGTTCATGCACGTCGCCAGTGAGTATTACCTCTTCACCCCGATGGCATACGGCGCGACCCCGTCACCGGTCATCAAGCGCGCACAAGGTGAGATGGAAAAGTTCGAGGCAATGAGCACCAAAGCCGACGTGATGAAGCACCTGACGGAGAGCTTCGCATTCACCCGGAAGGCCGTCACGGGACTCGACGAGGAGAAGATCACGGGCACGCAGAAGCTCTTTGGTGGTGATCGCACCATCATCGAGACGTCGTTCATCATGAGCGCCGACCTGCATGAGCATCTCGGGCAGATGATCGCGTACGCACGCATGAACGGGGTCAAGCCTCCGTGGAGTAAGTAAAAGGCGAGCAGACAGGAAGACGAGAAATGGCACTCCTCGTCTTCCCGTCTTCTATCGCTCCTGCAGTTCCAGGATCAGCCCTTTCTTTCCCGGCACCATGATCGGTTGGGTTGACGACCAGCTGCCGGCTTCCTGAAACTTGTCAATTGCGCGGGCGCGAAGGCGCGTGCGGGCGGGGTCGAGGCCGAGCGCCTTCCAGTCGATCGTCAGGCGCACGGCGTGGTCGTCGTCGTGCCAGGAGCCTAACGCGATCATCGCGCGTCCGGGGCGGGTCCAGGTCGTCGCCAGGACCAGCGAGTCACTGGTGGTGACCAGCGGCTTGTCCGACCACCAGCCGTGCATCCGGCTCTGCTGGATGCCGAAGGCGTCCCACGCCCTCCACAATGGCGCCGGGTCTCCACTCCACGGGAGGCGTGCGGTCATCCCCATCGTCATCCCACGCCACGGATTCCCCCCCTTCTCCAGCATCTCGCCCATCAGCCCGAAGGGAATGCCGGAGATTTCCACCAGCCAGTAGTCGCTCGGCGAATCGTAGTCGAAGTACTCGCCGAGCCAGAGGCGGTTCAGGAAGGGAAAGTGCTCCAGGTAGAGGTTCGAGCTCGAGGCGAAACCGTCGCGCGGGTTGTACTGGTTGGCGGAGTGCAGGTCGATGAGGGCGCCGGGGTTGCCGCGATCGAGCACCTTGCGGACGCGCTTCATGGTCGTGCGGTCGAAGGCGACGTCGTCGATGTAGAGCCCGTCGATCTTCTCGTGCTTCACCAGCCAGTCGAGTCCCTCGACGTAGAAGTTGTGCCAACGCGACACGCCGCTGTTGACGACCGCCGCATCCTTGATCTCGGGGACGTGCCAGGCAGCGAGGTAGTCGGATCCGAGGTGCTCCTGCAGCCACGAGAAGCCGCCTCCGGGCCCATGCTGCAGCACCTCATCACCTAACGATCGCAGCGCGAAGATCTCCGGTGCATGGTCGGAGAGTTCGCGGACCGTATAGTAGATCTTGACTTTCATCCCGCGTGCGTGCGCCGAGTCGATGTACGCGCGCATCTGCGCCGGCTCGAGGAAGGGGTAGTTGATCCACGGGTTCACACGATTCGCGTGGTGCACGTTGATCGTGTTGGCACCGCGCTTCGTCACCGAGTCCACGGGAACGAAGGCGTGGAAGTAGCGCGTCTTCCACTGACCGGCCGTGTCGAGCGGCTTGAAGGGGGTGATCATCAGGCGGAAATCGAATCGCAGCGAATCGCCAGCCTCCAGCGTGCGCGCCCCCGAGAAACAGGCGACCGCCACGCGCGCCGGCGACGTCGTCGCCTCAGCGATGTCGCATCCCCCCTTGCCGCCATTGCCCCAGCTGACCGGGAGCACGAGCGGCTTGGAGAGATAGAAGTTCGTGTTGAGTGGACGCACGTAGTGCTCGTCCATGAGCGTGAACTGCAACCCGGCGCTCACGTTCCCGATCCACGCCGCGTCCTGGTTCTTCTTCGCGACGTCCCACGTCCAATGCAGCTCGGACGGCCGGCGTCCGCCTTTCTGGCCGAGTCCCATCATGTAGCGGGCGGCATCCGGTCGCATGGGGATCTCGAGCCGCACGTCGCCTAGCGACGTGCGTTGCGCGGCGCGGAGCGTCACCTGGTACTCCGTCGTCCCCTCAAACTCCATCTGTGCCCGAACCCGCATGGTGAGCGCCCCGGACTGTCGCGTGGTACTCCACGCCACCGCCCCCGGTGCCCGCTTGGTGATCGTCGCGGTGCCGCCCCGCCAGGGCAGAATTGTCCCGGCGGAATCGTGCACGTCCAGTTGCACCGGTGCAGCCAGCACTTCGTGCGCGGTGCTCCCGATCACCGTGTTGCCTGCCATGAAGTACGACTTGATGCTGGCGGGGAAGCCGTCGACACCGAAGGTCAGCGTGCGCCCCAGCACCCCGACGGTTGTTCCGCTGACCGTCATCGGCGTGTACGGGGGAACGAGTCCGTCGTCCGCCGCCAGCTGCGAGTCGAGCCAGCGCAGTCGCGTCAACAACGCCGGGTCGTCGTCGCCATGGTTGACGGCTAGCTCGGAGCCCACTCGCAACACCACGCGGAACACGCGGTCCTTGGCGTTGCTGCTGCCGATCGCGATATCTCCCTCGTACTCGCCCGGTACCGCGTTGCCAGGAATGTCCACGCCGAACCAGAGCGCCTGTACCTTGCCGCGCTCGACCCGCACGGTGCGCGTGAAGCGATGGCCCGACCAGTCGGTGCCTTCGAGATTGAAGGCCGTGACGGCGGACGCAGGGATCGTCTCCATACCACCCTTGCGCGTAAAGCCGGTCGCTTCGTAGCGCAGCGAGTCGATCGCCATCCGATGCGCCCAGATCCCGATCTGGAAGGTGTAGAATT
Organism: Gemmatimonadota bacterium; assembly: GCA_040007995.1. Taxonomy (GTDB): domain Bacteria; phylum Gemmatimonadota; class Gemmatimonadetes; order Gemmatimonadales; family Gemmatimonadaceae; genus SCN-70-22. Next base: position 999 of record JBDTUA010000023.1, on the reverse strand, counting down.
CCCCGCGTCGCGTCGTTCCGGTGAAGGCGCCAAAGGGTCCCTGCTGCACCCAACGCCGCGGAATGTCATCCGTCATGCGGATGGAGAGGGACCGATCTTCGGCGAAGGCGAAGTACTCCGCCCACGCGTAGCGGGCGCGCAGCGAATCGAGTTCCGCGGCGCTGGCGATGTATTCCATCGGCGTGAACTGGGAGAACTCGTCGATGGCGTCGAAGCCGGTGACGGTCGCCGCGGTGAGCGAACGCCACTGCTTGCCGCGGGCTTGTTGCGGGGTGAGGCCGTTGCGCTGCATCCACCCCGCATCCGCCGTGGATTCCGGGGGACGATACGTGATCTTTGGATAGTTGGATGTGAAGGTGCCGGTGTACGGGAGGTAATAGACGTAGTAGTCGGCCGGCGCCGAGGGCGCCTGGAAGACGAGGTCCCCGTACTCACGGGTGATCTCCATGCGCGCCACGTTACGCACGCGCCGTTGCGTGCGGGCGTCCATGACGATGAGACCGACCTTCTCCGGCGTCGGATCGCGCCGGCGCCATGGGATCCGCACGTAGACGGCATCATCGCCGGTCTCGACGTGGACCACCGCCCGGTGATTCCCGAGCGAATCGGGCTCCCACGTCCCGGTGCCGTACGTCAGCCCCCCGCCACGGCGAGGAGTGTTCGCTCGCGGCGGCGGAACGCTGATGACCTGCGCGGCGAGCGGCGTGGCCGAACCCAGCAGCAGGCAGAGGACGAGGAGCGGGCGTGCAACACCCGCGGACGAACGACGACGTGGCGTCATGTCGCGAATATGTCCCGCCACTCGGCGCATCGTCACCCGTTGGTTTCTTTCGCTAGCGCGGCGCGCGACTTCCGATCATTGTCGTCGGACACCCCCGTCCGAGGGCGCCGGCTCGGCGACGACTCCGGCACTCCCCCGCGCCGTAGCCATTCGCGAAGTGCGTTTCGCCCCGTTGCACTCTGGCAACGTCGGCACCCATTCGGGCGACGCGATCGATC